>DASYQZ010000049.1:0-48901 GCA_036004865.1 Vicinamibacterales bacterium
GGCGCCGCGGCGGATCGATGTCGACGCCGTGGATGGTGATCGGCGGTCCCATCTCGTCGCCATTGGACGCCGCGACGGCCGCCGCCGCCTGACGCGGGCGCCGCAGGAGCGCGCGCGCGCGCGCGACGAGCTCGCGCACGCCGAACGGCTTCGTCAGGTAGTCGTCGGCGCCGCTCTCGAGCCCGATCACCTTGTCCGACTCTTCGCGGCGCGCGGTGAGCATCAGGATGGGCACGTCGTGGTTCGCGCGGCCGTTGCGGACGGCGCGGCACAGCGACAGGCCGTCGATGCCGGGAATCATCACGTCGAGCACCATCAGGTCGAAGCGCTCGGCTTCGGTGCGCTTCAACGCCGCCTGGCCGTCGCCCATGCCCTCGCACGAGTAACCCTCCAGACCGAGGTGCAAACACACCAGCTCGCGGATGTGTGGCTCGTCCTCGACGACGAGGACTCTGGGCGACATTCTTGTGTCTCGCGAGACGGTCGCGCTCGTCATGGTCTTTTCACACGGTGGTCATGTGTGGTCCATAAACGTTCAGTCAAATCCGAACGAGGAGACACGAACATGACTCTTATCACCAAACGCGTCGTGATGGCCACGGTGGCCGCAGCGGCGCTCGCGCTCGGCGTTACGGCAGGCTTACGGGCATCAGCTCAGAATACGAACCAGGACCCGCGTTCGTTTAGTGGACGCGGCATCGGGCCCGGTGGCCGGGGAGGCATGTTCGGACCGGGCGGACCCGGCAGTCCGCTCGCGATGTTGCGCATGCTCGGGCCTCAGCTCAATCTGACCGACGCTCAGAAGGAACAGATCAAGAACATCGTCGACGCTCATCGCGACGAATGGAAGGCGCTCGGCGACCGCGAGAGGCTCGCGCACGAGGCATTGACTGCGGCGATCATGGCCGACACGATTGACGAAGCGCTCATCCGTTCGAAGAGCGCCGAGCTGGGCGTCGTTCAGGCGGACGCGGCGGTGGCCTCGGCGCGAGCTCGAGCGGAAGTCTGGCCGATCCTGACGCCCGATCAGCAGGCGCAGGCCAAAAAGCTGCAGGCGGACTTCAGCGCGCACCGACTGTCTTTCCCGCGAGGGCGCGGACGGCACTGACGATGTGCCTGGCGGAAATCCCGAAGCGGTCGAGCAGCTCTTCGGGTTTGCCACTGCGCGGAATCTCGCGCACGGCGAGACGATGCACCGTGAACCCGGCGTCGGCGACCGCGGCCGCAACCGCGTCGCCGATGCCGCCTGCCGGATAGTGATCTTCGACCGTAATCAGATGTCCGCCGGTCGCGCGCGCGGCAGCGACGAGGCCGTCGCGATCGACCGGTGACACCGAATACAGATCGATCACGCGGATCGGCATCCCGTTCGTTTTCAGCTCGTCGTGTGCCTTCAGCGCTTCGAACACGGTGACGCCGGCGCCGATCACGGTTGCCACGTCGCCGCCGCTCTCGCGCAGCACCTTCAAACCCCCGATCGTGAACGTCTCGTCGCCTGAATAGATCACCGGCGTCTTGGGGCGGCTCGTGCGCATGTACGCGGGCCCGGCGTGAGACGCCATCAGCGCGACGAGCTTCTCGGTGCTGACGCCGTCGCACGGATACAGCACGGCGAAGTTCGGCTGGGCGGAGCACATGGCGAGGTCCTCGAGCGCCATCTGCGAGGGACCATCTTCGCCGATCGATACGCCCGCGTGCGATCCGGCGAGCTTCACGCCGACGTTGCTGATGGCGGCCATGCGGATGAAATCGGCGGCGCGCGAGAAGAAGCACGCGAACGTCGAGGGAAACGGAATCGCCCCGCGGGCCGCCAGACCCATCGCGGCGCCGATCATCACCTGTTCGGCGATGAAGTTCTGATAGAAGCGGTCGGGAAACTTCTTCTCGAACTTGTCGCTGAACGTCGAATTCTTCACGTCGGCGTCGAGGGCGACGACGCGCGGATCCGCCTCGCCAAGCTTCGTGATCGCGTCGCCGTACGCTTCGCGCGTTGCCACCTGGTCGCCGATCTTGTACGACGGCGGCGCGAGGGGCTTCGGCGAAATCGGCGGACGCGAGGTCGACGCGGGTTTCGGGATCAGACTGGCTGGATTCTTCGCGAGGTTCTCGATGCCGGCAGGGACCGGCACGAACTGCTTCTCGAGCTCGGCGATCGCCCGATCGAGCTCCTCGCCCTTCTTGAACGCCTTACCGTGCCAGCCGTCCTTGCCTTCGACGAACGAGACGCCTTTGCCCTTGATGGTGCGCGCCAGGATCATCGTCGGCTGACCCTTCGTGCGGCGCGCTTCGTCGAGCGCGTCGAGGATGGCGGCGAGGTCGTGGCCGTCGATGACGATGGCGTGCCACCCGAACGCGCGCCAGCGCCGCGCGAACTGGTCCATGTCGTGGTTCCACATCGTCGCGCGGCTCTGTCCGAGTCCGTTCACGTCGGTGATGCCGCACAGGTTGTCGAGCTCGTCTGCGGCGCCGACGTTGCCGGCTTCCCAGACGGAGCCCTCGGCCGACTCGCCATCGCCGAGCAGGACGTACGTGCGGTAGTCCGACGCGATCCGCCGCGCGTTCAGCGCGATGCCGATGCCCGCGCAGATGCCCTGCCCGAGCGATCCGGTGGCGACGTCGACGAACGGCAGCCGCGGCGTCGGATGGCCTTCGAGATCCGAATCGATCCGGCGCAGCTTCAGGAGCTCCGATCGATCGAAAGCGCCCGCCTCGGCCCACGCGGCGTACAGCACCGGCGCCGCGTGACCCTTGGACAGCACGAAGCGATCCGCGTCCGGATTTTTCGGATGCTTCGGATCGAACCGCACCTCCGCGAAGAACAGCGCGGCCATGATCTCGGCCGCCGAGCAGCAGCTCGTCGGATGCCCGCTGCCGGCTTCGGACGTCGACCGGATCGAATCGATCCGCAGTTGGGTGGCGACGTTCTTGAGGACAGGAATCAGTGACGCGCGATCAATGGCCATATCAATCCCGGACCGCAGATTGTGGATTTCAGATTGATTTCAGATTTACTGATTTCCGATGCTGATCTCGGATTGCGGATTCCGATCTCAGATTCTATTGCAGATTGTCGTATTCGGCGAGCGCGAGACCGTACGCCGCCGCGTCGGCGAGGCCGCGTCCGTCGGCGCTCGAGGCGTACGCCATCAAGATTCGTTCCGCGTCAGCTTTGTAGTTCGCGTCTGCCGCCACGACAGCGACGTGACGGTAGTCGTCGTCGTGATGCAGCGCGGCGAGCCGGCAGAGGACGCGCACGGCGTCGCAGTTGAGCGCGAACGGTCGTGAATCCGTCACGGCGTCGGGCGATTCGCGAAACGCGGCGTGCTCGTCGTCCCACAACGCGCGCCGCGCGAACTGCACGAGCTCTTCGGCGAGCATGCCGTACGGCAGCCGCCATGTCAGGACGTACGCGCTGAGCAGCGCGGCGGCGGTGTTCATGTGATCGGCCAGATGCCCGCGCGCGCCGTTCGGCACATCGAGATCGTGCACGAGCCCCTCGCCCGGACGGTAGGCGGCCGCGACGAGATGCTCGAGCGCGTCGATCGCCTTCGGCGCGAGATCGCGCGGATCGAAGATGCTGATGACGTTCAGGCACGCGTCGATCGCCAGCGCGAGATCGCCGACGATGCGGCAGCCGATCCAGTCGTGCCGGAGCGCGGGCTCGAGATCGGCGATGGCTTCGCGCAGACGCTCGTCGGCCGAGACGGATGCGGCTTCGGTGAAGAGACAGAGCCACGCCGCGCGCTCGCGGCAGGTGGAGGCGCTCCGGCGCAGTTCGAGACCTCGCGCGAGCGCCGGTTCGAGCGCGCGTCGCAGCGGTTCCGTGTCGGTCTGGCGGTAGCGGCGCAGCAGGAACGTGAGCGCGGTCGCGTCGATCGCGTCTTCGCGCACGAGCGCCTCGACCACGCGGTCGGCGATTCGCTCGAGTCCGGGCATCCCGCTGTTCTGCAATCCTGAAATTATAATGTTCAGATGCTTGCGGTCCGGTACGTCGCGCTGGCCGCGCTGGTGGTCTGGCTCGGCGGTATGGTGACCGTAGTATTTGGGAACAAACTACCGCCGTTCCATTTCGTCGCGCTCATCTGCGGCGCCGTCATTCTGGTGAGCCTGTTCGTGATGAAATTCGTCGGGCCGCCGCCGCACGCCTTCGTGCCGCGTGCGGCCCTGACGCTCCTCATGCTCCTGCTCGTCGCGCTGTCGGCGATGGCCCGGACCGCGGCCGCGGTGATCACGGTCATCAACCTGGCCCTGGGCTTCCTGCTTCTCTTCTGGTACGCGCGCGAATGACACACACCATCACGCTGATTCCCGGCGACGGCATCGGTCCGGAAGTGACCGAAGCGGTCGTTCGCATTCTGAGAGCGTCCGGCGTGTCGATCGCCTGGGAGCCTCATCTCGCCGGCGTGCACGCGTTCGAGCGCACGGGGCAGACGATCCCCGTCGAGTTGATCGACTCGATCCGCAGGAACAAAGTCGCGCTCAAAGGTCCTGTCACGACGCCGATTGCCGGCGGCTTCACGAGCGTGAACGTCGGCCTGCGAAAGCTCTTGGATCTGTATGCGAACCTGCGGCCCGTGTGGAATCTCCCCGGCATCGACGCGAAGTTCCACGGTCTCGATCTCGTCATCGTCCGCGAAAACACCGAGGACCTCTACGCGGGGCTGGAGCACGAGGTCGTGCCGGGCGTGGTCGAGAGCCTGAAGATCATCACCGAGCGCGCGTCGACGCGCATCGCGCAGTTCGCGTTCTCGCACGCGACGCGACACCGGCGCGCGAAGGTGACCGCGATCCACAAAGCCAACATCATGAAGCAGAGCGACGGGCTGTTCCTCGAGTGCTGCCGGCGTGTGGCGCGCGAGCACACCGACATCAAGTACGAGGAGCGCATCGTCGACGCCGCGTGCATGCAGCTCGTGATGAAGCCGGAACAGTTCGACGTGCTGCTCCTGCCGAATCTTTACGGCGACATCGTCTCGGATCTCTGTGCCGGCCTGGTCGGTGGTCTTGGCGTCGTCGGCGCTGCGAACCTCGGCACAGAGGTCGCGGTGTTCGAGGCGGTGCATGGCAGCGCGCCCGACATCGCGGGGAAGAACCTGGCGAACCCGACGGCGCTGCTGTTGTCGGCGGTGTTGATGCTGCGCCACATCGACGAAGGCGCCGCGGCGGATCGCATCATGGCCGCGCTCGGCGTGGTGTTGACGGCGCGGACTGTCCGGACGCGGGACCTAGGCGGCACGGCCTCGACGACCGAATTCGCGGACGCGGTAATCCGCGCGATGGAGAAAGTCTGAAGTCTCAAGTCTCACTCTCAACTCTCAAGTCTCAACTCTCAAGTCTCAACTCTCAAGTCTGAACTTGAGACTTGAGACTTCAGACTTGACTTGAGACTTGAGACTTGAGACTTGAGACTTGAGACTTGAGACTTTGCCGCGTGCTATAGTCCGGAGCGCCTCTCATGCTGGACGACATCTCCCAGGCCGTCCTGGCGCGCGAAGAGGTTCTCAAGTACCCGCGCGAGCAGGTGCATGCGATCCTCGACGAGCTGCGCACCACGCAGCGCCACAAGTTCTATCGCGCGCTCCAGCATCCGCTCTATCCGATTCTGCGCAAGATCGAACGCAAGCACGAGAACCTGCATCACGTCACGAATGCCGTGCGGTCGCATCGCATCGTGTACGCCTCGAATCACAAGAGCCATACCGATTATCTCGTGGAGCCGCTGGTGCTCGATGACAACGGCATCCGGCCGCCGCTCATCGCCGCCGGCATCAATCTCTTCGGCGGCCCGCTCGGCCTCATTCACAAGCATGTGACCGGCGCGATTCCGATCCGCCGCAACGCGAAAGATCCGGCGTACCTGGTGACGCTCAAGGCGTACGTCGGGGAGATTCTGAAGAAGCACGACCTGTTCTTCTACCCGGAGGGGGGACGCAGCTACAGTGGCGAGCTGAAGCCGGCGAAGACGGGGCTGTTCAACGCAGCGCTCTCGAACGATCGCCAGGATCTCGTGATCATCCCGACGGCGATCGCGTACGACCTGGTGCTCGAAGATCGCATCCTGGCGCACCAGCGTTCGAAGAAGCGGCAGCGGCCGTTCAGCCGCGAGATCGCGGAAATGGTGCGCTACGCGGTGGGGTACCGCACGCGTGCGTTCGTCACGTTCGGCGCCCCCATGAGCGTCGCGAACATCGACGCGCGCTCGCGGACCGACGTGCTCGAGCTGGCGCGCCAGGTCCGCGCGCGAATCGGCGCGCTCTACAAGGTGCTGCCGACCGCGGTGTTCGCCGCGGCGATGCGCCCCTCGATCGCGCGGCGCGATCTCGAGGCGCGCATCGATCATCTGCTCGAAGAGCTCACCGCGCGCCACGCCAATCTCGGCGTGACGAGCGGACGCCAGGCGATCGAGGAGGCCGCCGAGGCGCTCGAAACGCGTGGCATCGTCGTCGCCGAGCGAGGCCGGTTCCGGGTGCGCGAACGCGTCGTGCTGCGGTATTACGCGCGGACGATCGAGCACCTGCTCGTGACCACCGGCCGGACCCACTGATGTTCGATCGCCCATCCAGAACCCTTTTTCATCTCCTGGCAAAAAACAGCGTCCTGAGGAAGTCGGCTTCGCGCTACGGCATGCACGGACCCACCAGCGTCGCCCGCCGATTCATCGCGGGCGAGACGGTGGCGGAAGCGATCGAGGCGGCGCGCGTGCTCGAGGGGAGGGGCCTGCACCATACCCTGGACTTCCTCGGCGAGAGCGTCACAAGTCTGGAGAGCGCCGACGCCGCGGCGCGCGAGTACCTGACGATCATCGACGCGGTGATCAAGTCGGGGATCGAGCGCAACCTCTCGCTCAAGGCGACGCAGCTCGGACTCGACGTCGACAAAGCGAGCACGGTGGACAATCTGCGAAAGATCCTCGAGCGCGCCGAGCCCGCGGGGTTCTTCATCCGAATCGACATGGAGAACTCGCCGTACACGGATGTCACGCTCGAAATCTTCGAAACGCTGTGGCAGCAGGGTTACCGGCAGATTGGCGTGGTGCTGCAGTCGGCCCTGCATCGCAGCGAGCGCGATCTGCAGCGGATTACGGCGCTTGGGGCCCGCGTTCGCCTCGTCAAAGGCGCATACAAGGAGCCAAAGGGCGTCGCGTATCAACGAAAAGCCGACGTCGACGCCGCGTACGTGCGCATGATGAAGACAGTGCTCACCACGGGGCACTATCCGGCCATCGCGACGCACGATCCGGCCCTGATCACACGCGCGCGGCAGCTCGCGCGCGTGCACGGGATCGCCGCGGACCGGTTCGAATTTCAAATGTTGTACGGGATTCGTCGCGATCTACAGACTGCCCTCGTCACGGAAGGCTATCGCGTTCGGGTGTACGTCCCATTCGGCCGTGAATGGTTTCCGTACTTCATGCGCCGGTTGGGCGAACGCCCCGCCAACATTGCGTTTGTCGCGCGCGGGATTCTTGAAGAGCGTGGGTAACAGCTTGCTCAGGAGTGCGCAAACTGCATCGATTGAACTCATGTGGTGTTGCGCCTATTTACCCAAAAGAGGTCTTTCCTTCGACTCGTTCCTTTCGCCATCTCGGTGCAACCGCTCCGCTCATCTGCACTTAGGGCTGAGAAGGCTCATCCCGGCACGCCTCTTGAAGTCACCTGAACCGCAAGTCGGTCGTCGGCGTCCTTACTTGAGGTGAGGAGCCAACGACAGGAGGAGCAGGCGAACATGGTGACCAATTATCCCCATCCGGTAGCCTCCAGCGAGGGGATCTCTGGGGCCAGAGAAGAGGCTCACGTGGAAGGGTTTAGCGTGATCGATCGACTGCATCAGCTGTTCTGCGGGCTGCATGGCCACGATACCCTGCTGCAGTTCGAACAGGATCGAATGTTCTTGAAGTGCGCGTCGTGCGGACACGAGACTCGAGGCTGGGCCCTCAACGAGGTGCCGCCAACCGTGACGATTCGTGGGGATGCACGCCGACAGGCACTTGTGCGTCCGCAGCTCATCAGCGTGCGCCGCATTGCGTAGTCGAGCGAGACGCACGCAACAGACAGATCCAGCATAACGCGCCGGGTCCGTCACGCCGTCGGCGTAACGCGGATTCTTGGATCCGCGATCCAATGGCGGACGACCCGGGCGCGGCCCACTTCACTTCCTCTTCACAAAACCTTTCAACAAAACCTTCGCACCAACTCGACGAGGGCGTCGCGGCAGACGCCCACGTCGGCGACGTTGACGTACTCCTCCGTGGAATGAAGTCCGGCGCCGCCCGGCCCGAACAGGATCGAGGGGATGCCGGCGTGACCGAGGACGGCCGCGTCGGTCCAGAAGCTGGCGCCGGTCATGCGCAGGGTGCCGCCAACGGCCGAGAGGGCACCCGCGAGCGTTCGCGGCAACTCGTGATCGGTCGGCACTTCATAACCGGGCCGGCTGAACATCGGCCGGGCCGCGGCGCGAAACGTCACGTCTTCGCGCGCGAGCGTCGCGAGGATGTCGCGCACTTCCTCGATCGCGATCGCTTCGGGCTCGCTCGGCAGCGTCCGCCGCTCCATCTGCAGTGCGGCGCGGCCGGGATAGCTGCTCAACTCGTGTCCGCCTTCGACGAACGACGCATGGAGCGATGCGGTGCCCATCAGCGCGTGCGGCGGCCTCGACTGAAGCGTGCGGTCGAGATTCTCGAGCCACGTCAGGACACGGCCGAGCCTGAGAATCGCGTCCTGCCCTTCGGCGGGACGGCTGCCGTGCGCGGCACGGCCGAACACTTCCACTTCGACCCACGCGAAACCTTTGTGCCCGACGGCGATCGCGAGGTCGGTCGGCTCGGTGACGATCGCGCCGTCCGCCGTCCACGTCTTCACGAGCGCCTCGGCGCCAATGCTCGAATGCTCTTCGTCGACGACGGCGGCGACGATGAGACGGCCCGAATCGAGACCGCGATCGGCGATGACGCGCGCGGCATCGATCATCGCCGCGACGCCGCCCTTCATGTCTTGCGCACCGCGGCCGTAGAGCCGGCCGTCGCGTTCGCCTGGTGTGAACGGATCGGCCATGCCCGTGACGCCGACCGTGTCGGTGTGCCCGCAGAGCATCAGCGCGCGGCCGCGCGATTTCCCCTCCATGATGCCGACAACGTTCGGGCGTCCCGGCGCGACGTCCTCGATCGTCACGTCGAGACCGATGCGGCGCATCTCGCCGGCGACGGCGCTCGCGATCTCACGCTCGCCCGGCGCGCCGGGCACGAGCGTCGGATTCACGGAGTTGATGGCGACGAGATCTCGAAGCAGGCGGATGGCGGGATCCATGGAACCGTAATGTTATGCTCGCGGCGTGACGCGTGTCATCGCTTCCGTCACCGCATGAGCGCGAGTCTCGATCGTGCGCGCGAGATCGCGGCCGTGATACGCGAAGCCGGAGGGCACGCGCTCGTCGTCGGCGGCTGGGTCCGCGACCGGCTGATGGGGCGCGAATCCAAGGACCTCGACGTCGAGGTCTTCCGCGTGCCGGCCGATCGTCTGCGGCAACTCCTCGAGCCGTTTGGACGGGTCGAAGCGATCGGCGAGAGCTTTCAGGTGTACAAGCTCGGCGACATCGACGTCTCGCTGCCGCGGCGCGAGTCGAAGTCGGGACGCGGCCACCGCGGATTCCTGGTCATCGGCGATCCTGAGATGTCGATCGCGGACGCCGCTCGCCGCCGCGATTTCACGATCAACGCGATCGCCTGGGATCCGCTCACAGAGGAATACATCGATCCCTTCGACGGCCGCGGCGATCTGGCACGCGGGCTTCTGCGCGTCGTCGATCCGGCGACGTTCGCCGACGACAGCCTCCGCGTGCTTCGCGCGATTCAGTTCGCGGCGCGGTTCGAGTTCACGCTGGACGAGACGACGCGAGCAATCTGCCGCGAGATTCCGCTCGACGATCTTCCATCCGAGCGCGTCTGGGGCGAGTTCGAGAAGCTGCTCTTCGCTCGCCGGCCGTCGATCGGCTTCGCGCTGGCGCTCGAGCTCGGCGTCGTCGCGAAGCTCTTTCCGGAGCTGCACGCGCTCGTGAACTGCCCGCAGGAGCCCGAATGGCATCCGGAGGGCGACGTCTGGGTGCACACGCTGCAGGTCATCGATCAAGCGCGCCTGCGCATCGACGACCTGCCGCGGCCGCAGCAAATCACCGTCATGCTCGGCGCGGTGTGTCACGACCTCGGCAAGCCGCCGACGACGGCGTTCATCGATGGACGGATTCGATCCATGGACCACGAAGAACAAGGCGTCGCGCCGGCGCTCGCGCTGCTCGATCGCCTGAACGTCCACTCGATCGACGGCTACGACGTCCGCAAGCATGTCGCGGGTGTCGTCGCGCAGCACCTCAAGCCCGGATCCTGGTTCAAGGTCCGCGATGAAGTCGGCGACGGCGCGTTCCGCCGGCTGGCGCAGAAGGTCGACCTCGAGCTGCTGGCGCGCGTCGCCAAAGCGGACTGCGAAGGGCGGAAGCCGGGGACGTTCGACTGTTCGGCGATGGACTGGTTCCTCGAGCGCGCGCGATCGCTCGGCGTCGAGCATCGCCCGCCGGCGCCGATTCTGCTCGGCCGTCATCTCCTTGCGCTCGGGCTCAGACCCGGCCCGCGCATCGGCGAGATTCTGAAGGCCGTCTACGAGCAGCAGCTCGACGGACGCGTCACGACGCTCGACGAAGCGATCGACGCCGCGAAGCCGCTGATCGACGTCGCGTGATTAAATGGCATATGGCGAGATACACCCTGGTCTACGGCGTTCGGTTGATTCCCGAAGGCTCGCTGAAAGGCGTTGAAGAGGCGACGCTGAAGCTGGCCGACGGGTCGACGGCCGGTCTCACGCTTCACACGTTCGACGGGACGATTCCGCAGCTGCGCCGGTCGCTCGACCGCAGTCTCGACGCGTTCTTCGATCTGTTGCCCGGCGCGGAAGACGAGGACGTGGAGAAGTTCGGCGACTGATGCTTCGCGCGCTCGTCGACAATCGCTTGAACCTGCTCGTGGTCGCCGCACCGATTTGCTGGATCCTTCACTTCGTGGCTCCGGCGTCGCCGTGGGTGTTCATCACGGCGGCCATCTCGCTCGTGCCGCTCGCCGGCGTCATCGGGCTCGGCACCGACCAGCTCGCGTCCCGCTCGGGACCGGCGTTCGGCGGTCTCCTCAACGCCACGTTCGGGAACGCGGCGGAGCTGATCATCGCGATCGTGGCGCTGAATGACGGCCGCGTCGACCTCGTCAAGGCCTCGATCAGCGGCAGCATCGTCGGCAATCTGCTCTTGGTGCTCGGGCTTTCGTTTTTCGTGGGCGGGCTCGGACGCAAGACGCAGAAGTTCCATCGAACAACGGCGACCAACGCGACGGCCATGCTTTTCCTCGCGGTCGTTGCGCTCGTGATGCCGGCCGTCTTCGATCTCACGTTGTACGGCCGCCTCGGCGTCGAGCCGGCGGCAATTGGCCGATTGAGTGTCTGGAGCGCGATCGTCCTGATCGTCGCCTACGCCGGCAGCCTCGTGTACGCGTTCACCGCGCACCGCGACCTCTTTCGGTCCGGGCATGCATCGGGTGACGCGAAGCATCTCCTGCCGGCGGGATCCGCCGTCGCGCTGCTCGCCGGCGGCACTGTGCTGACGGCCGTTCAGGCGGAGATTCTCGTCGGCGCCCTGCAACCGGCGCTCGCGCACTTCCAGCTCACCGAACTGTTCGTGGGCGTCATCGTCATCGCCATCATCGGCAACGCGGCCGAACATTACTCCGCCGTCGTCGCGGCGCACCGCGACCAGATGACGCTGGCCGTCGAGATTGCCGTCGGAAGCAGCGCCCAGATTGCCTTGTTGGTCGCGCCCGCGCTGGTCCTGTTGTCGTACTTGCTCGGCCACCCGATGTCGCTGCTCTTCAACGCGTTCGAGATTACCGCGATTGCGCTCTCGGTCATGGCGACGTTCATCGTGGTCATCGACGGCGAGAGCAACTGGGTCGAAGGACTGCAGTTAACGGCCGTCTATCTCATCCTGGGGTTGGCCTTTTATTTTGCGCCCGCGTCCAGTTGAGGTCCGGGTCGATGCGATAATTCTTGTGATGGGTGAGTTGAGCGATCGGCTGATCGCAGAGTTGGTCGATGCCGTTCGAGTCCAGCTCCGGAAGGAAGCGGGCGAGCGGCTGCGAGACGTGTATCTCATCGGTGATATCGAGAAAGACACCGCCCGCGCCTGCATCGAACGGCTCCGTGAGCTCGCCAGCGAGAACAACCGGCCCATCACGCTCTACATCAACAGCGCCGGCGGCAACGTCACCGACGGCCTGGCCATTCACGATTCCATCCGCCACATCATCAGCCGCGGCATCGAGGTGACCATCATCGTGCAGGGGATGGCGTACTCGATGGGGTCGATCGTGCTGCAGGCGGCGAGCGACGGCCGGCGGTTCGCCTTCCCGCACTCATGGATCATGATTCACGAACCGGCGAAGTGGGCGGGCTGGCAGTCCACGACCGCCGCGGCGCAGCACCTCGAACGCCTGAAGCAGATGCAGGATCAGATCTACAAGATTCTGTCGGTGCGCTCGGGCAAACCGCTGCGGCAGATCATCAAAGACACCAAGCGCACCGATTTCTATCTCGATGCGCAAAGCGCGCTCGACTACGGATTGATCGATCAAATCGTGGCGGGTGAGCTGCCCCAGCCGAAGATCGCGCTGGTGGACGTGAAGGACGTCGTCGCCGAGCCGGAGTCGCAACCTTCGCGCGAGGAAGTGGCCCCGGCCGCGAAAGCCCCGACTGACTCCGAATCCCTAATCCCTAATCCCTAATCCCTAATCCCTAATCCCTAATTCCTAGACGCTCTCCATTCCTCGAGCAGCCTCGCGGCATTGCCGGCGACGGAATGGAGCGTCGGCGTCCATCCGAGCGCGCGCGCGCGTGGACTGCGCACGAGCTGATCGAGCGCCAGCGCTTCGGCGACCGGGCCCATCTTTTTCTGCGCTTCGTCAATCGGCACGTGCCGGACGTCCGGCCTCACGGGCAAGTACGGCTTGATCGCGTCGACGATGTCGTTGACGCGCTCGTCGCCTTCGTCGTTGGCGTGATAGACGCCCGACGCATCCTCTCGCCCCGCGAGGCGCGCGTAGAGATCCGCCAGATCGCGGTCGTATACCAGCGGCCAGTGGTTGTTGCCGTCGCCGATGACGCGGACGAGCCCGTTCGACGCCGCTTTGAAAATGTCGCCGACGATGCCGTCGCCGCCGCCGTAGACGACGCCGGGCCGGACGACGATCGTCCGCAGGCGATCGCTCGCGGCATCGAGGACGACTTGTTCGTGCGCGGGCCGGAACGCGGCCACCGCCACCGGATTGATCGGCGACTCCTCCGTCGCGGGCTCCGGCGACTTGCCGAGAATCCAGATTCCGGAGGTGTAGATGATGAAGCGCCTGGCCGGCGCGTTCGATCCGGCCGTGCGCGGGCGCCTGGCGGCCGTGATGATCGTTTCGAGCGAGGCCTGATCGATCGACGGACCTTGTCCCGATCGCGCGTCGTACGCCGCGTGAATGTACCCGTCCTGCGCTTCGGCGGCGCCGCGAAACGACTCCGGCTCCGCCAGATTGCCGACCACGGGGTGTCCGCCGCGCCTGGCGACACGCCGCGCCTTCTCGTTGTTGCGGACGAGCGCCGTGACGTCGTGCCCGGCGCGCACGAGCGCATCGAGCACAGCCGCGCCGGTGTATCCGGTCGCGCCCGTCAGAAAGATTCGCATCGCGGCCGTATATCATAGTTCACTCGTGGTCCGCGAAACGCTGATTGACTTTTTTCGCGATCTCGCGCGCGCGCGCGGCGAGTTTCTCGTGTACGACGATGGGTTCAGAAGCCGCAGTTACACGTACGACGAAGTCGGCCGCGCCGCGCGCGGATTCGCCGCGCGCCTGCACGAACTGGGACTTCGCAAAGGCGACAAAGTTGTCGTCTGGAGCGAGAACCGTCCCGAGTGGATCGTCGCGCTCTGGGGCTGCCTGCTCATCGGCGTGGTCATCGTGCCGATCGACTATCGCGCGTCGCCCGACTTCCTCGCGCGCGTCAGTGAGATTGTCGGCGCGAAGCTGATCGCGATCGGGCAGGACGTGCCGTCACTGCGCGCGCCCATCGATACGCCGGTGTGGAAGCTGCACGAAATGGAGTGGCGCAGCGGCGATCCACCGGCGGTGGCCGTCACGCGCGACGATGTGGCCGAGATCATCTTCACATCGGGCGCCACCGCCGATCCCAAGGGCGTCGTCATCACCCACCGCAACGTGCTCGCGAACACGGTGCCGATCGAACGCGAGATCCTCAAGTACCGCAAGTGGAGTCAACCCTTCTACCCACTGAGGTTCTTGAACCTGCTCCCGCTGAGCCACATGTTCGGTCAGGCCATGGCGACCTTCGTGCCGCCGATGCTGCCGGGCGTCGTCGTCTTCATGCGGGGCTACAACCCGGTGGACATCGTCACGCAGATCAAGAGCCGGCGCATTTCCGTGATCGTTTCCGTGCCGAAGATTCTCGACGTCCTTCGCGAGCACGTGATGCGCGTCGCGCCTGAAGCGAAGACCCCCGGACCGAAACAAC
The DNA here is from genome assembly GCA_036004865.1 of Vicinamibacterales bacterium. GTDB lineage: Bacteria > Acidobacteriota > Vicinamibacteria > Vicinamibacterales > CAVVIG01 > QHWF01. Next base: position 14,595 of record DASYQZ010000049.1, read on the forward strand.
ACTTCACGCGACGCTGGTGGCGTTACCGCCGTGTCCACAAGCTGCTCGGCTTGAAATTCTGGGCGTTCGTCGTCGGTGCCGCGCCGCTCGACGCGGAGCTCGAAGCGTTCTGGAAGGAACTGGGTTTCGTCGTGATTCAGGGGTACGGCCTGACGGAAACGGCGCCGATCGTCAGCCTCAATCATCCGTTCAGCACAAAAAAAGGCTCGGTGGGCAAACCGATCGCCGGCGTCGAGGTGCAGATCGCGCCCGACGGCGAGATCCTCGTGCGCGGCGAAAACGTGACGCGCGGCTACTTCAACGCGGCGGAGGAAACCGCGCGCGCGTTCCAGGGCGGCTGGTTCCACACCGGCGACATCGGCGAGAAGACGCAGAGTGGGCAGATCTACATCCGCGGCCGCAAGAAGGAAATGATCGTCACGCCGGAAGGACTCAACGTCTTCCCCGAAGATGTGGAGCGCGTGCTCAATCGCATTCCCGGCGTCCGCGACTCTGCCGTCGTCGGCGTGCCGATCGGTTCGGAGGAGCGGGTGCACGCCGTGCTCGTGCTCGAGCCCAACATCGCGCCCGATCAGATCGTGCGACAGGCGAACGCGGAGCTCGAAGATCACCAGAAGGTGCGGCGCGCGCTCGTCTGGCCCGAGCCCGAGCTGCCGCGTACCGAAGGCACGCGCAAGATCAAGCGCGCCGAGATTCGCGAGTGGGTCAGGACCGGTTCGGCGCCGCGGGTGATGAAACCGGGGGGCGACCAGCTCGCGGCGCTGATTGCGAAGTACGCCGGGCGGCCGGACGTCTCATCGACGACGACGATCGAGGAGCTGGGCCTGTCGTCGCTCGATCGCGTGGAGCTGATGGTCGCGCTCGAGGACGCGTTTCAGACACGCATCGATGAGCGCGCGTTTTCGGAAACGCGCGATCTCGGTCAGCTCCGTACGCTCGTCGAACGCTCCGCCGCCGGCGGCGCCGCGCCGGCCGAGCCCGTCGAGTTCCCCGCCTGGAGTCGCGCGTGGCCGGCGCGCACGATCCGGCGCGCGAGCCTGCCGACGTGGATTCTGCCGCTCGCGCGCGTGTTCGCGTGGATCCGCGTCGACGGGCGCGAGCATCTTCGCGATCTCGACACGCCGGTCATCTTCGCGGCGAACCACCAGAGTCACATGGATGCCCCGGTCATCCTGGCGGCGCTGCCGCGACCGATCCGCTATCGCGTCACGACGGCGATGGCCAAGGAGTTCTTCAAGGCGCATTTCCATCCCGCCGAGCACGGGCGGCTGGCGTGGTTCACGAACAGCCTGAACTACTATCTCGCGGCGTTGTTCTTCAATGCGTTTCCGCTTCCTCAGCGTGAAGCGGGGGCGCGGCAGACGCTGCGCTATATCGGGTCGGTGCTCGAAGAGGGGTGGTCGGTGCTGATTTTTCCCGAAGGGCACCGCACCGACACCGGCGCGATCGACCGTTTTCGGCCCGGCATCGGTATGATCGCGGCGCGACTTGGCGTGCCGGTCGTTCCGGTGCGCATCGAGGGCCTCGACAAGGTGCTCCATCACTCATGGCGGATGGCGCGTCCCGGCCGCGTGCGCGTGGCATTCGGCGCGCCGATGCGGCTGACGGGCGAGAACTATGAAGAACTCGCGAAGCAGGTGGAAGATGCAGTAAAAACCCTGTAGCTCTCAGCTCTCAGCAAAGACAGCACTACTTGCTGAGCGTGACAGCCAGGAGCTGACAGCCAAGAGCTGATAGCTTCACGATTTCTGGCATTGATTGCTGAGAGCTGAAAGCTGAGAGCTTTGCAGATGTGGCATAATGTTTGACCGGAAAGGACAGCTAGGAGTTGAGCAAGGACGATCTAATTGACATGCAAGGCACCGTGGTCGCAGTGCACAGCGGCGGGTTGTACCGCGTGCAGTGCGATGCCGGCCATGAGGTGCTGGCCCAGCTCAGCGGCAGAATGCGCCGCTTCCGCATCAAGGTGGTCCCGGGCGATCGCGTGACCGTGGGCGTCTCGCCCTACGATCCGGTCCGGGGCATCATCACCTTCCGCGCGCGCTAGCCCAGAACCATTTGAATTCCAATACAACTGATAGGCCCCATTCGCACCCCCGCGGAGGTCGTCGTCCGCACGGACGTCCCCACCGCCGGCCCAAGCCGCACGCGCAGCCTCATCGTCCCGCGCCGTCTGCCACGTCGGCGCTCGAGCCGACGGCCTGCGACACGACGCCGGTACCGTTCACCTCACTGGCGTTGGACCCGCGGCTGCTCGAAGGGATCCGCGATCTCGGGTTCGTCGACACCCGCGCGATTCAGACCGCCGTCATCCCGCTCGCGCTCGCCGGCCACGATCTGATCGGCTGCGCCGAGACGGGCACGGGGAAGACTGCCGCGTTCGTCGTGCCGACGCTGCAGCGGCTGCTGCTCGATGAGAGCGACCCTGAGAAAGTCGCGCTGCGCGCGGCCGGAAAATCACGCGTGCTGGTGCTCGCCCCGACGCGCGAGCTCGCCGTCCAGATCGAAGACGAGATTCACGGGCTCGCGTATCACACGACGGTGACGAGCGCCGCGGTGTACGGCGGCGTGGAGATGGGGCCGCAGGAGCGCGCGCTCAAAGCGGGCGTCGACATCATCGTCGCGACGCCGGGCCGCCTGATGGATCACATGCGGCAGCAGAACGCGGATCTCTCCGGCATCGAGCTGCTGGTCCTCGACGAAGCGGACCGGATGATGGACATGGGCTTCTGGCCCGACGTGCGGCGCATCGTCGCCGCGCTCCCGCCGTCGAGCGCCGGACGCCAGACACTCCTGTTCTCCGCCACGATGCCCAACGAGGTCGTACGCGACGCGTTCGAGATCACCCGCGATGCGAAATACGTTCAGGTCGGTCAACGCAGCGCGCCGGCGAAGAGCATCACGCACCGCGCGGAATCGGTGGCGACCTCGCGCAAGGTGGAGTGGCTCATCGATCATCTGCGCAATCCGGAAGGCCCGGTGTTGATCTTCATGCGCACGAAGATCGGCGCCGATCGGCTCGCCCGCAAGCTGGCCGCGGCCGGCGTCCGGTGCACGGCATTGCACGCAGATCGCAGTCAAGACCAGCGGCGCATTGCAGTCGAAGGCTTCAAGAGTGGAAAATACAAGGTGCTCGTCGCGACCGATATCGCCGCGCGCGGTCTCGACATCGACGCGATTCACACCGTCATCAATTACGAAGTTCCCGACTCGTCTGATGCGTACGTGCACCGCGTCGGCCGGACCGGCCGTGCCGATGAGGTAGGGCAAGCCATCACGCTCGTAGCGCCCGAAGAGCGGCGCGCGCTGGCGTTTCTGGCGAAATCGGTTGGCGTTCCGCTAGAATTGAGAACCGATGCCTGATCCGTTTTCCTCCACGTCACCGATGCCCGCTGCGGCTCAGGCGCAGCCCACGGTCGAGGCGCCCGCGGTTTCTCCCGCAGTCGCGAAGTTCAAGTCGTGCCGCTGGCGCCGTCCGCCTGAAGAAGGTCCGGAGTGTTGCGGTCATCGCGACGTGCTTCCAATCGCCGGCGCCACCGGTTTCGATCCCGAGGCGTGGTGCCCCGACTGCTCGTTCTACAAGCTTCGCCGCACGCCGAAGAAGCGATCGCCCGACGACTATCGCTATTAGCCTCACGCGGCGCGGCGGAGCGCGACGGCGGTCGCGATCGCCGCGGCGGTCGCCGTGCCGGCCACGACGATCGCGGTCGGTGACCATCCCGAGCTGAGCCACGTCCTCCATTGACGCGGCCGCGGCGAGTCGCCCTGTAACTCCGGCACGTCCTCGGCGCTCTCATGCGCGGTCAGGTTGTCGTGCACCCGGCAGACGCCGCGAACGCCGAGCGCCGCGCTGATGATGCCCGGCACTTCCGACGCCAGCGCGTGGCCGCTCAGCACGATGACGCCGTTCACCGCATCGACGTCGATCGCGCGCGGATGAGATGCGACACGGCCCAGCTCAGAACGGACGCGCGCGCCCAGCACGCGGTCATCTGCCGTATCGTTCCCGAACATCCCGCGCGCCTCGGCCATCGCACCGCTGAAGCGATTGCCGAGGTCTCGACCAGTGGCGCCCAGCGCATCACGCGTCTTGTGACCGGTTCTCACGACCTTGTCGCGAATCAAGGCGCGCCGGCGGGCGCCGCGGTCGGGATCGAACAGGAAGGTCAGGCCGGCACCAACGCCGACGCCACACATCCATGAGCGCATAGCGGTATTCATGAGACGCCTCCTGACGAGGCATCTTCAACCGGTGTGCCGGGTCTCACTCATGGCTGCGGCGGCCGCGGGCGGGAGAAATATCGATGAGCAGCGCGATGATCAGCACGATCAGCCTCCAGGCCGTCCAGACGCCGCTGTACCAATGCGCGACGGCGGTGTACCACAGCAGCGTCGTCGGCAGGAAGATGAATCCGAGGATCGGCCAGATGATGCTAGGGAAAACGCCGGTGAACCAGCCGGTCAGCCACAGCGCGAAGACGAGCACGCGTGGAGCGGCGAGCGCGATGATGAGGAAGAGACAGGGCATGTGATCCCCGTCAGTCCGAGAATTCTCTCGCGAGCTCGACCCACTCGCCCTGCGGCGCGAGGTGCCGATACGCGCGCCAGTGCGGCCGCGCGTCCTGTGACTGGCCCATTTTCTCGAACGTGACCGCGAGATAGAAATGCGCGTCGGCGTAGAACGGATTCAGCCGAAGCGCCTCGCGGTAGGACGCCTGCGCCTCCGGAAAACGCCCGAGATCGTGGTAGATGTTGCCGAGATTGAAATGGGCTTCGTAGAAATCCGATTCGAGGCCGATGGCGCGCTCGTACAGCGCCTGCGCCTCCACGAGCTCGTCGCGGGCGTAGTGGATGTTCGCCAGGTTGATCAGCGCTGCGCAGAGATACGGATCGAGCTCCAGCGCCTTGCGATACGCCGCAGCCGCCTCCTCCAGGTTCGCCTCGTCTCCGTCGTCCAGGGCAGAACCGGCGCGAAAATATTCTTCGGCCAGCACGGTCTCCTGCATCGGAATCTCGTGTGACGGCGCGTCTTTGGCGGGCCGCCGCAGCGTGATGATCTTCGCGGGCGCCGCGTCGAGCCGGAAATCGAATTCGAGCTGACCCTGACGCGACGCGATCAGCGCTCGCACGATCCCACGGAAGGGCGCGCCCTGACCAAGGCCTTCGTTCGCCTGCCTGATGACGGCCAGATCGGGAAATGCGAAAAAGGTGTCGGCGTTGGTCCGAAGCACGGGCCGCAGGACACCGCATTTCACCAGGTATCGGACGTGGTCCTCGCGGAGCGCGCGGTACCGCGCCAGCAGATCGCGCAGCGCGTGATACTGCTGCTTCAGCGCCTCGGGAGTCGGCACGCCGGTGAGCCGGCAGAATTCCGCTTCGCTCAGAATGCTGATTGGTGGTCCCGGCTGTGCATTCAGCTCCTCGGCACGCTTGAGCTTGTTGCTCTTGTCGCGGCGCACATCCTCCGCGGATCCGAATCCTTCAGCGCCGATGACGAGCATCGTCGTCTTCGCATTCACATCGTCTGCGGTGGCTCCGCCGAGGCGAGCGACGAGCGCGCGTGCGTCCTTCCGTCCCAGCGAACTGAGCTTTCCGGTGAAGACGACGAGTTGTCCTGCAAGCGGTTGTGGCAGATTGGGTGAGGATGAGGGCAATCAGCCTCCGCGGCGACTGGATCGAGGGGAACGCCATTCAAGATGAAGGACAATGGAGATGAAGTCAAGTCGGAAGTCTGAAGTCTGACGTTCGGAGCAGGACCTATGCTGCTCGCCGGCGACATCGGCGGAACGAAAACTCTCCTCGGCATCTTCGATCCTGAACAGACGCGCCCTCGGCCGATCGTCGTGCGATCCTTCGGCACGCTCGACTACGACGACCTGACGACGATGATTGCCGCCTTCAGGAAAGAGGATGAGGTGGCGGCCGTGACGATCGACACGGCGTGCTTCGGCGTCGCCGGTCCGGTCATCGGCGAATCTGCGACGATGACGAACATTCCGTGGCGCATCGACGCGCGCCGTGTGCGCGAGGCGTTCGAATTCCGCCGCGTGACGCTGCTCAACGATCTCGAGGCGATGGCATACTCGATTCCGGTCCTGCGCGACGACGAGATGTACGTGCTGCAGCGGGGCGAAGCGTCATCGACGGGCAACATCGCGCTGATCGCCGCCGGCACCGGACTCGGCGAAGCGCTGCTCCACCGCGTCGACGGCCGCTACATCGCATCGCCGACCGAGGCCGGCCACGCCGATTTCGCCGCGCGCACCGAGCGCGAGCTCGAGATGGTTCGCGATCTCACGGCGCGCTTCGGACGCGTCGACGTCGAGCGTGTGATCTCGGGCCGCGGCCTGGCGGTCGTGCATACGTTCGTGCATAGACAGCCCTGCGCGGCCGCCGTCGACGTCGAGGATCCCGACGCGCCCGCGGTCATCTCGCGCGCCGCGCTCGATCGCCGCTGTCCCGGCTGCGTCGAGACGCTCGATCTGTTCGTCGAAGCGTACGGCGCCGAGGCCGGCAATCTCGCGCTGCGCAGCGTCGCAACCGGCGGCGTCTTCATCGGCGGCGGCATCGCGCCGAAGATTCTGCCGGCGCTCACCGCGGGCTCGTTCATGCGCGCGTTCAACGCGAAAGATCCGCTCGAGCCGCTCGTCGGACGCATGCCCGTCAAAGTGATTCTGAATTCAGAAGCCGGACTGCTCGGTACCGCCGTTTACGCGGCACACCACCAGTGATGGATTAGTGCTACATGACACGAACGTCTGCGAGCGAACATTGGCGACGACGCGCACTGAAAAAACAAAAAAAGTGCGTCGGCACCATCGCGATCGCTCGCGCGTTTGTTGTATCGTTGACGTCTGCCATGATCTGGTTTTTCGATCGCAACGGCGAGAAGCTCCGCTATGAGATCAGTCACGATCGCCTCGCGGGCCGCTATCGCGTCATCATCACGCGGCCCGACGGCAGCGAGTCGGTCGAAGAAGTCGACGAGCCGACCGAGCTCATCGAGCGCTCCGTCCAACTGATGAACTCCCTCCGCGGCGACGGCTGGAAGGTCGCGTAGGTCCAACGACTACATCGAAAGTGCCCTTACTCAGCTGCGTCCTGGGAGTTCTGGGAGCGTCGACGTGGCTGCTCACCGCCAACCCGATATTCACAGGCGAAGCCGCCGGCATCGTCACGCTCCCGACCTCTGTCCATTGCGAGCCGTCGGGGGATTGATAACCAGTCATCGCGTCGCCCGCGCGCGTGATCTTGATCCAGTACGGCGGGCGAATCGCAGAGCCGCCCGACACACTCTCTGAAAATCCGCCGGCGTTCTTGCGGTACTGGAAGGCGCTGCCGGCTGCCGCCGACACGAGCATCATCGCGTAAGGCGCGCTGGCGCTGTTGTCGGGCCGGATCATGAGCCCGGCCTTCGCCCAGCGATGCGTGTTCTGCACGCTGGCGACTCGCGCCACGAGCTCTCCGTCCCCATTCAGCGCTCTGTAGACGTAGTGAAAGGCGTCCGCGGCGCCCCAGATGTCGGCGCCCGATCCCGAGACCGTGAACGTACGCAACGTGTCAGTCGCACCGGCGGCGACCGTAAACGTCCCTTTGAGGCCGGTCGCCCCGACGTCGGCGTTTTGCCACCCCTCGGCGAGCGATGGTGGCCCCAGGATGCCGGCATCGCTGAACGTGGCCGTGGCGGCCTGCGATGCGTTGTGGCTGCTGACGGCGAGCCCCGCGTAGACATTCGCGGTCATCGCGATCGTCGCCTCGCCGACTTTCGTCCACGAGACGCCGTCGGCCGACATCGAGCCGGTGATGATCGATCCGGCCCGGACGAGCTTGACCCACGCCGGCGCCGCGCCGGCCGTGCCAACTCCGACGCTCGTTCCGCCCGCGATCGCGCGCGACTGGAACGCAATCCCCTTGGCCGGCGTCACGAACAGCGACGCATGCGGCGAGCCGGGATCGAGGGCTTCACGAATCATCACGCCCGCTTTCGTCCAGGCGCGTACGCCGGCCACCGTCTTGACGCGCGCGACGATGGCGCCGTCGCCCTGCAGCGGTTGATAGACGAACTGAAACGCATCGGCCGTGCCCCAGATGTCGGCGCCCGCCGCCTTCACGCTGATGACGTCCTTTGACATCGATGCGCTTCCCGCGACGCCGACAAGACCGACGTCCTGCGACGTCCACGGCGCGAGCGGCGCGTCGGCTGGCGGTCCGCCGGCGCCCGTGAGCGCCATCGCGTGCGGACTCCTCGGCGCGTTGCTGTACACCCACAACGTCGCGGACATCGATCCGCTCGTGCGAGGACTGAACCGGATATCCGCCGTACAGCTCGCACTCGATCCGAGCGTCACGTTGACGCATGTCGTCGATGCGATCTGGAACGACGACGCGTGCTGCCCCTCTCGGCCCACTGTGTAAATCGTCACCGGCGCGTCGCCCGTATTGGTGACCGTCACCGTGCGTGAGGCGGTCGTGCCTGTGCTTCGCGAGCCGAAGTCGAGCGACGCCGGCGTCAGCGTCACCGCCGGCGTTCCCGCGCGCGCTGTCTCGATCGCGAACGCGCCGCGCCCGTGCGTGAGCGTGACGAGCGTCGAGCCCATCCAGAACATCTCGTCGACGCAGACGTTCGCCGGGCCATCCTGCGGCAGCTCCCAGTGCGCGCCTCCGTCTCCGCTTTGAAACACGCCGACTTCGGTCGCCGCATAGATGATCTCGGGATTCGTGGGATCGATGTCGAGATCGTTGACGGGCGCGTCAGGCAGCCCTGACGTGCCGCTGCCGGTGGCGTCCATCCACGTGACGCCGCCGTCGGTCGTCTTCAAGACGTTCGTCGGACCGAAGCTTCCGGTCGTCACGTAGACGACGTTCCAGTCGGTTGGACTGATCGTGATGCGCGTCACGACGCCTTTGGTCGGCGCCTTCAGCGCGGTGAACACGGGCGACGCGGACGTCGCGTTCGTGGACTTGAAGACGCGTCCCCACGATCTTCCGATCCAGAGAACGTCGGAGTTGCCGGGCGCCACGGCAATCGCGCTGACGTAGTTGCCCGATCCGCCCTGAATCGCTGTCCACTCGGGAGCCGGCGCCTTCACGTTGTCGCTGCGCCAGAGACTGGCGCCGCCCGCGAGCATGCGGCTCGGGTTGTTCGGATCGAGGATGAACGGCGCGATGAAGCTGGCGCTTCGTCCGGCATCCTCGAGGCCCGCCGCGATGCCGGTCCAGGTCGAGCCACCGTCGGTGCTTCGCACCAGGCCCAGATAAATCGATTCGGCGTAGAAGTACGACGCGTCTGCCGGATCCGATGCGACGAAGCCGCCGTCGCTGCCGAGCGTCCGCTTCCAGGAGGCGCCTGCGCGCGGCGACCAGACGATTGATCCGTGATCCTGCGTCCCGCCGACGATCGTCCCGGACGAGGCGTTGCCGGCGCCGCCGTAGAACTGCGTGACGCCGAGATTGTTGTTGAGCGATCGAACCGAGCCGGCAGTCACCGCGAAAATGTCGTCGGCCCGCCAGACGCCGCCGTCGTTGCCGAACAACAACCGCCGGTTGCCGACGCCGTCGTACCGCGGGTCCGAGACGATGACGTGGTTGTCGCCGTAGATGTAGCCGGCAAATTTCTGCCACGTGGCGCCGCCGTCGCGGCTCTCACGCATCCCGATACCGCCGACAAACAGGTGATTGCTGTCCACAGGGCTGACCCAGATGGCGGTGTCGTACCAACCCTGGTTGTCCATCAGATTGCCGGTCGTATACACAGCGGCGAACGTGGCGCCGCCGTTGATGCTGCGATACAGCACGCCGCCGTTGCGATCGATCGCGGCGTAAACAATGTCCGGCTGACTGCGCGCATAGGCCGCTTCGATCCGGCCGCCCGTCAACGGCAGGCCCGCCGCGTTCTGCCACGTCCGGCCGCCGTCCCACGAGTACGCGACCGCTCCCCAGCCGACGGCGATCGCCTTGCTCGAATCGATCGGACTGAAATCGACATCCTGCGCGGGGATTCCGGACGAGACGCGCGTGAACGCCGAGCCGTCGGCGCTGCGATACGTTCCCGAGCTTCCGACGGCGAGCACCGTTCGGCCGTCCGGCGAAATCGCGAGACGGTTGACCGCCCAGAACGCGTTCGCGGTGCCGGGCAACTGCGACCACGTCGTGCCGCCGTCGGTGCTCTTGAAGATGCCGGCGCCGCGGATGGAGTCGCCGTTGCCGTAGCCCTCGCCCGTGCCGGCGTACATCACGTTCGGCGTCACCGGATTGATGACGATCGTCGACACTGACAGGACCGCCATGAAATCGTCGACAGGCGACCACGACGCGCCGCCGTTGGCCGTCTTCCAGATCCCGCCGCCGACGCTGCCCGCGAACATGATGTCGGGATTGGCCGGACTGATCGCGATCGCACGGATCCGGCCGCCGATGTTGCCGGGACCGAGCCATCGCCACCGTTTCGGAGAGAGATTCGGGTCGACGAGCGACGCGGCATCCGCCGACGCGGTACTGCTGAACATCTGCGGGTTGATCGCAACAGCCGGGGCGAGCTCGATGCGCTTCGAGGCGCCCGACCAGTGCAACAGATCGACTTGTGTTCTTGCGTGTGAATACGGATCGTCCGGCATCCGGCCGAAGCGATCCTCGAGGCGAGTCAGTCGATAGCGCACGCCGTCGGCGCCGTACGTCTCGCCTCGTTCTTCGCCTTCCTCGGTCTCGGTCAGCAGGCGCGGCGGCACGAGCAGGCTCGCCGTCAGCGCGCCGACGACGAGCGATAACGAGGCGACGAAACAGATGACCTTCCGCCGAGGTAGACGACGACCCCTGCGATCCATGACCGGTCGCCGCCGTCGCAAGCCTCGCGCCGCGCGATGCGTTTGTGGATCAGCAGGTTAGCGTCGAAATGAGCGGATCTTTTTCTCTTACTGACGAGCGGACTGCCCACTCTTCGCCAACTCGTGCAGTTCCATCGCGGCGAGGAGCGCCATCGCGCCGCCGCGGTCGTCGGCGCCGGTGACAGCCGGCCGGTCGAAGTAATAGCGCCTGGTCGTGCCGCCGCCGGTGCTCGCGCACACGTCCACCAGCGTCCCGTCCTCCACGACGTGCGCGGCGAGCGCGCGCCAGGCGCGCTGCACCGCCGGCAAATACGACCGATCGAGCCAGCCGAGACGGATGCCGCGGGCCATGGCGGTCATCAACATCGCAGTCGCCGTTTCCTCGCGGTACGCGCCCGGCGCGTCGATGATTTGACGCCACATGCCGTCGGGCGCCTGCTGCGCGCGGACCGCGTCCATCTGGCGGCGATAAATGTCGAGCAGCTTCGCGCGCGAGGCGTGCGGCGAGGACATCACCGACATTGCTTCCAGGGTTTCCATCAATCCGAACGCCGCGAATCCATTGCCGCGTCCCCATGCCGCAGGCGCGTCGCTCGCGTGATTGAACAGCCCGCTGGGTTGCTGCAATCGCGCGGCGTAGTCGATGAGCACTCGTGCGGCGTTGTCGATCTCGCCTCGATGATTGGGACGAAGACTCGCGCGCGCGAGCACGCTCGTCGCCATGAACATGTCGTCGGTCCATCCCTGGCTGTATTCGGCAATGCCGGACGGCTTGCGCGCCGCCGCGAGCGGCACCGCTTCTTCGGCAAGGGCGAGCGCCGTTTTGTCGCCGGCGGCCGCCAGCTCCGCGAAGATCATCGTGCCGGCGACCGACGTGAGCTGGATCCGATCGCCGAACAGCTTCTTCTCACCGCTCATCCACGGTTGGATCTGCTGGCGCACCTTCTCGCGCAGCGAATCGTCATTGGTGACCGCGGCCAGATGCAGCGTCTGCGTCCAGGCCACGGCGGGGATGTAGCTGATGCTCGGCGTTTCCGGATATCGGCGCGCCAGCACACGCGCCATGGCGAGCGGCTCGCGCTGGACGCGCGCGACGATCTCGTCATGCAGGGCCGACCGCTCGATTTTGATCGCGAGCAGTTTCGGAAGCGCCGGCGTGATATCGGACGCGCTGAGGTTTCGGTACGGGACGCCTTTGACCGCGTCCCACGCGCCGCCGATCGTGACAACGAGATCGGGCGCTTGAAACGTGATCCATCGCACGAGCGATTGTTTGTCGGTCGATTCGAAGTGAGCGGACGGCAGTGCGCTGATGGTCCACTCGCGGCGCATCGCGGCGGACGCGCGCGTCTTGAACCAGCGAACAGCCGCGACCACTGCGTCTACGCTGCGAGCGTCGCCGTCCAGGCCGCCGACGAGCACGAGTCTGCGCTTCGTCGACGCGGGATCGAACGCGCCGTCATTCTCGATCGTGAGGATTGGCGTTTCGTCGCGCGTGATGCCGGCCGCGCTGACGCGGCTCGGTTCGCCGCCGGCCGCGGCGAGCGCGCGCAGATCGGCGTCGAGCGTTGCAAGCGCGGCGGTGAACAGCAGTGTTGTGATCATTTCGTGATTAACTTTTTTGCACTGGCGCCGGGGCCCCACCCCCGGCGCGAGCCTGTCGCTGACACCTCGCCTCGGATTCCCATGTCCTCGGCTCGGTGTGGCCGCAGGCGCTTTTGCACTGGCGCCGGGGCCCTCCGCCTCCGCTCGCATCTATTCCGGCGAGCTACGGCGGACCCGCCGTAGCCTTGGCGGAGGCGGGGCACCCCCAAGGCCGCGAACTGACGCTGACGCCGAGCCGCGGCTTCGCGTGGCCGCGGCTCAGCGTGGCCGCAGGCGCTCGTGCCGGTGCTCGTAATGATGAACCCGTTCGAGCAAATCGGCGGAGGGAAATCCGGCGTCGGCCGCGATCCAGCCGACGAGATCGGCGGGCGCGCCGAAGATGACGATGACCGCGCCGTCGCGCTCGGGTGCGTGCCGCAGGCCGCCTCCGATCGACACGCCGCGCGCGCCGCCGCGCACGAGCGCCGCCGACGGCGCGACGATGCGCCGCGCACCTCGTTCGCGCAGCCGCCGCGCTTCGTCCTGGCAGCGTGCGTAGCTGTCGGGACCGCCTGTGAGCACGCGCGCGGGCAGCGTGGGCCGCTCCGCGGGCGCGTCGCCGATTTCCACCGCCCACATCTGACGGCGGATCGTTGCGAGGTCCACGGCCTCGGTGATTTCCTCGTGGCGGAGGAATTCGGCCCACGCGCCGTCGGGCGTGTCGGCGAAGTAGTGAGCCGGACCGTCGCCGTCCGCGTGCCACCGTCCCGCGGGTTGACGGTCGTCTTCCCACAGGAACGGATAACGCCCGTCGACCTGGCGGAACGCGATCATGTGGCCGAAAGCGAGAGCAGCTCGCGCGCCAGTTGGCGTACGTGCATCGGCCCTTCGTCGTCCGGATCCCAGTTGCCCTTCATCAGCGCGACCGGCGCGCGGCCGTCGAGCAAGCTGCGCTTCCGGTGGAACCATCGGCGGATGCCGATGTCGTTGTAGGACCCGGCAAGGTCGCTGACGACCAGCGCGAGAAAATGCAGCCGCGCCGCCACCTCGTCTGGCGTATCGCGCTCGCCGGACTGGTAGCGCTTCAGGCTCGAGACCGACACGTTGATCAAGGTGGCGAGATCCTCGGGACCGAAGACGCGACCGAGCCCGCCCCACTCGAATTTCGGGACCGGGGACGCTTCGAGCGCCGCGATGAGCGTTCGGAGAAGCCCCGCGACATCCTCGGCGCTGGGCGTCTTGACGTTGTGCAGCTGATCGGCCGCGGCTGCGGCGATGCCGGCGCGGCGGACGCGGTTGGCCAGCAGACGCACCGCCGACGCGTCCGCGCTGGACGTCGCTCCCAGCGCTGGCGGCTCGACCAGGCCCATGGCTTCGGCGCGCCGCGACGCCTCGAACATGAGGCGCCGGACGTCAGGACTAGAATCGGAGCTCTTTTGGGCGACAGGCATTGACCCAAATCTATCCCATGTCAGGTCCGCGCGTCCAGCGGCATTTTCGGGCAGTGCGGCGCGCGAGAGCGGCCGCTGCTCTGCCGTTCGCCGTTTGGCGCCATGCTATGCTGCCCGGTTGCAGGTGGTTGCATGCGAATCGCAGTACCCAGGGAGTCCGCGCCGGGCGAGCAGCGCGTCGCCCTCGTGCCCGAGTCGTGCAAGAAGCTCGTCAATGCCGGCTACGAGATCGCGATCGAATCGGGCGCCGGTGACGCCGCGAGCTTCTCCGACGCCGCGTATCGCGAGGTGGGCGTCGGCGTCGAATCCGATCCGGCCGCGCTCGTCGGCTCCGCCGATCTCGTGCTGAAGGTCACAGCGCCCGTCATCGACGTCACCGGCGCGCGCCGGCGCGATGAAATCCGGACGATGCGGCCGGGCGCCATCTATCTCGGATCGCTCATGCCGCTCCGCAATCTGGACGCCGTCTCTGCCCTGGCCGCGCACAAGATCACGGCATTCTCGACCGACGCCATCCCGCGGACGACGCGCGCGCAGCCGATGGATACGCTCTCGTCGATGGCGAACATCGGCGGCTACAAGGGCGTGCTGCTCGCCGCGGTGGAGCTGAATCGGTACTTTCCGATGCTGACCACGGCTGCCGGCATGGTGTTTCCCGCGAAGGTCTTCGTGATCGGCGCCGGCGTGGCCGGATTGCAGGCGATTGCCACCGCTCGCCGCCTCGGCGCCAACGTCGTGGCGACCGACGTGCGGCCCGAAGTCAAGGAACAGATCGAGAGCGTCGGCGCGAAGTACGTCGGCATCGAGCTCAAGGAGACCGCGGCGGCGGGCGGCGGGTATGCCAAGGAGCTGTCCGAGGAGGACCGGCAAGAGCAACGGGAGCTGCTGATCGCCGAATGCGCGAAGTCCGATGTCGTGATCACGACCGCGCTCATCGGTGGCGTCTTCGCGCCCACGCTGATTACCGCCGACACCGTGCACACAATGCGGCCCGGATCGGTCATCGTCGATCTCGCGGCCGACGGCGGAGGCAACTGCGAGCTGTCGAAGCCGGGAGAAACGGTCCACGTCAACGGCGTGACGATTCTCGCGCCGCTGAACATCCCGGCGACGATGCCGTATCACGCCAGCTTGCTCTTCTCGAGGAACCTGACGGCGTTCGTCCAGGCGTTCACGAAGGACCGCGCGTTTCACCTCGACTTCAACGACGACATCCAGCAGGGCGCGCTCATCACGCACGACGGTGAAGTGAAGCACGCGCGCACCCGCGAGGCGATTCTCGCCGCGAGTGGGGGCGGGGCCCCACGAGCAGGTCAAAAATGACGACAGAGTTCTGGTCGACGATTTACGTCTTCGTCCTCGCCTCCTTCATCGGACTTGGCGTCATCCGCCGCGTCTCCCGGCTGCTCCACACGCCGCTCATGTCGCTCACCAACGCCATCTCGGCCATCGCCGTCGTCGGCGCGATCCTGGTCACCGGCGGCGACCACCCGCTGCGGATTCGCATCCTCGGCGCCATCGCGCTGTTCGCGTCGATGACCAACATCGTCAGCGGATTTCTCATCACCGATCGAATGCTGAAGATGTTCAAGACCGACGAGAAGCCTCGCTCATGATGTACGGCGTCAGCCAGTTCGGGTATCTCGTCGCGTCGGCGCTCTTCATCTTCGCGCTGCATTGGATGAACACGCCGGCGACGGCGCGCAAAGGCGTGTACGCGGGCGTCGCCGGCACGGCCGTGGCCGTCCTCGTCACCTGGGCCGAGCCGTCGGTCATCCATCACGTCTGGATCATCCTGGCGATCGTCGCCGGATTCGCCGTCGGCGTGCCGCTGTCGAAAGTCCCGCTCACCGCAGTGCCGCAGCGGACGGCGCTGTCGCACGCGTTCGGCGGCGCCGCGGCCGGCCTCGTCGGCACGGCGGAGTTCTACCTGCGGCACGGGGAAGGCGCCGAGAGCCTGACGCCGTTCCGCATGGTCGCGCTCATCGCCGAAGTCATCCTCGGATACCTGACGCTGACCGGCAGCCTGATGGCCGCCGGCAAGCTCCAGGAAGTGAAGTGGGTGCCGCAGCGGCCCGTCACGTATCCATTTCAGAACGTCACGAACTTCCTGCTGCTCGGGGTCGCGATCGTGCTGGCCGCCGCGTTGACGCGGAATCCAGAGGCGGCATGGGCGCCGACGCTCTTCCCGGTCATCATCGTGCTCGCGCTGCTCTTTGGCGTGCTGCTCATCATCCCGATCGGCGGCGCCGACATGCCGACGGTGATTGCGATCCTGAATTCGTACGCCGGCCTCTCGGCGGTCGCGATGGGTTTTGTGCTCGACAACAAGCTGCTGATCACGGCGGGCGCGCTCGACGGATCGAGCGGACTCATCCTCGCCATCATCATGTGCAAGGCGATGAACCGGTCGTTCACGAACGTGCTGTTCGGCGCCTTCGGGCAGGTCCAGAAGACGCAGGCCGCCGGCGAGCAGAAGGTCTACAAGCCCGAAAGTCCCGAGGGCGCCGCGCAGGTGCTGGAACAGGCGAATCTCGTCGTGATCATTCCCGGATACGGCATGGCGGTCGCGCAGGCGCAGCACAAAGTCCGCGAGCTGTACGATCAACTCAAGAAGCGCGGCGTCACCGTCAAGTTCGCCATCCATCCGGTGGCGGGCCGCATGCCCGGTCACATGAACGTGCTGCTCGCCGAAGCCGACATTCCGTACAACGACCTCGTGGAAATGGACGACATCAACTACGACATGCCGCAGTGCGACGTCGCGCTGGTCGTCGGCGCCAACGACGTCGTCAATCCGGCGGCGCGCTTCGACAAGAGCAGCCCGATCTACGGCATGCCGATCATCGACGCCGACAAGGCGCGGACGGTGTTCGCGATCAAGCGAAGCAAGAATCCGGGGTTCGCGGGCATCGACAACGAGCTGTACTTCGGCGACCGCACCTGGATGCTGTTCGGCGACGCCAAAGCGGTGATTGGCGAGCTCGTGAAAGAGCTGGGCGCGAAATAATTTTCAGCGCCTTGCGCTAGAATGATTTCTCTTGACCATCATTCTGAACGGCGATCCGCACGAGGTCGCCGGGATGTTGACCGTGAGCGAATTGTTGCAGCATCTGTCAATCGATGCGCGTCGCGTCGCGGTCGAACACAACCTGGTCGTCCTCAAACGCGCGGCCTTCGACGACACCCTCGTGCGCGAAGGCGACCAGATTGAAATCGTGAACTTCGTCGGGGGCGGGTAGCGCCATGGATACTTTCACAATCGCAGGCAAGACGTTCACGTCCCGGCTCATCGTCGGCACCGGCAAGTACTCGTCGCACTCGGTCATGGTGAAGGCGCACGACGCCTCGGGCGCCGAGATGATCACGGTCGCAGTGCGGCGCGTGAATATCTCGGATCGATCGAAGGAATCTCTTCTCGATTACATCGACACATCGAAGTATTTCATCCTGCCGAACACGGCGGGCTGTTACACCGCCGATGAAGCGGTGCGGACGGCGAGGCTCGGCCGCGAGGCCGGCCTGTCGAACTGGGTGAAGCTCGAAGTGATCGGCGACGAGAAGACGCTGTTCCCGGACAACGAAGCGCTCATCGAGGCGACGCGCATCCTCGTGCGCGAGGGCTTCGTGGTGCTGCCCTACACCAACGACGATCCGATCGCGTGCCGCAAGCTCGAGGATGCGGGCGCGGCGGCTGTCATGCCGCTCGGCGCTCCGATCGGATCCGGGCTCGGCATCCAGAACGTGAACAACATGCGCATCATCCGCGAGTTCTCGCGCGTGCCGGTCATCGTCGACGCGGGCGTCGGGACCGCGTCGGACGCGTCGCTCGCCATGGAGCTTGGCGCCGACGGCGTGTTGATGAACACGGCGATTGCGGGCGCACAGGATCCCGTCGCGATGGCCGAAGCGATGAAGCTCGCCGTGCGAGCCGGCCGGCTCGCATATCTGGCCGGACGCATCCCGCGCAAGATGTACGCAAACGCGAGCAGCCCGGTCGAGGGGCTCGTTGGCCGGTAATATCCCAGCGAGCGGGGGCGGGGCCCCGCGAGCGTTGAGAGTAGAAGACGACCTCGCGAGGCTCAAGGCCGAACGCGATGCCGCCGACCGCGCCTACAACGAATCGCTGACGCGGGTCGATCACGCCATCCAGAAACCGCCTGTCGAGTTTCCGCAACCGCCGCCCGCGCCCGACGAACACCAGATTACGCCGCTCAACACGCTCTGGAAGATCGACGTGCCGCCGGTGGGCGGCAGGCTGCGGGGCCGCTTCGCCAACGCAGTACGCCGCGTCGTGGCGCCGCTCTTCGAGCAGCAGCAGGCGTTCAATTCCGCCGTCGTCGATCACCTGAACCGCAACGCGCCAGTGGCGCGGGCGACGCGCGAGTCGGTGGCGACGACGCTGACGCGGCTGCACGATACGATCGCGGAGCTGGCGCGCTTTCAGAGTCTGCTCGTCATCTTCCTCCAGCAGATCACGCCGTACGTCGACACGCGCGATCGCGACGTCGCGGGACTGCTGCGCGGCCTCTCGGGCGCGATCAACGCCGTCGCCGACGAGCTGTTGAAGAAGTCGGAAGCGATGCTGGCCCGCGATCGCCGCCACGAGATGCGGGTGTCGGATCTCGACGCGAGGATGACCGCGCTGCAGCAGCAGATCGCCGCGCTGCAGCAGCTCCTCGAAAAGCGGTGATCGCGAGAGTCGCCGGGCTCGCGCTGCTCCTTCCGCTCGCCTCCGCGCTCAGATCCGATGCAATCCCCCTCACGCTGCGCCTGCTGCTCGTCGCGCTCTGGATCATCGCGACGGCCCGTCCGCACGCCGCGCTCGTCGCGCTGACGCTGCTCGTGCCCGTCGGATCGTTGCTGGCTGCGTTCGCGGGGGCGTCGCCGCGGCGCGACCTCGAGGTGGTCGTGCTCGCAACGCTGTCGGGGACGCTTGTTGCCTTCGCCCGGCCGCCGAAGACGACGCTCCGGCCGCAGCGCCCCAGTCTCGTGCCGCCGGCGATCGTCGTCTGCGCGCTGCTGTCCGCGCCGGCGGTGATGACGCTGAATATCACGGGCGCGCCGTCGCTGATCGTCGAAGGCATCGCGCTGATGATCGTCGTCGCGCGTCACGCGCGCGATGCCGTGACGCGGCCGGGGCCGTTCGTCGCCGCGACGGCGCTCGCCGGCGCGCTCGCCGCAGTCGTCGTGCTGGTGACGTCCGCGCACGCGGCTCTGCACGCGTCGTCGTTTTTTGTGATGACGGCCTTCGTCGCGATCGCGCTCGCCATGAATCGCCGTCACACGCGCGTGCCGAGGTATCCGCGGGTGACGCAGGCGCTGTGGATGGGCGCGGCGGCGCTGATCATCGTGTCGATCTGGATTGGTGGTTCTCGCATGGCGCCAGCGGCCGCCACGTACGACTTCCTCCAGGTTGCCGGCCCGTTCCGCCTCGCAGCGCTGGCTGCCATCGGGTGGATGCTCGGCGCGATGGCGATGCGTCTGGCGCGCGGTCTGCGCGCCGATCCGGGCGATCGGCTGTTGCTCGGATCGACCGCGGCGCTCGCCGCGTTTCTCGCCTGCCTCTGGATGTCGAGCGATCCGGGCAATGTCCCGGAGGTCGCGTTTCCCTTCTGGATGCTGGCGGGCGCGGCGCTCGCGCGAGCGGATGGCAACGCGCAGCCGCCGCACGCCGCTTCCCGCGGTTCAATCGATTAGAAAATCCAGCGCGCCTTCCAGGCGATGAGTCCACGCGGCTTCCTGATGGCCGCCGCCGGGATCTTCGACGTAGCGCAACTGGCTCGCGGCAGCGCCGCGCGGCGGCAGCTTCGACGCCGCGGATCGACGCTTCGGCCAGCTCAAGGCCATGCGGGCCTGTCGAGGGAGGAACGCGTGCGGCTCGTCCCGCCGGCGCAGCGCGCGGCGGTCGCGGCGAAAACCCTTTCGCACGAGGAGGCGCGCAAGCTGGCGCGCTTGACGCAGCGTGCCCGCCCCCTCGCGCATCCCGACGTCGAGATACACACGGCCGCCGGGCGCCTTCGCGGCGGCGATGTAATCGAGAATCGCGCCCTGCCCGAACCACACCGACGGGCTCATGACGCCGGCGCGCCCGAACACCGACGGATGACGAAAGAACGCGTAGAGGCTGATGAGCGCGCCCATCGACGATCCCAGAATCGCCGTCTCGTCGCAGTGCGTGCGCGTGCGGAACATCCGATCGATCCGCGGTTTGAGCGTGTCGACGAGAAAGGCGAGGTACGACTCCCCCTCGCCGCCGCCAAGACGCCGATCGGGAAATGGACTGTACTCCACCAGCCGTTCCTCGCCCGCGTGATGCACACCGACAACGATCATCTCGAGGCCGCGCGCGGCGAGCCGCTCGAGCGTCGGTTCGAGATCCCACGTGCCCGCGAACGCCGTCGCCGGGTCCGACAGGTTCTGTCCGTCCTGCATGTAGACGACGGGATAGCGGCGCGGTCCCGCGGCGCGGTACGACGCCGGCAGATAGACGTCGACGTCGCGGCGATTGCGCCGCTCGGGCGACCAGACGCTCTTGAGCGTCCGCTTCATATACTGGGATTCGGGATTCGGGATTTGGGATTTGGGATTCGCGATCGATCACTCGACGGGCCGCGCGGGCGCCGGCACGGTCGCGAAGAAGTCGCGGTAGAAACGCTCGGTGTAGTCCGCGATCAGCGATTCGACGCGCTGCGGATCGGGCGAGGCGACGATCAGCCCGGCGTGATGATGCTTGCGGATCTTCGTCTTGATCTCCGCATCGACGTACGCCGACATGTCGGGATCCTCCTGCCGCGCCAGCGACAGCACGACGCCGGAGTACTCGCCGCGGTGCGCCGGCACGCTGTACGACCCGCGCTCGCCCGCAATTTCGATCTTCGCCCACTCGCGCCACAGGTTGATGCCGGTGCCGGCTTCGATCGTGTCGACGATGAACGCGCCGCCGACACGGGCCGACGTTTCGAGAAAAACAAACCCACCAGCCCCACCCGCCCCACCCGCCCTGATGAATTCCGAATGCGACACGCCGCGTCGGAGACCCAGACCGTCCTGCAGCCGCCGGTTGAGATCGACGAGCGCGCGCCCTTCGACCGAATCGTCCGCGAGCCGGCGGGTGATGAAGATGCCGCCTTCGTGCGCGATCTGCATCGGCGGCCGTCCGTACTTGAACGCCGCCGCGAAGACGACCTCGCCGTTCCAGACGATCGAGTCGACGTGATAGACGTCGCCCGGCACGAACCGCTCGAGCACGCAGCCCGACCGCTGGTCGCCCGCGCCGTCGAGCGCGCGCCAGAGGGCGTCGTCGTCCTCGACCTTCTTGATCCCGATGGCGGCCGCCGACGAGCGCGGCTTCAACACCCACGGAGCCGGCACGCGCGCGGTCCAGTCGTTGACCTCCTGGTCGTTGAAGACCGGCGTAAAGTCGGGTACGGGAATCCCGAGATCCTTCGCCGTCATGCGCATCGCGAGCTTGTCGCGAAAGCGGCTCGCCAAGGTGCGGCCGATGCCGGGCACCTGCAGGTGCTCGCGCAGCATCGCCCCCAGCTCGACGTCGAAGTCGTCGAGGGCGGCGATCCGCTCGATGCGATGGCGCCGGGCGATTGCGTCGACGGTGCGCTTGATCCGCGCGACGTCGTTGTCGAGCGCGTCGCGCGGGATGCTGTGAATCTCGTCGATCGCCTCACGCGGCCAGGCGTCGTTCGCGAGCTTGTCCGACGTGAGCAGCAGGACCGTGCACCCTTGCTGCTTTGCTTCTCTGAGGAAGGTGTCGCCCTTGAAGTAGGTCGCGACGCAGAGAATCGTCAGCATCTATACTCTCGCTTCACGCTCGGGGCCGACACACGGGTCGGCCCCTACGTTGTTCGTCGTCGGGCCGGCAACGTCTACGTCGTAGGGGCGGACCCGCGTGTCCGCCCTTCCGGTATTCGTAGGATCTTATGCGACGAGAAGTCCACCGGTGGTACTCGGGTCGTCTCAGACGCGACATGGGCATCATCGTGCTCGGCCACTGGGGACCGCCGATGATCATGTTCCCCACGAGCGGCGGGGACGAAGGGGAATACGAACGGCAGAGCCTGATCGGCGCGATCGCCGAATCCATCGACGCCGGGCGCGTGAAGGCGTTCTGCGTGAACATCAATCACGGCGACTCGTTCGGCAACCGCGGCGCGCATCCGCTGCACCGGAGCTGGATGCAGCGGATGTACAACGAGTACATCCGCCACGAGGTCATTCCGTTCGTCCATCATCATTGCCAGTCGACGATCGGCGCCTGGACGATGGGCGCGTCGCTCGGCGCGTTTCATGCCGCCAACACGCTCTTCAAATACCCCGACGTCGTCAAGCGCTGCTTCGCGCTCTCGGGCGTGTACGACATGAAAGGGTTCATGGACGGCGAGTACGACGACAACTTCTACTTCAACAACCCGGTCGATTATCTGGCGAACGCGTCGGACCCGTGGATGCTCGGTCACCTCGCGACGTGCGACATCCACATCGCCACCGGATCGGGGCCGTGGGAGAAGAGCGGCGAATCGTACCGGCTGTCAGGCATTCTCGCCAGCCGCGGCATTCGGCATCATCTCGACGACTGGGGACCGATGGGCGGGCACGATTGGCCGTACTGGAAACATCAGATGCGCGAATACCTGTCGCGGTCGTAACGACAATCAACGCAGAAACCGCAGAACGCGCAGGGCTGTTTTTTTGCGGGTTCAGCGGGTTCTGCGTTGGTCGTCGCAGGTCACAGACCGAAGCGATCCATCAGGTAGCGACCACCGCCGATCACCTGCTCATCATCGATCCATACATCACACGCGCGGGTGAGGACGTCGATGTGCGTGCGCGATTTCCAGGGCGCGCCGGTCTGGCTGCCGTACGGATCGCCGAACGCGATGTGGACGCCGGGAATCTTCTCGTCCTGCAGCAGCACGCCGATCATGTCTTCCAGGGCGATGTTCGTGCCGAAGGCGAGCTCGCCGACGCGGTCGCTCTGCTCGTCGGTGTGGCAGTACTCCCAGAATTCCCGCTCGAGATCCTTGCGCGCGCAGTGCGCGGCGCGCAAACGGCCGCCGGCGATGTCGAGCGTGAGCGGCGTGGCGCGCAGATCGCCGTACTTCGGACCGAAGTAGTCGCCCGCGGTTCCGTCGCAGACGAACACGCCGTCGACGCTCGCCGGCGTCGTGAACACTTCGCCCGCCGGAAGATTCGACCAGTACCGCCGGTTGATCAGACCGCTCGTCTTCACCCAGTGGAGCGACGGGTCGAACGACGCGGTGAAGGAGGTGCCCGACGGCGTTTCGACGCGGAGACGGCGCGCGTGACGCATCCGCTCGCACAGGCGCTGGCTGAGCTCGTCGACGAGCCGGTAGTCGGCGCGCATTCCCTGACGCATGATCTGCGGCGTCACGCCGACCATGTGCGCGTAGCGGATGCCGCGGCGCTCGACGACCGACACGATCTGCATCCGCGCGCCGAGCTCGCCCTGCTGCGGCTGCACGCACAGGATGCCGGCGTCCGCGCGCTCGAGCGCATCCAGGATCGCCTGAGGCGCAGCGGTCATCGGACGGGTTGCGACCGCATCGATGAGCACCCCCTCCCAAGCGGCGCCGAGGCGGTCGAGCGCGGCCGCGAGGCTTGCCGCCACCGCGCGGCTCGGCTCGTCGGCGATGAGCGCGACGCGATCCTTGACTGTGATGGCGAGGCACACGTCAACCGCGTTGCGCGCGCCGGGCTCGAGCTCCGCCGTCGGGGGTCCGAAGAGCATCCCGATATTTTAGTTCGATGAACGCCCAGTAACTCTCCACCACGGAGGACACGGGGGACACGGAGGGAAAAAACGTAAACCTCACGCAACGCTCCACACAGCGGACACGGAGGATCGATCCAGTACGTATTCACCTCAGTGTCCTCCGCGTCCACCGTGGTGGAGAAGTAGAACGTTATCGGCGCGACACCACGAAGGCTGGAACCTGCCCTCCACCCGACGTCACGTTCGCGAGGCCGGTCGAGCTGAGGCGGGTCAGAAACCCGGAGACGCGTCCGCGGAAGAGGTACGGAGCGAAATCCACGAGCATGTCGCGTGTGGCGACACCGTTGTCAGCACCGCGTTCGCAGATCGGAAACGGCTCGCGGCGGACGTTGATCTGTTCCTGCGCCACCCAGCCGCGATCGCGTTCCGCCAGCGCCCGCGCGAGGGCCGCGTCCCATTCCGCTTCGCTGGTCTCCCATCCCAGGGTGACGCCGGTGCCGCCGTACTCGTCGTTCGGTTTGATGACGAACCGGTCGCGATGACGCCTGAGATGCGGCAGGAGATCGATCTCCTGTCCGTGGCGCCATATGCGCTTGTCCTGCACGAGGATGGTCCATGGGACGTGGCGGCGGATGACGTCGTGCTCGGCGGCGCTGAACAGGCCGCCATGGCGATCGTCGGTCAGCACCGCGAAGAACGCCTTCTTGTGCGGGATCTTGCAGCGGAGCGAGTTGGCGACGCAGACGGCGCGCCGCTCGTAGGCCTCCACGAGCGCGCGGCACTCGCTCGCGCGCGAGACGATGTCGTTGATGAGCACGCGGCGGTAGACGAAGTCGATCGGCCGGCCGTCCGCGATCAGTCTTCCACGCTCGAAGGTCAGATCGCGCGGGTCCGCGATGATCGTCGGCACGCCGAGCGCCGTGAACGCGTCGCGCAGGATTTCGAACTCGCTGTAGGTCGGCACCTCGCGCCAGTCGACAATCGCCGTCAGCGCCGGCGACGAGCCGCCGCTCCACTCGCGGTAGCTCGCGAGGAGCGCGTCGAGCAGCGCTTCGATGGGACGATACATCCGCGCGTCGAAGCGCTCGCGGAACCGGGCCATCAACGGCTCGGCGTCGAACACCTCGGCGAGGCCCTGGCTGTAACCGGCGCCTGCCGGCGATTCGCCGTTGTATTCGGCGAACTGCAGCGAGTCGGGCAGCACGAACGCGTCGGCGCGCGCCGCGGTGCTCGTCGTCCGGTAGCCCGGGTCGATGCGCGCGAGACGAATCTCCTCGTCGCTCAGCGCGAGCTCGGTCAGCAAATCCGCACGATCGACCGCGACTGTCGCGATGCGCTCGCCGAGCGTCCACAACGTCTCGGCCGCGTGGCGCACGCGATCCTCGTCTCCCGCGTCGAGGAAGAACGGTCGCAGGAACGGACAGAGCGGACGGCCGCCGAAATGGAGCCGGCGCGACCGCATACGCTCGGCAAGCGACGCGCACAACGCGCCGGCGTTCTCACGCTCGAGGAGTGCGTGCCAATAATCGATCGGCGAAGACATGGCTGATGGCTAACCTGATATCGCTGATGGTTGATGGACGATCCATTGACCCTGTGCCATCAGCCATCAGCCATCAGCCATTTCAAACAGGCGAGCCGGAGGCGAGCCCGATCATTTCCCCCCACTTCGGCCACGTGTCCTGCGGCTTCCCGTTCAGCGCGCGATCGACGACGAGATCGGCCATCTTCTGCACGACCATGTCGAAGTAGAACGGCGTGATGCGATCGCGCTCGAAGTCGGGCGCCGGATTCAGAAAATCGATCGCGTACGGGACGCCGTCCTTCACGGCGAACTCGATCGTGTTCATCTCGTAGCCGAGCGCCGTGTTCAACGTCCGCGCGTCGCGGACGATGCGCTCGCCGAGGGAGGCGGACAGATAGTCGTGCTGCACGAGGTAGCGGCGCTCGCGCGGGTCGTAGACGACCGGCACGATGTCCGTCTTCCCGAACGTGAAGCAGCGCACGTACTGCTCGAAGTCGACGAATTCCTGGAGCGTCATGCAGTACGAGCCGGTGCCGTCGTAGGCCGCGATCAGCTCCGCTTTGTCGTGCACCTTGTAGACGTGCTTCCAGCCGCCGCCCGAGTACGGCTTCAGAATCGCCGGACGGCCGACGTAGTCGAGCAGCCCGTCCCAGTCGATTGGATACCCGAGGTTGTGCAGCGACTCCGCCGTGATATCGACGTCGGCGGGATACGACTTCTGCGGCAGCACGACCGTCTTCGGAACCGCGACCCCCAGCCGCTCGGCGACCGAGTAGTTGAAGAACTTGTCGTCGGCGGTCCACCAGAACGGGTTGTTGATGACGTAGGTCCCTTCGAAGACGGCGTGTTTCAGATACGCGCGGTAGTAGTCGACCTCGTGCGAGATGCGATCGACGATGACGCGGTACCCCGGCGGCTCGCCCATTTTCGTGCCGGTGAGCTTCAGGAGCTCGGCGGTGACGCCGTGCGGCGCCCCGATCTGATTCACGCGCTGCAGGAACGCCGGCGGAAACGCGTACTCGCGCCCGCACAGCAAGCCGACTTTGAGTGGCTGGCTAGTCATACGTGGTAGGTGCGAGCTGATTGTTCGACGCTCTCGCGCGTCTCCTCGACGAGCGACTGCGCGACGGCGCGCAGGTCGCCGGTGGCCTTGTATACCTGCAGCTGCCGATCGGCGCTCGTGCCGTCGGTCAGAATCTTCCGCACGTAGTCCACTTCGCGCCGGCTCCCGAGGTCGTCGACCACGTCGTCGACGAACGCCAGGAGCTCGAGCGCGAGATCGCGCATCGGGACTTCCTGCCGCTTGCCGAAGTCGATCAGCTTGCCGTCGAGGCCCCAGCGCGCGGCGCGCCACTTGTTCTCCTCGATCAGCGCGCGGTGGTAGCGGCGGAAGCCGAGGTTCCGCTGCCGGAGGCGATACAGCTTCACGATGATCGCCTGCGCGAGAGCAGCAATCGCGATCGACGCGCGCGGCGCGGTCGGCACGTCGCAGATGCGGAACTCGAGCGTGCCGAACATCGGATGCGGGCGCAGGTCCCACCAGATCTTTTTCGCGTTGTCGATGCAGTGCAGCTGGATGAGCAGGTTGACGTACTCCTCGTACTCGCTCCACGAGTGAAAGGCGTCGGGGATGCCGGTGCGCGGAAAACGGCGAAACACCGTCGTGCGGAACGATTTCAGACCCGTATCGCGGCCGACCCAGAACGGCGAGCTCGTCGACAGCGCCAGCAGGTGCGGCAGGAAGTACCGCGCCTCGTTCATCAGCTCGATCATCGTGTGGCGATCGGGCACGGCGACGTGCACGTGCAACCCGAAGATCAGCAGCGACCGCGCGAGCTGCCCCATCTCCTCGACGATGTTCTGGTAGCGCTCGCCGGGCGAGAGCACCTGATCGATCCAGTTCGAAAAGGGATGCGTGCCGGCCGCTGCGACGCGCAGCCCGACGCGCTCGGCGGCGTCCGACAGATCGCGGCGGATGCGGATGATCTCTTCCGCGAGCTCCTCGACGCTCGTGCAGATCTTCGTGCCGACCTCGACGATTGACTGATGCAGCTCGGGCTTGATCTGATCGCCAAACCTGGCCGCGCTCGACGCGAGCAGCTCGGACACGTGCGACCGGAGCTCCCACGTCGTGGGATCGACGATTTGAAATTCTTCCTCGACGCCAACGGTGAAGGGATGATCCACGGGGCCGCTATGATAGTCCGCCGGCTGGCGAAATGGGGCGAGGCGTTTCGCGCGGCCGCGCGTTCGATCGACGTTGCGTTAGTGTCCCGGACGCGAAGTTCGGTGACAGATTTTCCGGGCGCGGCGCCCGGATCGCAAGGCGCGACGACCGAGCATGTCGGGAATATGTGAGGGAGGAGCAACGCAGCGAGCCGGGATGCCCCGCCCGGAAAATGTCAGCGAACTTCGGGTTCGGGACACTAAAATGGCCCGATTCCGCAGCCTCGATCCAATTTGGCGTTCGTCGGCGCGGCGTTGGTCGCGCCGCGCGGTCCGCGCATGACCTGGTTGTGGGGTCTGCTCGCGGCGAGCGCGCTGTTGTGGCCCGATCGCATCGCCAGTCCATTCGACGGCGTTCCGCTCGATCGCATTGCTGAAGTCGTCTTCATCGGCGCCGTCTTCCCGGCGCTGTGGGCATTCCACCCGCGGTTCCTCGCCACACGATTCGCGCGCGCCGCGATCGTCGCGCTCCTCATCTGGCGCGCGACCGCGGCAGCGCTCGCGGTCCAGGACGGCTGGTGCGTACGATTCGACCCGTCGCGCCCGTACGCGAAGGACGCGAAGGGCGCGCCGCACGCGTGGGATCTTCGGGCCGACTGGCGCGCCGACGACCCGGCGTGCTCCGCGATCATGACGCGGTCGTACCGCACGCACCGCGAATTCCCAGCGTGGTTTTTCAACCTGCCCCCTCCAAACGAGAGCTGGCCGGTTCCCGAGGATTTGCCGCCGGAAGCCACCACCGGACTGGAAGTACGCGGGTTCGTGACCACGTCGACACCCGGAGTGCTCGACATCGATCTCGGTCCGGGACTGAATGCGACGCTCGCCGTCGACGGACGCGTCGCAGCGTCGCCCGTGCCGCTCGGGCCCGGCGTTCACCAGGTCGCCGTCTCCGGCACCATGACCGGCACACGCTGGTGGTTGGTTCCGCGATGGAACGGCGACGAGCTCTGGTCGAGCGTCACCGCGACAGTCCAACGGCCGTCGACGGACACGCTCACATGGCGGCGCTGGGGGCGCTGGATTCCACCCGCCATCACGGCGTCGTTCCTCTTTGCGTGGATCGTTTCGGCGCTCGCGCGGGTCGGCAGCGTCGTGGTGCTCGCCTGGATGGTCGGCACCTCGCTCCTCCTCGCGCGTCTCCTCACGCACGATCAGGTGATCGCGGCCCGCTGGGTGATCGCGCTGCTGGCGGCCGCCGCATTCGTCCCGGTGCCGCCGCGCCTGCGGAACGCGAGCGGTGCATTTCTGCTGGTCGGCGTGCCGTGGACGGCGTTCATCGCGACGTACACGCTTCCGGCGATCGGCGTGTGGGTCTTGTACGACTGGGGCAACGATTACTGGATGTTCCAGCGGTACGGCTACCGGATCGTCATGCAGGGTTACTGGCTCGAAGGCGGGACGCCGACGTTCTACTTTCAGCCGTTCTATCGCTGGATTTCAGGCGTGCTCCACGCAATCTTCGGCGACTCGAGCGCCGGCGAATTCTACTGGGAAGGGGCGTGTCTACTGGCCGGTGCGATGCTGAGTTTTCGCGTCACCCGGCCGTTCGCCGGTTTTCGCTGGGGAGTCGTGGCGGCCGTCGCGCCGCTTGCGGTGTTCTCGCTCTCGACGGCGAGCGATCTGATTGGACGCGGGCTGGGCGAGATCTCCTCGGCGGGGCTGCTCAGCATGGCCGCACTCTGCGCCATCAGGAGCCGCGGCCGCTCGACGGCCGCCGCGATCGGCGCAGGCGTGCTCGCGACGCTCGCGTTCTATACGCGCCTGAACAATCTTCTGATGGCGTTCGGCGTCGCCGTCTTCGCGCTGCCGCTGTGGCTGCGAGTGCGCGCGCTCGCGAGGCCGCTGGCGTGGTGGCGGCATGTGTCGTGGCGAACGCTGATGATCGTGCCGGCGGTGATTGGTCTCGGCCTGTTGGGATTCGCGTGGCGGACCTGGTACTACACCGGCGTGTTCAGCGTGTTCCACGGCACGCAGCGGAGCATCGTCGCGATCTGGCAGCCGGGGATGCCGCTCCACACGGTCCTCTACTGGATGGGTTACAACGTGATGGTCGTCCTGTCGGTGAGCGATCCGCCGCGATTCGACATCTACGCGGCGCCCGTCCTCGTCGGCGCCATCATCGCCGTGCTGAGCATCGCGGGCCTGCCGCGCCTGCGTGAACTACCCGCCGCCGCAGTCCTGTTCTTCTTCGCGGCGATCGCCGGCTCGTTCATCGCTCGAGGGTGGGCCTATCCGCCGCGATTCTCCATGCACGTGATCCCGATCACGTGCGCGCTCGCCGTCTGCGGCGTCGCGAGCGTCTTGCGAAGGCGGCGGCAGATTCAGCACGCCAGCGAGGCGCGCGGTTCAGGTGCGCCGGGTTGACGCCGCCATTCGGGCAGCATCTGCAGCCAGCGCTCGAAGCACACCACGCTCCACAACTGCGGGGCGACATTCGCGTCGCGCGCGAGGTGCCGGCGCAACATGTCCTCGATGAACGGGCCTGACAACATCTCGCGATAGCGCGCATCGGGAGCTAGGAGCACATCGCGGATGTAACCGCGGAGGTCGCCGCGGAACCAGGCGCCGAGCGGAACACCGAATCCCATCTTCCGCCGCCGGTCGATTGCCGGCGGCACCAGATCGGCGAACGCGTCGCGCAGAATGGCTTTCGCTCGCATGCCGTCGAGCTTGAATCGATCCGGCAGCGCCGCGACGTACTCGATCAGTTCGCGATCGAGAAACGGCGATCGCGCCTCCAGTGAATTCGCCATGGTGCACCGGTCGACCTTCACGAGGAGATCGTCGGCCAGATACGACGTGAAGTTGACGTGCAGCAGCTTGCTGAGAACCGAGCGCCCCTCCATTCGCGCGCGCTCGGCGGCGAGGTAGCGGAGCGGGTCGAGCGGACCGAGCATCGCGGCGAATTCCGGCCGAAACAGATCGCTCAGATCCTCGAAGAACAACGCGTTCCACAGCGTCATGCGCTCTTCCAGCGTCGAGGTCGTCGCGCGGAAGAAGCGCTGGGCATCGGCGAGCCAATGCCGCTCGTGGCGCCGGCCCGGCAGCCGCGACAACAGCGCCTTCCCCGCGCGCGCCGCGATCCGCGGCAGGCGCTCGGACTGCACGGCCGCCCAGAACCGCCGGTACCCGGCGAAGAGCTCGTCCCCGCCATCACCGGTCAGCACCACGGTCACGTGCGCGCGCGCCAGCTTCGAGACCATGTACGTCGGCACCGCCGACGAGTCGCCGAATGGCCCGTCGTGATGCCAGATCAGCGTGTCGATGAGATCGACGTCGGCGGGCGACACGCGGAATTCCGTGTGGTGGGTGTTGAACCGCTCGGCGGCGAGCCGCGCGAACGCGGTCT
Organism: Vicinamibacterales bacterium; assembly: GCA_036004865.1. Taxonomy (GTDB): domain Bacteria; phylum Acidobacteriota; class Vicinamibacteria; order Vicinamibacterales; family CAVVIG01; genus QHWF01. The sequence goes on from DASYQZ010000049.1 coordinate 45,304, forward strand.
CGTCATACGCGGGATCGCCGTCGAAGCCGATGCTGAAGGTCTTGACGGGCTCCGTCATCGCGCCGCTCATCAGCCCGACGACGATCGTCGAGTCGATGCCGCCGCTGAGGAAGGCGCCGAGCGGCACATCGCTGATCAGTCGACGCTCGACCGCGCGTGTCAGCCGTTTGCGGACGCCGGCTGCCGCTTCCTGAGCCGGTACAGGCTTCACATCCGACGCGCGCGGGTACTCGATGCGCCAATACCGCCGCATCGCGACGCCGCCGCCTTCGTCAACTGTCAGGACGGTGCCCGGCTCGAGGTGACGGACCTCCTTGTAAAACGTCCCGGGACCAGGCACGTAGCCGTGAATGAAATAGGACGGGACCGCGTCCGGATCGATCTCCATCGGGACGTCGGGATGCGCGAAGAACGACTTCATTTCGGACGCGAACGCCAGGAACCGATCGGACCGGTAGTAGAACAGAGGCTTCTTGCCGGCGCGGTCGCGCGCGAGCACGAGCCGCCTCGCGCGCTCGTCCCAGATTGCGATGGCAAACATCCCTTCGAGATCGGCGATGCAGTCGGCGCCTTTCTCTTCGAAGAGGTGAACGATCGTCTCCGTATCGCTTCGCGACCGGAAGCGATGGCCGCGCGCGATCAGCCCCTTCCGAAGATCGAGGAAGTTGTAGATTTCGCCGTTGAAGACGAGCTGCACCGAGCCGTCCTCGTTCGTCATCGGCTGACTGGCGTTCGGCGTGAGATCGATGATCCGCAGGCGTCGAAAACCGAGGCCCACACGGACGGCCTCACCCGAGTACGTTCCGGCGCTGTCGGGACCACGATGGACCAGGGCGTCGCGCATCGCGATGACGCGCGTCTCCGGTACCGGAGCGCCGTCGAATCTCAGCTCACCGCAGATGCCGCACATGCTCGACTTCCGCTTGATGATCGCCGCGCACGACCTCCCGCCACGTCAGGCGAAGCGCCGCGGCCGTCGGCCGCGCGGACGTCACGGCCGCGAGCGCCGATCCGGTGGCCACCGTCGCCACGAGCCCGAACGTGGAGGGCCACATGAACCCGATGCCGCTGTGATAGGCGACGTAATAGCTCGTCAGGCTCCCGACGACTCCGGCGGCGAGCACGGGCGCTGCCGTTGCCCGGCGGTTGAACATGGCCAGCAGATAAATCCCGAACAACGGACCGGCGAATGCGTTGATCAGTTTGTTCGCGATCTCGAGCAGCGTGCCGATCCGCGAGACGTTCGTCGCGAGCACGGTCCCGAGTGCGCCGAACGCGACCGTCATCACGCGCGACACCAGGACCTGTCGGCGGCCGTCCTGATCCGCGGCACCGGACCGGAACAACCGCTGGTAGCCGTCGATGACCATCACCGACGTGCACGAGTTGATCGCCGAATCGATGCTCGACAGCGACGCCGCCAGGATGGCGGCCACGACCAGTCCAACCGCCCCGGCGGGAAACGCCTGCGTCATGAAGTACGGCAGGATCTTGTCGGACGCGACATCGGCCGGCAGCGGATGGTGACTGAAATACGCCAGTAGCGCGAGACCAACGAACGACAGCCCGAACATCCACACGACATCGCCCGCGGCGTTGATCACGAACGCCCGCCGCGAGTCGGCGACCGACCGCGTCGTCTGGAACCGCTGCACCATGACCTGGTCGCTCGTGTACGACGCCATGCGGCCGAACACGAGGGCGCACAGGATGGCCGTCACGTTGATCGGCTGTGCGAAAAACAGGGACACGCGCTCGACGACTCCAGCGCCTGCGGGCACTGCGATTGGCGTCGCCAGCGACGTCTTGCCCGCATGCGAGGCAACCGACCAGATTTCGGCCAGGCCTCCCGGCACGTTCGCGAGCGAGATCCACACGGTCGCCGCGAGGCCGCCGAACATGATGCAGAACTGGATCACGTCGTTCCAAATCACGGCCTGAATTCCGCCGAGCATCGTATACACCGTCACCAGCGCGCCCAGCACGAGGATCATCGTCGTCAAATCGGCGCGACCGCCGGTGGCCGCGTTGATGGCGAGGCACGGGACGTAAATCGCCGTCGCCATCCAGCCGAGCCGCCAGACGATGAAGATGCCGGCCGCCAGCATCCGGACCCGCACGTCGAACCGCGCTTCCAGGAACTCGTAGGCCGTGAACACACCGAGACGGCGGTAGAACGGCAGCGTCACACGCGAGACCCACGGATAGACGAACAGCCAAGACGAGGTGCCCACCAGCAGAATCAGGCCGTAGCGAATGGTCGACGCCGGCTGCATCAAATAGTCGATGCCGCTGTTGAGGGCCGCCATCAGCGACAGACCGACCGGAACCCAGGCCATCGTTTGACGCGCTCGAAAGAACTCGTCGAGCGTCGTCTGCCGGCGCGAGAAGTACACGCCGACGACGGCGAGCACCGCGAGGTACGCGACGACGATCGCCGCGTCGACGGCATGGAGGGACGTTGGCATCACGTCACACGAGGGCGCTGTAGGTCAGAAGCAGATCCTCGAGCCAGAGCATCCAGCGCGCCGCCCAACGCGTTGACGCCGTGCCGCCCCGCGGCGCGATGATCCGGCTGTTGTTCGTGACGTGGAGATCGAGCACGAGCGTCCGATCCGGATCGATCGTCGCCGACACGGCGCGCGACGGACTGCTGTAGCGAAGACTCTTTCGCGCGTCGCGGCCATCCCACCGATCGATGGCGCGCTGCCCGTCGGCGAACGTGACGAGCAGCGTCATCCCGCGGCCGCTTTCAAAAGGCCCGACGCGCGGCGCGCTCGTTCCGGTGAACACCCCGTCTCCGAGCCGCGCGACCACGACAGTGGTCTCGAACCTTTCGGGCGACTGCTCGACGCTCGTCAGCTCCGCGACGCTGTAGTCGAACACCGCCGACCCCGAGAGCGTCTGTGCGAAGAACCACGACAGGTCCTGACTGCTGACGGCCGAGGCCACGCGCGCGAAATCGTTCAGCGTCGGCTGGCGCCCGCGCGACGTCCGTACGAACTCGGTCAGAGCGGCGTCGACGACCGGCCGGCTCACCCACCGCTCGAGCGTGTTCAGCGTCAGCGCCGCCTTCCCGGACAGACTACGGCGATCCTCGGACGACGCCTGAGCGTCGGCGTCGACGCGCGGCTTCGCGCGATAGGCTTCCATCGGGCCGCCGTCCGATTCGGGCAACAGGCGCAGCCGGACGAACCACGGAACGAAGCCGCCGAAATACCGTTGCTCGAGCATCGCGTACCCGGGCGCCAGATTCACGCCTTGAAACAATGGCGTCACGACCCGGCGTGCCGTGTACTCGACGAGGCCGTCGACGAACCACGAGGGAAGCGCGCGAGCGTCGACGATCGAGATCCAGAACCGGCGGCTGACGGCGCGAGCCGTCGCGAGCTCGGGCGTCATGGCGGTCGGCGTGCTCCACCACGGAGTCCGCTCGAGCACGACCGCATCGTCGGCAATCCGATCTGGAGAACCGCCCCACGGCGGATCGACAATCGTCAGCGACTGCGCGGGAAACGGTCCGAGCCATTCCCCGACATCCTTCAGCGTCGCCATCGCCGCGCTGACGTAACGCTGCTCGGCGCTCCGATGCTCCGGC
>DASYQZ010000050.1:0-33459 GCA_036004865.1 Vicinamibacterales bacterium
CAACACCGACGCGACCACTTACCGGGTCGATATTTTCCGGCTCGGCTACTACAACGGCGTCGGCGCGCGCAAGATCACGTCGTCGACGATCACGCTCCAGTCACCGCAAGTGCAACCCTTGTGCGTCACGGACTCGACGACGGGATTGGTCGACTGCGGCACGTGGGCAACGTCCGCGTCGTGGAGCACGGCCGGTCAAGTGTCGGGCATCTATCTGGCGAAGCTGACGCGCATCGATAACGGTGTGCCAGCGGCGGGAGCGAGCCACATCATCTTCGTCGTGCGCGACGACACGCGGCACGCGAATCTCCTGTTTCAGACGTCCGACACCACGTGGCAGGCCTACAACAGCTATGGCGGCGCGAGCCTGTACAGCGGCGGCCCCGTCAGCAATCCACCTGTGTACGGCGGCGGGGGACGCGCAACCAAAGTGAGCTACAACCGGCCGTTCAATACGCGCCAGCTCGCGCCCCAGAGCTGGGTCTTCAACGCGGAATACCCGATGCTGCGGTGGCTCGAACGCAACGGCTACGACGTCAGCTACTTCAGCGGCGTCGACGCCGATCGCAGCGGCGCGCAGATCCTGGACCACAAAGTATTCATGTCGGTCGGACACGATGAGTACTGGTCGGGGACCCAGCGCACCAACGTCGAAGCCGCACGCGACGCCGGCGTCCATCTCGCCTTCTTCAGCGGCAACGAAATGCTCTGGAAGACGCGCTGGGAAACGAGCATCGACGGGACTGCCACACCGCATCGCACGCTCGTCAGCTACAAGGAAACGCTCGCCGGCGCGAAGATCGATCCCGACGCCGCATGGACCGGCCTGTGGCGCGACGCGAGCTTCAGCCCGCCGTCCGACGGCGGCCGTCCCGAAAACGGGTTGACCGGCACCTTCTGGACGGTCAACTGCTGCACGTTTGCGATCACCGTGCCCTCGGAGATGGGAGCGTACCGCTTCTGGCGGAATACCGACATCGGCTCGCTGCCGCCCGGCACGTCGGCGACGCTGGCGGCGGGTTCCCTCGGCTACGAGTGGGACGAAGATCTCAACAACGGCTTCCGCCCGGCAGGCCTGGCGCGGTTGTCGTCGACGACGGTAGACGTCACCGAGAAATTCAGCGCCACCGGGTACGGCATCGCGCCCGGCACCGCCACGCATTCGCTCACGCTCTACCGCAAGGACACGCTGGACCAGCAAAGCAACCTCCACAAAGCGCTCGTGTTCGGCGCCGGCACCGTGCAGTGGTCGTGGGGCCTCGACAGCGTTCACGATCGCGAAGCCTCGACGCCGGACTCGCGCATGCAGCAGGCGACCATCAATCTGTTCGCCGACATGGGCGTACAGCCAGGCACGATTCAATCCGGGCTCATTGCGGGAACCGGGTCCACCGATACCGTGGCGCCAACTTCCGTCATCGTGTCTCCGACCGGCGGCAACGCGGACAGCGGCGGCCACCTGACGATCAGCGGCACGGCAAGCGACGCGGGCGGCGGCGGCGTCGCGGGCGTGGAAGTTTCGGTCGACGGCGGCGTGACGTGGCGCGGCGCGAGCGGACGCTCGTCCTGGACCTACGACTGGTCGCCGGGCGCGCCGGGCACCGCGACCATCATGAGCCGCGCGACCGACGACAGCGGCAACATCGGCGGCCCATCGTCGAGCGTGCTCGTCACCGTGCTCGCGAGCCCGTGTCCCTGCAACCATCTGTGGAATCCCGCGACGGCTGTCCCGACGATGCCGGATGCGCTCGATCCGAGCGCCATCGAAGTAGGCGTCAAATTCTTCAGCGACATCGACGGCTTCATCACCGCCGTGCGGTTCTACAAGAGCGCGGCGAATACGGGCACGCACATCGGCCACCTCTGGACCGCCGGCGGCACGCTGCTGGCGAGCGGGACGTTCACGAACGAGACGGCAGTCGGCTGGCAGGAACTGCGGTTCAACAATCCAGTCCCGATCCTCGCGAACACGACCTACGTGGCGTCCTACCACACGAACGTGGGGCACTATTCGGGCGACAGCGCGTACTTCGCAAGCAGCGGCGTGAATTCACCACCGCTCCACGCGCCGGCCTCGGGGGCCTCGACCAACGGCGTCTTCACGTACGGCACGAGCGCGTTCCCGACGACGGCGTTCCACGCGGGCAACTACTGGGTCGACGTGACGTTCGCGCAGTCGGTCGCGGACGATACGCCGCCCTCGATTACGCAGGTTCGCGTAACCGCGATCGACGGCCAGACGGCCGTGGTGACGTGGAACACGAACGAGGAGGCGGACTCGCGCGTCGACTACTCGACCGATCAGTCATTCCCGACAGGGCAGACGTTCTCGGTGGCGAACTCGAATTTCGTCCTGAATCACACGCTGACGCTGACGGGACTGATTCCGAACAACACGTACTACATGCGCATCACGTCGATCGACCACGGCGGCAACCCGTCGGTCTTCCTGACCCCGAGCTTCACGGTGCCGGGACCGACGTTGCACGACACCGCTCCGGTGGACTTCCTCGCGGGCACGCACAGCGGCACCTACGTCACGCAAACGGGTGACGGCGAGTTGACGCTCGCGCCTGCGGTCGGCGCCGAATTCTTCGGCTCGAGCCTCCCGCCGGGATGGATCAGCGTGTTGTGGCAACCCGAATCCGGTGGGACCGTCTCCGTGGCCAACGGTGTTCTCACCGTGGATGGCGCGCGCGTCGGCACGTGCACCGGAACGCCGCCCGACTGCGAGGTCGGCACGCACGGACCGGGCTATTCGCTCGAGTTCGTCGCGACGTTCACCGGCGACCCGTTCCAGCATGCCGGGTTCGGCGTCAAGTTCGAGGCTCCACCGTGGGCGATGTTCAGCACGGGCGGGGGCAGCTCGCTGATGGCGCGCAGCCACAACGGCGGTTCGAGCCAGGACACGCCGCTGGGCACGCAGTACCTCGGGGCACCGCACCGCTACCGCATCGACTGGACACCGGCCGGCATGAACTTCTTCATCGACGGCGTGTCGGTCGCGTCGCATGCGGTTCCGATCGGGACGCTCATGCGGCCGATCAGCGCGAGCGACTTCAACCCGCTCGGCGGCAACATCGTCGTCGACTGGATCCGCATGCTCCCGTACGCGACGTCGGGCTCGTTCATGTCCCGAGTGTTCGATGCCGGCAGCGCGGTCGATTGGGCGAGCATCTACTGGACGACGTCGACGCCCGCCGGGACGAGCGTCGCGATCTACGAGCACACCGGCGACACGCCGGCGCCCGACGCGACCTGGACGGATTTTGCGCTCGTGTCGGCGCCTGGTCAGTACCCCAGGCAGGCACATGCCCGGTACGTGCAGTACCGCGCCGATTTGACGACGAGCGATCCGTCGATCACGCCCGAGCTGCGGGACATCATCATCTCGACCGATCACGCACCGGTCGCGGTGAACGACGGCCCGGCGTTGACGAACCTGAATACGAGCAAGACCTTCAGTGGCAACCCGCTGAATGCGGGCAGTCTCATGTTCAACGACACCGACTCGGATACGCCGAAGGCGCAGTTCCGTGTCACCGCGGTCTCGACGCCGGCTCACGGCACCGCGACAATCAACCCGCTCAGTGGAGCCGTCGTCTACACGCCGCAGACGGGGTACAGCGGCCCTGACAGCTTCACGTACACCATCACCGACGGCCTGCTGATCTCCAACGCAGGCACCGTCTCGATGATCGTCGGGAACGTCCCGCCGGTCGCTGCTGACGACGGATCGAGCGGGTCTCCAGCGTACTTCGTGAATGAAGACGTGACGCTGAATGTGCCTGCGGTCGACCGGATCACGGCAAACGACAACGATCCGAACGGCGACGCGATCACGTCGATTCTGGTGAGCGACGCCACACACGGGCACGTCGTGCTAGGTGCGGACGGCGCCTTCACGTATACGCCGAACGCCAACACGTACGGGCCGGATCAGTTCAGTTACCAGGATTCAGATCCGTTTGGAGCGCTGAGCAACGTCGCCACGGTCTACCTCAGCGTGACGCCGGTGAACGATGCGCCAAGCTTCACGAAGGGCGCCGATCAGGTCGTGCTCGAGGATGCGGCCGCGCAATCGGTGACCGGGTGGGCGACCGCGATGTCGGCGGGGCCGAACGAGGCGTCGCAGGCGCTCGACTTCATCGTGAGCAACAACAACAACCCTCTGTTCTCAGTGCAGCCCGCGGTGGCGTCCAACGGGACCCTGACCTTTACACCGGCCGTCAACGCGAACGGCACGGCGACGGTGAGCGTGCAGATCCACGACGATGGCGGCACAGCCAACGGCGTCAACACGAGCGCGGCGCAGACCTTCACGATCACCGTCACGGGCGTGAACGACGCGCCGAGCTTCACCAAGGGTGCGGATCAGACGGTGCTCGAAGACAGCGGCGCGCACTCGGTCGCCGGCTGGGCGACCGCGATCAGCGCCGGACCGAACGAATCGCAAGCCGTCGACTTCATCGTCGGCAACGACAACAACGCGCTGTTCGCGGCGCAGCCGGCGGTGGCGTCGAACGGAACGCTGACCTTTACGCCGGCCGGCAACGCGAACGGATCGGCGACGGTGAGCGTCCAGGCGCACGACGATGGCGGCACGGCCAACGGCGGCGTCAACACGAGCGCGGCACAGACCTTCATCATCACGGTCACGGCCGTGAACGATGCGCCGACGTTCACCAACGGAGCGAACCAGAGCGCCGCAAAGAATTCGGGCGCACACTCAGTGCCCGGATGGGCGACGAACCTGAGCACAGGGCCGGCGAATGAAAGCGGCCAGGCGTTGACCTCCTTCACGGTCACCAACGACAACGCCGCGCTGTTCTCGGCGGCGCCTGCGGTCGCTGTGAACGGAACGCTGACGTATACCTCGGCTGCCGGGGCGATCGGCGTCGCCAACGTGACGGTCAGGCTGAGCGACAACGGCGGCACGGCAAACGGCGGCGTCGACATCAGCGCGCCGCACAGCTTCACGATCACCGTGTTCGACCCGCCACCCGTCGCGCAGTGCCAGAACGTGACGGTGACGGCCACGCTCATCGGAACGGCGGCCGCGTCCATCGACAATGGCTCGTTCGATCCGGACGGAGGCGCCGTCACGCTGGCGCAGGTCCCGCCGGGACCGTACACACCGGGACAGACCTCAGTGACCCTCAACGTCACTGATTCGGCGAGCCAGATGGTCTCGTGCTCCGCGACCGTGACCGTGAATCCGTTTGCTCCGGGTGCGTCGTTCGGCTTCGAAGAGGCGAGCGGCACCACGGTCGTGGACAGCAGCGGCAACGGGAACAACGGCACCTTCAACGCTGCGAACGGTCCGACACGCGTGACCACCGGCCGGTTCGGCAAGGCGATGCAGTTCGACGGCGTGGACGATCTGATCACCGTCGCCGACAGCAACTCGCTGGATCTGACCAGCGCGGCGACGATGATGGCCTGGGTCAAGGTGACCACTCAGACAGGATGGCGGAACATCCTGTTGAAGCAAAACGGCGGTGACCTGGCCTACGCGCTCTACGCCAATAACAATGGAAGTGCGCTGGGCCAGCCGAACGGCTACGTGAACGTCGGAGGCGTCGCCCAATCGGTCGCGGCGCTGGACGGCGCGCTTTCGGGACGCTGGATGCACGTGGCGATGACCTACGGTGGCGGGTCACTCAAGATCTACCTCAATGGCGTGCTCCACCGGTCACTGGCTGTCTCTGGAAACATGCCGGTCACGTCCGGTCCGTTGTGGTTGGGCGGCAATCAGGTCTGGCTGGACGAGTTCTTCAGCGGCGTCATGGATGAAGTCCGCCTCCTCGGCGTGACGCTGTCGGAGAGCGACATCCGCACGCTCATGCACACGCCGGTCGTACCAGGTACGGCGGCGCCCGCGACGAGTTCGACCGGCCTGGTCGCCTCGTACAATTTCGACGACGGCACGGCGACCGATAAGACGGGTCTGGGCCACAACGGAACGCTGGGTGGAGCGGTCAGTGCGCAGGGCATTTACGGCAATGCCGTGTCGTTCAACGGCACGAGCAACTACGTGACGATTGCCGACGCCAACGACCTCGACTTCACGACCGGGATGACACTCGAAGCGTGGGTCAGGCCGACGACGCTGAGCAGTTGGCGGTCGCTGCTGCTGAAACAGGGGCCGCAGGGTCTCGTGTACGCGATGTACGGCAGCGACCCGGCGTCGAAGAGCGTGGGACTCGTGAGAATCGCCGGCGTCGACAGGGACGTGGTCGCGACCAGTCCATTGCCGTTGAACGCGTGGAGCCACGTCGTGGTCACCTACGAAAAGGCCGAGGGCATGCTACGGATCTGGGTCGACGGGATACCGGTCGACGATCGGTCCGTCACGGGCGATATCACCACATCGACCGGCGCGCTCTACATGGGAGGCAACCAGTTCTGGGGTGAGTACTTCAACGGACGGATCGACAACGTCCGCCTCTACAACCGGGCGCTGGGCATCGTCGAGATTCAAACGAACCAGGCGACGCCGGTTCAATAGCGGCGTGGATTTTTCTCGAGGAGACACGAACATGCGACGTTCTTTGTTGATAGCGGTGATGATGGCAGCCGTCGTGGTTGGCGCGGCGCCATCTCCCACGATCGCGGCGGCCGGCGCCGGCGTGGACCAGATCGTCGATCAGACGACGTCCACGCTCGCGGCGGGCGACACCTCCCTTCCCAGGCTCGACGCGACCACCACCATCGTGGGGCAGCTCGTCGAGAGCGCGTGCTACATGCAGCGAGGCGCCGCCGCGACCGCACCCGAGCACGCGAAGTGCGCCACCATGTGTGCGCAGAAGGGCCACCGTCTGGGGGTCGTGACCTTGACCGGCGACGTGTTCATGGTGACCGGCATCTTGACTCAAGACAACAACGCCAAGCTCATTCCGCTGATCCAGCGGATGGTCGTGTTGACCGGCACGGTGAACATTATCCAGGTCTCGACGACCTCGACGGCCTCCCCGGTCCTGCTCGATCCCAAAGCCGACGCTCGCAGGCTCGACGGCACCGAGGTCGGCGTTATCGAGAAGAAACCGACCAAGACAGCCGACTTCCGCGAGGGCGATGTGATGGACGGCGTCGAAATGACGATCGACGCCATCACGGCGGATCTTGCGCCGGTCAGGCTCCAATAGCGCCGCGCGCGGATCGCAACCGCCAGCTTCCGCTCCATAGGGACGCCACGGGTGAACCGTGGCGTCCGCCTGGGCCGACGACAAGCCGCTATCTGAACTGAATCGGCGCACCCTGCCTCCGGTTCGTGATTTGAACTTGGGCTGACACTTGACTCACAATTGGTAGCGTCAGTTGTGAGTCTCAGTCAGTCGACAGTCATCAATCATGAAGAGAACCGAACGTAAGCATCTGAAGGAACACGAGCTGCAGAAATTCGCGCGCGACGCGCGCGAGCGGTTCGAGGGCCGGCGGCGCGAGTCCACGGCGCTCATCGTGGTCCTCGGCGTCCTCGCCGTCGTCGCGATCGGGTTCTTCGCGTGGCGCGAACGCGTTCAGACCCGCGCGCACGCGCTGCTCGCCGACGCGCTCGTCGTGGAGACCGCGCGCGTCGGGCCGCCGCCGGCAGCCGGCACGCCCGCGGCGAACGCGGGCGGTCTGAGCTTTCCAACCGAGCGCGAGCGCGCGCAGGCGGCGCTGACGAAGTTCAAGGTCGCCGCCGACGCGTATCCCTCGACCGACGCCGGTCTGTACGCGCGGTATCAGCAAGCCGCGACGTACATGACGCTGGGCCAGCCGAAAGAGGCCGCCGACACGTATCAGCAGGTGATCGATCGCGCGGGCAACAACATCTACCGGGAGATGGCCAGGCTCGGGCTCGCGGAAGCGCAGGCGCGCACGGGACAGTACGATCAGGCGATCAATACGTTCAAGGAGCTGTCGCTGCGCAAGGATGGCCCGCTGCCGGTCGACGGCATCCTGATGCAGCTCGGACGGACGTATCTCGAAGCCGGCAAGCGCGCCGAAGCGCAGCAGACGTTCAATCGCCTCGTCGAGGAGTTCCCCGAATCGCCCTTCACGGGCGATGCACGTCGAGAGCTCGAGAACCTGAAGAAAACCTAGAGCATCGATTTCAGCGCTGCATCAACACAAAGGACACCAAGGACACAGAGGTAAAGGCCATACAAGTTTTTCCTTTGTGTCCTTTGTGTCCTGTGTGTTGTCTCAGCGCTGGTCAGTGGTCTCCTTTCCAAATCTGTACGACAGGATCTTGTAGATCAGCTTCGCGCAGAGGAAATTCGGCGCGATGTTCCCCGGTATCGGCGACAGCTCCACGATGTCGCAGCCGACCACGGTGCGGCGCTCGATCGTTCTGCGCAGCAGCGCCAGCGCCTCGTACCACGAGAGCCCGCCCGGTTCCGGCGTACCGGTCGCCGGCATGATCGCCGGATCGAAGCCGTCCACGTCGATCGTCACGTACACCGTTTCGCTGAGCGAGTCGACGATCCGGTCGATCCAGTCCGGCTGCTCGCGCATGTTGTAGTCGTAGAAGATCTCGGTGGGCAGCGACGGCGCGGTTTCCGCTTCTTCGGGCGACAGACTCCGGATGCCAACCTGCGTGCAGCGCGCGTACTCGAGCACGCGCCGCATCGCGCAGGCGTGGTTGTGCGGGGTTCCCATGTAGGTGTCGCGCAAATCGGCGTGAGCGTCGAGCTGGAGGACCGAGAGTCCCGCGTATTTCGATGCGAACGCGGCGACGATCGGGCCGGTGATCGCGTGCTCGCCGCCGAGTGACACGACGAACTTGTTGCGGCTCACCAGCTCCGAGCTCACGCGGCGGATCTCCTTCACCACCTCGTCCATCGTGCCGAACGGAAGGTCCATCTCGGGCAGCGTGTAGATCCCGATGCTGTGCACGTCGGTCTGCGTCTCCTCGTCCCACAGCTCCATGTGCGACGAAGCGATCAGAATCTCGTGCGGGCCGTTTCGCGTGCCCGGGACGTAGGACGTCGTGCGATCGAGCGGGATCGGAAGAATGACGACGCGCGCCTGCTCGAAATCGGTGGTGGTCGGAGTCGTGCCGCCGAACTCTCCGAGCGTTTGCCGGTCGTACTCAAACGGCAGGCTCATTCACTTCCTCGAAGCGCTCGTTGGGAACGGTGAGACCGTCGATGGTCATGACGCGGGAGGCCAGCGTGAAGACCGGCTTCCGCCGCGTCGCGAGGAGGGGCGCGGCCGTCGTGGCGAGCGCGCTCGCGAGGAGCGGCAGCGCGATGGTGGCATCGGCCTGCACGGACACGCGCGCTGAGTCGGTCGCCAGCTTGCCCCAGCTCTGCGCCTCTTCGAGGCTCGACCCCGAGGCGCCGCCGAAATGCGGCACGTCAGTGACGATCTGCAGCGCGTAGCGGTGGCCGCCGACCTCGTCGCTGAAGAACTCGGCCTGGACGCTCGCCTGATTGATGAAGTTCTTCGGCGTGCCGCCGCCGAGCACGATCGACGCCGTGCGCGGCCGGCGGATGACGACGTTCGCAGACTCGACGATGTCGCCGATGATGTCGATGTAGCCGGCGCCGGCCTTTTTCTGCCGCGCCTGCGACAGCCCCATGCCGATCGACGAGTCGGCGATTGCGGGGCAGAAGATCGGCACGCTGGCGCGGTACGCCGCCGTCAGAATGCCTTCGCGCCCGGTCGTGTTCCACAGATGGCCGCCGAGCAGATGCAGGAACTCGCGCGACGTGTACGGACGCGTCTCGAGCGTCCTCGCGAAGTCGGCAATCCAGTTGTCGTTGCCGATGAATTCCTCTTCGCTCGCGTAGGTGTCATAGACGCGATCGATGCGATCTTCGGCCAGCGCCGCGTCGTCGGCGTGGGGCGATCCGAGGTAGTGACGCTGGCCGCGCGTTTCGTGCAGGTCGTGGTAGAGATTCGCGCCCGTCGACACGAGGCAGTCGACGTACCGGTTCAGGATGAGATGCGCGACGATCATCCGCAGCCCGCCTGCGGACAAGGCACCTGCCATCCCCATGAAGATCGTCACGTCGTCCTGCAGCATCTTCAGCCAGATGTGGTGCGCTGTGGCGAGATTGCGGCCCTGAAACGAAATCCGCTCCATGCGGGCGAGCACTTGATCCGCCGTCAGCCCCGCTTCGACGGCGAATGGCTCGATCGGCGTCTGCAGAAAACGGGATTTCTTTTTCATGCGCCGTCATTATAGCGACTAAAACGCGAAGCCGACGCGGGCGTAGGCCGTCGTGCGATCAGGAACCGTGCGGCTGCCGTCGTGTCCGAACGCTGCGCCCGCCGTGACGATGAGCGGAAAAAAGTACGCGGCGACGATGCGTGCCGACAGCTCGGCGCCAACGGATGTTTTGACGGCGTCGATCCGAAAGCTGCGCGTCCACGTGTGACCCGCGTCGGCGAACACGGTTCCGTGAATCGTGTGGAGCAAGAGCGGCCACGTGCCATGACCGCGCTGCGGCCGCGCGATCGGGAAACGGTAGTCGGCGTTGACGAGGGCGACATGACTGCCGGCAAACGTGTTGGCGCCAAAGCCGCGCAGCAGGCTGATGGCGCCGCGGCCGAAATCGATCACGCCGCCGGCCGCGGCGGCGCCGCCGAGATGAAAACTCCGGCGGACGTCGGGATCGCCCGTCGAGACGCCGCCTGCCGCGCGAACGGCCAGAACGTGATGCGCACCAAAGCCGGGAAGATAGGCGCGCGCATCGGCGGTGAACTTGGTCGCGTTGGCGAACGCGCCAAGCGAACGCGGCACCGATTCCGCCGTCACGCCGATCGTCGCACCGCCTTCAGGGCTAATCGAGTACCCGTAGAGGTGCGCCGTCGTCGTCGCCCACGCGCCGCGGAGCGCGGTGCGGTCGCGCGAGAGCTTCCTGTCGGCGAGCGTGTAGTCGTCGATCGCCGAGATCATCGAGAACGACGCGACGTGCGACACGCGGACGTGGCGGATTGGGACGACGACGCCCGCTTCGAGTTGACGCTCGCGCAGCGTCGCGGCCGTCGGCGTGCCGGACTCCGTCGCCGGGCCCGAGAAGAACGACGTCGCGTTCGAGGCGGAGACAAACAGCGTCGGCCGCCAGCGGTCGTACGCGTAGGAAATGTTCCAGTCCGGCGTTGCCGCGCCCGGCCTCGGCGCGTCGGCCGGGCCGGACACCAGCCACGTCGCCGACGCCGAGTACGCATGGTACGCGAGCACGTCGAAACCGCCGGTTGCGGCGCCGATCCGCAGTTGCGTGCTGTCGCTCTCGACGATGGGCGTCCACGATGTCGGCCGCAACGTAGGCCAAGGTGAATATCGGGCGGGGCGGACACGCGGGTCCGCCCCTACATCCCGGTCGTAGGGGCCGACCCGTGTGTCGGCCCGGGGACGCGGATCCACCTCGACATCGGTCACAGCCGGCAAGCGCGGCGCCGCGGCGTCACCCAACGGATACGGCATTGTGAAGAGATCGAAGCCGTTGACCGTGTAGCCGACGAACACGATGGTGCTGCCGTCGGGCGAAATGTCAGGCCATTTCGCGCCGCCGCTCATGCTCGTCAGTTGACGCGGATTCCCGCCGTCCAGCGAAAACTCGAACAGATTGAACGGCGCACGTTCGCCAGCGACCGCCGCAACCACAGCGCGGCCGTCGGGACGCCACACCGGCGTCACGCTCCGTCCGAGCGCGCTGGGGACAATCACTCGTGTGGTTTTGGTGGCGACGTCGACGATGACGATCTCGGACACGCTGCCAGGTCGATGTCGCTCGACCGCGATCCACCGGCCGTCAGGCGACCATCGCGGCGTGTTGAACTGTGTTTCAGGCTCGGAGATCAGTGTTTCGATTGCAGGCCTGAAGGTCTTCGTCACACCGCCGGTAGCAATCGTGACCAACACGAGGGCCCGTTGACCCGGCCGGTTCTGCACGCACGCCAGCGTCCGGCCGTCGGGCGACAGATCCGGATCCATCAGCCGCGACTCCGACGTGAGCTGCTGGACATGCCCGGTCGTCCGCGACCACGAATAGAGGTCGCTGTACTGCCCGGTGTTCCGGCGAACCTCCTGCTGATCGAAGTACAGTCGATCGGATCCGATCGCCGTCGTCGATCCGACATAGCGACGCGTGATCTGTTTCGGTGGAGATCCGTCGAGCGCGACGCGATTCAGCGATGGAAATCCGTCAGGCGTCAGCAACGAATACACGATGTCGGGCGGACATGTCGGGCACGCCGGTCGATCGAAGCGCGGTCCGGTGACGATGTACTGGTGATGGGTCAGTTGCTTCCCATTGGTGACCGAGACGACGGGCTCCATCCGCGGGTCGGCGATTGACGCTTCGTAGTCGCGCCACAAACTGCCGAGCGACTGACCGTAGATGCGCTCGAACACGCGTGACGCGGTAAACGGCACGCGCCGCGCGGTTGCTTCGGCCAGGGTCGCCAGTGTCTCGGCGCCGAAGCGGTCGGCCAGGTACCGATGAAAGCCGAGGCCGTATGCGTACGCCCCATCGCCATTGGGCCAGTCGGTCAGCCCGCCGTTCACGCGATCGAGGGGCTCGAGGCGGCGCATTCGCGCAGCCTCGTCGATGATCGCGCCGAAATCGCCCGCGTGCAGGCGGCCGTAACCGGTGATGACGCTCTCCTCGTAGGTCGCGAGCCCTTCGACGTGCCACTGCGGCAGGAACAGATTCGGAAACGCGATCTCCATCCGGCCAAAAATGCGGCGGATGACCCGGGCCCAGCCCTCCGAGCGATCGAGGTGGACGATGTGCGTGAACTCGTGGGTGAAGACCATGCGCAGCCAGTCGTCGGTGTCGCCGATGAACTCCGAGCCTGGCGGCCAGACCGCCGTCACCATGATCGTGTCGTAGGGCAGCGGGTTCGCCCAGCCGTTCGCCAGCTCGGTCTGGTCCACGAGCACGACATGGGTCCGCTTCGGCGGCACGACGCCGAGCGGACGCTGCAGCGCGCGCCACGTCTCCTCCGCGATTGCCGCGAGCCGCCGCGCGAGCGCGTCTTCGCCCTGATGGAAGTAGATGACGAAGTGTTCCGTCGGCAACGCACGGAATCGCAGCGCCGGATCGTACAAGCTGGCCGCATGCGCCCTGGCGAACGCGGACGCGGCGAACAAGAGCAGGAAGATCGCTGTCCGCGAGCGCGCCACGCCGCTCCGATTAGGGGACCTCGGCGGGCGCCCGCTCCGGCTGACGCGTCGCACGCGCGAGGAAGATGCAGAGGATGAGCGCGGGGACGCCAAGGAGACCGCAGCCGATGAAAAAGAGCGCGTACCCGTCGAGGAGCGTCCGCCCGGTCGCCAGCCGCTCGACCAGCACGCCCGAGAAACCCTTCGAGAGCTTGCCGACGTAGGTGTACGTGGAGCTGAGGAGCGCATACTGCGTCGCGGTGTAGCCGATGCTCGTCAGGGTCGACATATAGGTGACGAGCGCCACGCCCGCGAAGCCGATCCCGAAGTTGTCGGCCGCCATGACCGCACCGAACACCCGAATGTCCGGACCGACGTACGCGAGCGTGGCGAAGTTGGCGATCACCAGGCTCTGGATGATGAGGCCCGCAATCAGCGTCTTGAAATATCCGAACCGCAGCGCGCTGAAGCCGCCGGCGGCAATGCCGACGAGCGACGCGACGACACCGATCGATGCCCTGACCGCGCCGACCGCATCCTTCGACAGGCCCAGATCGTGATAGTACGGGTTCGCCATCGGACCCATCATGAACTCGGGCAATCGGTAGAAGCTGATCATCGCGAGCATCAGCAGCGCGAGCGCGCCGTAGACGCGAAAGAATTCCCTGAACGGACCGATCACCGCGTCGAAAAAACCGCGTGCGGTCCAGAGGGGCGCTTCGGCTTTGGATACGAACACCGGGTTTGCCCGCAGCGGCTCCACGGCCACGAAGCTCGCGGTCACGCCGACGGCCATCAGCGCCGCCATCGCGGCGTACGAGATGCGCCAGCCGAAGTGGCTCGCGGCGATCAGAATCAGCGCTTCGGTCACGAGGATGGCGAATCGGTACCCAAGTTGATAGGCCGCGGAGAGAAGCCCGAGCTCATCGGAGTCGGCCGCCGCCTCGATCCGCCATGCATCCACCACGATGTCCTGCGTCGACGAGGAAAACGCGACGACGACGGCCAGGATGCCGAGCGTCGCCAGTCCGGCCTTCAGACCAATCGCAGAGAGCCCGAGGAGGCCGGCGGCGACGAAGAGCTGACTGACGATCATCCAGCCGCGCCGGCGGCCGAGCCGGCCGAACACCGGGGCGTCGACGCGGTCGATGACCGGGGCCCAGAGGAACTTCAGCGAGTACGCCAGCCCGACCCACGACAGGAATCCGATCGCCGAGAGCGCCGTCCCTTCGTCGCGCAGCCAGTAGCCAAGCGTGTTGCCGATGAGAAAAAACGGCAACCCGGACGAGAAGCCCAGGGCGAGCATGACCGCCACCTTCGGCTGGCGCAGCGATGCAATCACGTCGCGGAGCGTTCGCTTGCGCGTGCCGGTCGTGTTGGCGACGCTCATAAATCCCTCTTCAACTCCGCGAGGAGCGCGAGCGCTTCGAGCGGTGTCATGCGATCGACGTCGATCGCGGCGAGGCGCCCGCGCAGCCGATCGTCGGGCGCGGGCGGCTGAAACAGCCCGAGCTGCCGCTGCGGCTCCGACGGCGTCCCGCTGACCGACGGCCGCCCGCCGCGCGTCAGCTCGTCGCGTTCGAGCGCGGCGAGAATCTCGCGCGCGCGATCGATGACCGCGCGCGGAAGCCCCGCGAGCCGCGCGACCTGAATCCCGTAGCTGCGATCCGAGCGGCCCGGCACGATTTTCCGCAGAAAGATGATGTCGTCCTTCCACTCGCGCGCAGCCACGTGGAAGTTGACGACGCCCGGCGTCGCATCGGCGAGATCGGTGAGCTCGTGATAGTGCGTGGCGAAGAGCGTCTTCGGCCGTACTTTCGCATTGGCGGCGAGAAACTCGGCGATCGCCCATGCGATGCTGAGGCCGTCAAAGGTCGCCGTGCCGCGGCCGATCTCGTCGAGCACGACCAGCGACCGCGACGTCGCCGAATGCAGGATGTTCGCCGTTTCCTGCATCTCGACCATGAACGTCGATTGTCCGCGCGCGATGTTGTCCGACGCGCCGACACGCGCGAAGATGCGATCGACGATCGGCACTTTCGCCGCGCGCGCCGCCACGAACGATCCGGCCTGGGCCATCACCGAGATGAGCGCCGTCTGCCGGAGGTAGGTCGACTTGCCGCCCATGTTCGGGCCGGTGAGGATGACGAGCTGAGACGACGACCCGTTCAGCGCGATGTCGTTCGGGACGAACGGATCGCCCCCGAGCGATATCCGCCGTTCCACGACGGGGTGCCGCGCGTCGGCCACCACGAGATCGTCGCCGTCGTGCACCTGCGGCTTCGTGTAGTTGTTCACCGCGGCATCGTCGGCCAGCGTGGCGAGCACGTCGAGCGTCGCCAGCGCGCGCGCGTCCGCCTGAATCCGCGGCGCCTCGGCCGCCACGGCCGTGCGCAGCGCCTCGAAGATCTCCAGCTCGCGCTCGAGGATGCGCTCGTCCGCGCCGAGCACCTTGTCCTCGTATTCCTTCAACGCCGGCGTGATGAAGCGCTCGCCGCCGGCGATCGTCTGCTTGCGGTGATAGTCGGCGGGCACGGCGCGAAGATTCGACTTCGACACTTCAATGTAGTAGCCGAACACGCGGTTGAACCGGACTTTCAGAGAGGCGATCCCGGTTCGCGCGCGCTCGCGCGCCTCCATTTCCGCGATGACCTGCTTCCCCGACCGGCTGATGGTGCGAAGCTGGTCGAGCTCGGGGTCCACGCCGTCGCGCGCGAAGCCGCCGTCGCGCGCGAGCGCCGGCGGATCGTCGATGAGCGTGGCCTCGATGCGATCGCGCACGTCGACGAGGTCGTCGAGCTCCGCGACGAGCGATTGCACGAGCGGCGCCTGCAGCTCGGCCAGCAGCGCGCGCACGCGGGGCACGACGGTCAGCGACTGCTTCAGGCCGACGAGATCGCGCGGCCCCGCGGTGCCAAGCGCCGCGCGGGCGACGAGCCGCTCGAGATCCTGAACGGTCTTGATCGTCTCGCGGAGCTTGCCGCGATCGGTCGTCCGGAACGCCAGCTCCTCGACGGCGTCGAGGCGATCGCGAATGGGCTCCAGCGCGACGAGCGGCCGCAGCAGCCACGACCGCAGCAGCCGGCTGCCCATCGTCGTCACCGTACGATCGAGCTCGTCGAGCAGCGACCCGCTGCGGCCGCCTTCCGATCCTTCGACGATTTCGAGATGCTTCAACGTCGTCGGATCGATGAGCAAGGCGTCGGACCGCTGGCGATACGTGATCGATCGGACGTGCGCGAGATCGACTTTCTGGCTGTCGCGCAGATAGCGCACCAGCCCGCCGGCGGCGGCCACCGCGGCGGGATGTCGATCGAGCCCGAACCCCTCGAGGCCGCCCGCGCGAAGTTGATCGAGCAGCGTGCGGCGCGCCGATTCGAGCTCGAACGCCCACGGCTCGAGCGGCGTGACAGGCAGACCGTTGATGGCGATTGGCGGCAGCACGGCGTCGCCGTCACCCTCGCGCTTCGGCGCGACGATCTCCCGCGGCTTCAGCAGCACGAGTTCGTCCGCGAGCGCCTGCATCCCATCGTCGCCGGTATATTCTGCGGCGCTGAATTCGCCGGTGGAGAGATCGAGGAGCGCGACGCCTGCGCTGCGTCCGGCAGGGGCCGTGACGATCGCCATCAGGAACGCCGGCTCGCGGGCGTCGAGGTACTTTGCGTCGGTCAACGTGCCGGGCGACACCACGCGGACGACCTCGCGCTTGACGATGCCCTTCGCTTTGCGAGGATCCTCGACCTGCTCGCAGATCGCGACGCGAAAGCCTTTCTTCACCAGCCGCGCGATGTATCCGTCAACGGCGTGAAACGGCACGCCGCACATCGGAATGCCGCCGCCGTTGGCGTCCTTCGATCGTGACGTGAGTGTCAGTTCGAGCGCGCGCGCGGCCACAAGGGCGTCTTCGTAGAACATCTCGTAGAAGTCGCCCATGCGAAAGAAGAGAATCGCATCGCGATGCTGCTGCTTCGCATCCAGGTACTGACGCATCGCGGGCGTCGCCGGCGCTGACATATGCTTAGAGTCTAATCTAGCTGCACGCTGCTGAATGCGAGTACTGGCACTGGATACGACCACGCGCACGGGAAGCGTCGCGGTTGTCGACGACGGCCACGTGATCGGTGAACGCGGCGGTGACGCGGCGCGCACGCACGCCGAGCGTCTGCCTGCTGAGATCGTCGCGCTCGTCGATGCGTGCGGTCTCGCGCTCGCGGACATCGATCTGTTTGCCGTCGCGTCGGGTCCCGGATCGTTCACCGGATTGCGCGTCGGCATCGCGACCATGCAGGGACTCGCGCTCGTCGGCGGACGGCGGATGGCCGGCGTGCCGGCGCTCGACGCGCTTGGGCATCTCGCGAGCCGCGAGGCGCGTGCCGGCACGTACGTCGCCGCGTGGATGGATGCGCACCGCCGCGACGTGTTCACCGCGCTGTACCGCGTCGGGGCGGCGCCGCTCTTCGAGTCGGAGCGTCTGTGCGACGTCGAAGGACCGACGGTCGGCGATCCCGCGGCAACCGTCTCGCGATGGCGGCGCGAGGTTGGCGACGCGTGCGTCGACGTGATGGGCGACGGCGCCGCGCGCTTTGCTGACGTCATCGCGCGAGAAGCACCCGGATGGCGCGTGCTGGCGCCTCCGCTCCTTGCGGGCGCGATCGGCCGGATCGCGTTCGAACGCGCCCGGCGCGGCGACACCGTCGACCCCGCCGGGCTGCATCCTTTCTATATAAGGCGCCCTGATGCCGAGGTTGCGAGAGACCGTCGTGTGGCGGATTGAAGCGCTCACCGCGCCGGAACATATCGACGACGTGCTGGTCATCGAAGAGGCGTCGTTCACCAACCCGTGGACGCGCGCGATGTACCTCGCCGAGCTGGAGAATCGCGGCGTGTCGTATTGCTTCCGCGCGCTCGACGCGAACGGACGCGCCGTCGGCTTCTGCTCGTTCTGGCACGTGCTCGACGAGCTGCACATCAACAACCTGGCGGTGAAGCCGGAGTCTCGACGCGCCGGCGTCGCGACGGCGCTCCTGAAGCACGTGTTGCACGAAGGTGCACGGATGGGCGCGCAGCGCGTGACGCTGGAGGTACGCCGGTCCAACGATCCCGCACGGCTGCTGTACGCGCGCTTCGGGTTTTCGGTGGCCGGCGTCCGGCGCGCGTATTACACCAAGCCGGTCGAGGATGCCCTGGTTCTCTGGCGCGAAGACCTCGCCACCCTCTAGGCGCCCTCGGAAAAGGCCCACGGCTGGGGTTGAAACGACCGTATCGTTGTGGTACTTTCGCCTCGTCACACAATCCCCGATTGATGCAACCGCACGGCCCTCTCCACCGTTCTCGAATCCCCCGATTAATCGATGTCCAAGGAGGCGGAGTATGAATGCACAGGCGCAGGATCTCAAAGCCCAACTGCTGAAAACGGACGAGGAGTTCCACAACCTCGCCGCCAAGCATCAGGAACTTGAAGGACGCCTGCACGAACTCACCGCCAAGCATTACCTCTCCGAACCCGAACAACTCGAAGAAGTCACCCTCAAGAAGCGCAAGCTCCAGTTGAAAGATCGGATGGAAGACATCCTTCGCCGCCATCGCCAGCAGGCGTGACCATCGGCGACCGGATGATCGGGTGATCTGCGAGGCGATGGCGCGATCGAGATCGCCGATCATCCGATCGCCGATCACCAGATGCGCTTAGATCCAGCGGGACTGCCGTTCATTGCCGGCGCGCTACTGCTGGCGCTCGTGTCGGGCGCGCTCGTCGCCTGGGTCCTCGCGATTCCGTTCGTCCTCCTCGGCGCGTTCTTCGCCTTCTTCTTTCGCGATCCCGAGCGTATCGCGCCGTCCGATCCTCACGCCGTGCTCGCGCCGGCCGACGGTCGCGTGATCATCGCCGGCCCGGCCGTCCCCGGCGCCGCGCCGCCAGGCGAATGGATGCAGGTCAGCATTTTCCTGTCGCCGGTCGATGTGCACGTCAACCGTATCCCGGTGTCGGGACACGTGACCCGCGTGAGCTCCATCCCGGGACGATTCCTGCCTGCCTACCGTCACGACGCGGGCAACACGAACGAGCGCAGCGAGATCTGGATCGATCATGCCGGGCAGAATGTCGTCGCGCGGCAGGTCGTCGGCATCCTCGCGCGCCGCGTCGTCTGTCGTGTGAAGTCGGGCGCCGACGTGCAGGCGGGCGATCGCTTCGGCATCATGAAGTTCGGGTCGCGTATGGATGTGTTTCTTCCGCCGACGGCCGCGATTACGGTCAAGGTTGGCGACTTCGCTCGCGGCGGCGAAACGGTAATCGCAGTGCTACACTCACATCCCATCAGCCATGGCTGAGCGACACCAGTCGCGTCTCCGGTTCCTGCGGCGGGGGACCGATCGGCCCCGGCGGCGGCGGTTCCGCCGGGGTGTGTACCTGCTGCCCAGCCTGTTCACGATGGGCAACATGTTCTGCGGCTACGCGTGCGTCGTGTACGCGATGCGCGGCGAGTACGAAACGGCGGCGCCGTTCATCGGCTTCGCGTTCGCGCTCGACATGCTCGACGGCCGGATCGCGCGGCTGACGGGCTCCGAGAGCGAGTTCGGCCTCCAGTTCGACTCGCTGGCCGACGTCATCTCGTTCGGCATCGCGCCGGCCGTCCTGTCGTTCGCGTGGGGACTGTCGCCGCTCGGACGCCTCGGGTGGGCCGCGGGCTTCATGTTCGTCGCGTGCGCGGCGATGCGGCTCGCGCGCTTCAACATCCAGGGCATGTCCGCGAGCGACAAGCGGTACTTCGTCGGCATGCCGAGTCCGGCGGCGGCGGCGGTTCCCGCGGCGACCGTCTACGCGTACCCGTCGGGTCTCTACGACTACCGCGAAGCGCTGCCCGCGCTGGCGATGGTCCTCGTGCCCGCCATCCTGATGGTCAGCACGATCCGGTTCCGCAGTTTCAAGACCTTCGATCTGCGGGCGCGCCAGCCGTACACCGTGCTCATCTTCATCGCCGCGGGCATCGTCGCGGTCGCCACGCATCCGCGATTCGTGCTCGTCGTGATGGCCTACAGCTATCTCGCATCCGCGTTTGTCGGCATGGCGATCACCCGCATCAGGCATCGTGGAGGCCGCGGCCAAACGTCCGATGCCGGCGAGCCCGTTCCGTCTTCGTCGCAGGAACCGCCTGCGCGCGACAGCGCCGCAAGTTAGCCAACATATAATTCGCCGCACCGGAGGCTTCATATGCGTCGCAGTGCGTGCGCAGCGTTCGTGGTGCTCTTTGCCGTACCGGCAGGTCACCCCAACGCGGCTGCCGCGTTGGGGGCCTCGGCAGTCGCACAGGATGGCGCGGCGCTCTACGCGCAGCAGTGCGCGTCGTGTCATGAGGGCGGTGCCGTCTCTCGCGCGCCGGCCCGTGACGTCATCGCCGCGCTGCCCGCCGATCGGATCGTCGCCTCGCTCGAGACCGGCACGATGCGCGTGCAGGGCGAGACGCTGACGGCCGCTCAGAAGCGCGTCATCGCGACGTTCCTGTCGGCGATGCGTTCCACGGCGACGACAGCGCCAACGGCCGGGCCGCGGTGCGAAGCGTCGACGTTCGATGCGGGCGCCTCGCCGGCGCCCTGGAACGGATGGGGCGTGACGCTCGCCAACGATCGCTTCCAGCGGCGGCCGGGCATTACCGCCGAACAGATTCCGGCGCTGAAGCTGAAATGGGCCTTCGGGTTCGAAGGCGAGAACGCCGCGGCCGCGCAGCCGACCGTCGTCGGCGGACGCGTGTTCGTCGGCAGCGCTTCCGGCCGCGTGTACTCGCTCGGGCTTCGAGATGGATGCGTGCACTGGACGTTCAAGGCGGACGCCGGCGTGCGCGGCGCCGTCGTCGTCGAAGGGACGACGGCGTACTTCGGCGATTTGCGCGCGACCGTGTATGGCGTCGACATCGCAAGCGGTGAGCTGCGATGGAAGAAGAAGGTCGAGGATCACCGGTCTGCGCGCATCACAGGGTCGCCGGTGCTGTACAACCGGCGGTTGTACGTGCCAGTCTCATCGGGTGAAGAAGGGATCGGCGGCCAGCCGACGTACGAGTGCTGCACGTTCCGCGGCAGCGTTGTCGCGCTCGATCCGGCGACGGGCGAACAGGTGTGGAAGGCTTACATGATCGGCGAGCAGCCGAAGCCGCAGGCGAAGAACGCGCGTGGGACGCAGATGTGGGGACCGTCCGGGGCTGGTGTGTGGTCGGCGCCGACAATCGATCCGGTGACGCGATCCCTGTACGTGGGCACCGGCGACTCGTACAGCCAGCCGGCTGCGCCGACGAGCGATGCGATTGTGGCCCTCGATCTCGACACCGGCGCAATCAGGTGGGTTCAGCAAACGACCGCGGGCGACGCATTCAACATGGCGTGCATGAGCGCCGACCTGACGAATTGTCCGGAGAAGGCCGGCCCCGACCACGATTTCGGTCAGTCTCCGATCCTCGTTCGGCTCGGCGGGGGCAGGCGCGTGCTCGTGGCCGGTCAGAAGTCGGCGGTGGTGTACGGCTTCGATCCGGACAACGGCGGCAAAAAGCTCTGGAGCACGACGATCGGTCGTGGCGGCGAGCTCGGAGGCATCGAATGGGGATCGGCCGCCGATGCCGAGCACGTGTACGTGCCGCTGTCGGATTTCACCTTCAGGGATCCCAAGATGCTCGGTCGCGGCGGTATTGACGCGAGCGTGGGCGGCGGGCTCTTCGCGATTCGTGTGACAGACGGCAAGCAGGTCTGGGTGGCGCGGCCGAATGCGTGTGGTGAAAAGTCATCCTGCAGCCCGGCGCTTTCCGCGCCGTCGGCCGTCATACCTGGCGCCGTGCTGTCGGGATCGATCGACGGACACTTCCGTGCGTTCTCGACGAAAGACGGAAAGGTGCTCTGGGACTTCGACACCGCCCGCGAGTTCGACTCCGTCAACGGCGTGAATGCACGCGGTGGGTCGATCGACGTCGGCGGGCCCGCGATCGCCGAAGGCGTCGTGCTGACGACCTCGGGCTACGGCACCTGGGGTGGGATGCGCGGCAACGTGCTGCTCGCGTTCAGCGTTGAGGGGCGCTGAGCGGCAACGTGATCACGACCGTCGTGCCGACGCCGCGCTCGCTGCGCACCTGAATCGTTCCGCCAATCAACTCGACGTTGCGCTTGGCGATCGTCAGGCCCAGGCCCGTGCCGGTCGCCTTGGTCGAGAAATACGGCTCGAAAATCCTTCTCAGCGCGTCGGCGTCCATGCCGACACCGGTATCGGCGACCTCGACGATCAGGGCTGGTCCATCGACCCTGGCGGAGATCGTCAGCGTTCCGCCGCCAGGCATCGCGTGCAGCGCGTTTTCAATCATGTTCGTCAACGCGCGCGCGAAGAGCGTTCGATCGATGTTGGCCTGCGGCAGATCGGGAGGCGCGACGACCTCGATCGCCACACGTTCCGCCAGACCGGCCCGATACGGTTCGATCACCTCGAGAATGAGCGCGGACACCGAGGTCGGCTCGGGCCTCGGCGTGGGCGACGTGGCGAAGCTGGAGAACTCCGCCGCGATCTGGCGCAGAAGCTTCACCTGCGTGAGGATCGCGTTCACACAGTCGTCCAGCACCGGCGAGAGCGGCCGCCCGCGATCAATGTTGACGCGCAGGGCGTGCTCGGCTGAGAGCTGGATCGGCGTCAGCGGATTCTTGATGTCGTGCGCCACCTGGCGCGCCATGTCGGCCCAGGCTTCGATGCGCTGCGTGCGCTCGAGCTCGGCTCGCTGGCGTTGGAGGTCCGCTGCCATGCGATTGAAATCGTCTACCAGGCGGCGCAGCTCGTCGGTCGACGTGGAGGTGATCCGCGCGTCCAGATCCCCACGCGCGATCCGCCGCGTCGCGCGCGTGAGTCGATTGACCGGATCGGCGATCCGTTCAGCCATCCAATAGCCGATCGCCGCGCCGAGCAGGCTGAACAGGACCGCCGCCGACAAGACCCGACGATCGAGCTCGTCGATCTGCAGCTCGATTTCCTGCTGACGCGACGTGAGTGGCACGGTGACGATGCCCTCGCGTCCGCCGGCACGGACCGGCGCGGCGGCGAGCCGGTACGACGTGAGGTCGCCGACCTGCTCGTCGCCGACGTACGTCGGCATCCGGTCCAGCAGAATCGTCTTGTACACCTCGCCCGGCGTGCGGATCGGGAGGAGCTGCGTCGCGAAGAGATCGCGCGCGCTCGTGGCCTGCAGACGATCGCGGTCGAAGAGGTTCACGTCTTCGTCGATCGCGCGCCGCACGAGGACCATGATCTGATCGTCGATTCCGGCGAGCGACCCGGGGCCGCGCTGCTGCAGCGACGCGTAGTCCTCGACGAGACGCTGCGCGACGGTGACCGTCTTCGCGGCGGCCTCTTCGCTCGTCGCGCGGAGCTGCGACGCGAAGTAGGCGCGCGTCGCGAACGCCAGGATCGCCACCGGGACGACCGCGACGAGCCAGAACGCCAGAAACAGCTTTTGATAAAAACTCGATCGCACTTCACGTAGCAGCGCGCGTCCGCTGGCCGGCGTCCGCGACGTCAGCAGGTTGAACAGCGTGGCGCAGAGGAGCAATGCGAGGTACAGGACGCCGGTCAGCGTGACGAGCTCGGCGAGGTTGATGAAGTGACCGAACCACGTGATCACCGGGTAGCCGAGGGCGTAAATGCCGCCGCGATCGTTCAGGAAATGCACCCGATACGTGCGGCCGTCGCGTTCGAGCTCGTCCCAGAACGTCTCGCGCGACTCGACCATCCGCTGGAAGACGCGGTCGGGAAGCGTCCACACGTCCGTCCCGGAGGTGAAGAGCGGCGCGCGGCTCCAGCCATAGACGACGAACTCGACGTCGCGCCCGAAGATGCCCTCGGCCCGCGCTTCGCGGTTCGGACGAAGTGACTCGAGATAGGGACTCTGTGACGAAATGAACGGCAGCGTCCGATAGTCGAGCATCGCGCGCACGACGATGGCGCCGCTGGGACGGCCGCGCTCGCAGATGCCGCGGCTCGCCCGCGTCACGTGGAGAACCGCCGATCCGAACGGCGAGACCTCGTCGAAGGCTTCCCAGTTGCAGCTCGCCGGGAAGTACCGCAACGTGGCGTACTCGGGCAGGCTGGAGAACCGGTCGACCAGGAGACCATTGGCGCCGTACAGCTCGATGGCGGACGTCAGACGATAGGTGGCGAGATCCGTCATCGACCAGACGAGAAACGCGCGGTCCGTCGCCGGCGCCGCGGTCGTCGTACGGCCCGATGCCGCGACGAACTGCGGCAGCGACGGCAGCGCGTCAATCTGATCGAGCGTGTGCGCCAGCCGCAGCTTCAAATCGTCGCGCTGCCGGCGCGCCTGCGGGCCGTACTCGCCGGCGATCAGCAGCTCCTTGGCGTCGGTCGCAAACGCGAAAAGCGACGGATACATTGCCATGGCGGGGACGAGCAGCGCGAGGAACACGGCGAAGAGCCGGGCCGCCTGCGATGACCGTCGCAGGTTGCTGGCCACGCGCGCGAGGACGATCGCGGACGCGCCGGCGGCGCTGACGGCGACCCAGAGCGGTCCAGCGGGCACGGGTGGTCCCGGCAGCCGCAGCACGAACGTGGCGAGGAGTACGCCGGCCACCCACGCCGCGGCGGCTCCCGCACGCCAGGCGAGGCTTCGCGGCGCCCGGCTGACCAGCGCCGGCACGCGAATCATCGCTGCAGCGCTCCAGATGATCGCCGCATCGAGCAGGACGAGCGCGAACGTCAGCTCGATGCGCGGCGCGCTGATTGGATGCAGCGAGAAATGCAGCACGTCGAGGTCGGTGTGAGACACCACCGCCTGAATGATCCGTTCGTACAACCAAATGAGCCAGGTGCCCGCGAGTCCCGCCGTCGCGAACGCGGCGTACCACACCGCGCCGGCGCCGAACGACTGCGTCAGCACGCGCGGGCGCGGCTTTGCCAGCCTCCGGCGCTCGATGAGATCGATCGCCAGCCACGCGAGCGCGGCCGTGGTCAGCGCGGTCAGCAGCAGGTTGAGCGGCGATCCGGCGCTCGGCGAGTCGACGGCCGCGCCGGCGGCGATCCAGAACATGATCCGGGCGGCGAGCACCATCGCGACGGTCGCGGTCGTCGCAAAGAGGAACGTCCGCGCGTTCGGCGCGCGGCGGCGCAGCTCGACGGTGGGCCACGCGCAGAGGAGCAGCGTCACGCCGACAACGGAGATGACCGCGGCGCGGACGCCGCGTGTCCATCGCGCCCGGGCGGCCGCGAGATCGTCGCGTGAGACTTCCGCTTCGACCAGCACACCACCATCCTTCGAGGGGATCACGAAGGAATACTCGTGGCGGGCTGACGATTCCGGATTGCGGATGGCGACCGTCGTGCGCACCGTCACCGGCGCGATCGACGTCGAGAGCACGAACGTGTCGGCAGGTCCGGGCGCGCCCGATGCCGTCCCGAGGATCTGTTCCACGACCGACGTGGCCAGCCTCGGTGCGGACGATCCCGAGCCGTCGGTCACCGGCTCGATGCGCACGAGTCGCGGTCCCAGCGCGCCGGGAGCGACGAACAACGTCGCGGGTCCGTCGATGCGCGCGCGCGGCAGGTCCGACACGCGGCCGGCCCACGCCAGCGGCGCGGCGGTCGCGTCGTAAATCGTGATGCCGGTGCGTCCCGCGTCCTGGCGCGGAATCGCCGCCGTGCAGTCCTCGAAGAGCCGCTTGACTGCCGCGGCGTCGCGCGAGGTCTCCCCGAGCACGGCGCGATTGGCGGCCACGCGCGCCGCGAGGGTGCCGAGCGTGTCGGCGGCGGCGTCGAAGCGCTGGCGGAGCTCACTCTCGACGCGCGCCAGCGCCGTCCGATCGGACGACCCGAACCGCTGACGCTCGAACGCCCAGCCGACCAGGGCAACGAGGAGCGCGGCGGCGAACCCCGTTCGCGCCACGCGCAGGATGAGGGACACAGGTTAGATATCGAAATTGCAGGGCGCCACATGTCAAGAATACACGGGTGCTATATTGAAAAGCGTTGACTACGCGGAAAGCCGCCACACGCCAGTAAAAAAAGTCCTTGGACCTCAAGCACGTACTCAAGCGCGGCGCGCTCCTCGCCGCCGCCAACTGGGAGACCGTCGCGATTCAGTTCGTG
Source organism: Vicinamibacterales bacterium (assembly GCA_036004865.1). Taxonomy (GTDB): domain Bacteria; phylum Acidobacteriota; class Vicinamibacteria; order Vicinamibacterales; family CAVVIG01; genus QHWF01. The sequence goes on from DASYQZ010000050.1 coordinate 26,217, forward strand.
GCCGAGACGACGTTACAGGTCCTGCTCGCCGTGCCAATCATCGGCGCCGCGATCCTCGTCGCGGTGCTGCTCGGCGCCGACCTGGCGGATCTCCTGCAAGGCAGCCTGCGCGACATCTTCACGACCATCGCGAGCGCCCTGATGTCCGAGCCGGTCGCGCTCGTCGCGTTCATCGCCGCGTTCGGCGTCGTCCTGCTCGGCGGCTCGGTGTTGATGTTTCTCGTCAAGGGCGGGACGGTGGACGTCCTGCTGGCCGCGAACGGCGCCGCCGGTCCCATCGAGCGCGAACCGATCACGCTGGAGCACCTGCGCAGCGCCGCGCGCTTCACGCTGCAGCGCTTCTTGGATGGGTGCGTCCGGCTGTTTCGTCCGTACCTCGCCCTCGGGCTCCTGCTGATGATCGTCTATGGCCTCTCGGTCGGCAGCTACCTGATCGTGATCGTTCGCGGCTACCAGGCGGTCAGCGGACGGGTGCTCATCGCCGGCTGGACCTTCATCGCGGCCGTGACGGCGGCGGCGCTCGTCGCCTGGATCACGCTGGTCAACCTCGTCTACCTGTTGATGCAGATTGCGATCGCGGTGGAAGGTCCCGGTCTCGGGCGCGCCTCTCGCGCGCTGGTGCGGTTCGTGCGCGCCGAGTTTCGCCAGCTGACCGGCGTGTTCCTCGTCGTCTGCGTGCTGGTGGTGGCCGCCACGTTCGCCTCCGCCCTCGCGTGGTCGGGTGTCGGCCTGATTGCGTTCGTGCCGCTCGTCGGGCTCGCGGTCTTTCCGCTGCAGATCGCCGCGCTGCTCCTGCGCGGCCTGCTGTTCCAGTATCTCGGTCTCACGGCGCTTGGCGCCTACATCACCCTGTATGCCGGTTACCAATTACGACAAAGTGTTTTCGCGCGCGGCGGCAACGATGCAGGAGTCGGCCATTCGGACGATGGGCGCGCTCGGTCTTCGAGTGCCGGACCTGATCTCGTTCGCCCCGGGGTTTCCGGCGCCTGACATTTTCGCCTGGGACGATTTCCGCGACGTCGCCGCGTCGGTGCTCGACGGGTCGGATCCGACGGTCCTGCAGTACGGGCCGACTCGCGGCTATCGGCCGCTTGTCGAAGCCTTGCCGCAGATTCTGGCCGAGCGCGGCATCACAGCCGGCATCGACGACGTCATCGTGACGACCGGGTCGCAGCAGGGGCTCGATCTCTGCGCGCGCGTGTTCGTCGATCCTGGCGACGCGGTGCTGGTCGAACTGCCGACCTACACCGGTGCGATCACGGCGTTTCGCAACGTGCAGGCGACGCTCGCCGGCGTGCAGCAGGACCGGGACGGGATCGACCTCGACGATCTCGATCGTGTCTGCATGCGCGAGCGCGCCGCCGGCCGCCGCATCGCGTTCCTCTATGTCGTGCCGAATTTCCAGAATCCGACCGGCCTGCTGATCAGCCTCGAGAAGCGGCGTCGATTGCTCGACTGGGCTGCGCGCCGCGACGTGCTGATCGTCGAGGACGATCCCTACGGCGCGCTCCACTTCGATGATGCCGCCAGCGAAGCGGAGACGCGTCCGATCAAGGCCGCCGAGGTCGACGTCGCCGACGGTCGTGTCGTGTACATGAGCAGCTTTTCGAAGACGCTGGCTCCAGGCTTCCGCGTCGCGTGGATCGCGGCGCCGGCCCCGATTGCGGCGAAGATCGAAGTGGCGAAGCAGGCCGCTGATTTGTGTACCGGCGCCCTGGATCAGCGGATCGTGTACGAGGTGTGGAAGCGCGGCACGCTCGCCGCACGGCTGCCGATGCTGCGCGGCTACTATCAGGCCAAACGCCGCGTCATGGAGCAGGCGCTTCGGCGCGAGCTCGACGATCTCGTGTCCTGGCCCGAGCCGAAGGGCGGGTTCTTTCTGTGGGCGTCGTTCGGCGACGCGATCGACACCGACGCGCTCCTCGATCGCGCCGTCGCGCACGGAGTCGTCTACGTCGCCGGCAGCGCGTTCTTCGTCGACGGCCGGCACAGCGGCTTCGCGCGGCTCGCGTTCTCGGCCGCCTCGCACGAACGGATCGAAGAAGGCATTCGCCGTCTCGCGGCGGCGGTTCGCGAGGTCACCGTGGAGTCGTCGGGGTCGACGTCGGCGGCCCGAAGGTGATGAGGTTCGGCAGCGGAGCGACCGGAGCGATTTCCGGTTCGAAGCTGCGTGTCACCAGCGTCGCAGTGGCGCCCGTCGCGAGGTCGCGCGTCAGGTAGAGCAGTTGCGGCAGCCCGGTCGCGGGGTCATCGAAGACGTACGGCGGGGCAGCGACTTCGGGCGCCGCCGGAATCTCCCTGGCGGCGACACCGTCGGCGGCATTGAAGGCCCTCAGTGCGGGCGCGAGTCCGGTTACGACAATCGTTGATCCCGCGCGGACCGGACCACTGCTCGGCCTCAGCGGCAGCGGGCGCATCCACTCTTGCCCACCTGACACGCGATCGAGCGCACGGAGCACGTTGTCGAGCGCCACGAAGTACACGCGATGTTCGTCGGCGAGCGGCAAGCCGATGACATCGCCGCCGGTGCGCCATCGCCAGTCGACGCGTCCATCTTTCGTCATGAGCGAATAGAAATAATTGTCTTTCGATCCGACGTACAGACGATCCTCAAGCGCGAAGACTTCATCGGGTGGACCGCCCAGGCGGCGCTCCCATATGGGTGCGCCGGTATCGACGCGAAGCGCGACGACGCGGTTATCGTTGGTGGGCACGTAGACGCGATCGGCCGCGAGCGCCGGGGCGGCGTGCGCCGGCGACCCAAGATCGCGCGACCAGATCAGGTGCCCGTCCGTCGCGCGGAACGCCAGGATCGATCCCGCTTGCGTCGCGGCGACGAGCCAGCCGTTGTCCCACACCGGATGCACGGCGAGCGCGTCCGCAAATGGCAACTGCCATCCGATGCCGCCGTCGCCGACGCGGAGCGCCGTCAACGCCTCCGGCTCGATGAGAAACAGCAGACCATCACCGGCCACCGGATCCAACTGCGGCCGCGCGGACGCGATCCACATCTGTTTTCCCGAAGCCAGGTCGTACGCGGCGACGCGATCGCCGGCGATCGGAAAGAACGCGAGCAGCTTGTCGTACGCGGGCGAGGCGGTCAGCTGGTTGTTCAGCGGGAGAGACCACACTGTGCGGATCGGCGTGAGCGCGGGCGGCGTGCGATCGGTTTTCCGCATTGACGACAGCGGCGTGGGAAACGGCGCGGGGCGCGTCGACTGCGCGCAGAACGTCAGCCCGGACGCGGCCATCAGGGCAAGTGCACTACAACATCTTGTGGTGAGCCGAGCGGACACACCGCTATAATAGCCTCTACCTCGGGCCCCTTCGTGAACCACCAAACCATCCTCGTCCTGGATTTCGGCTCTCAGTACACCCAGCTCATCGCCAGGCGCCTGCGAGAGCTCTCGGTCTATTCGGAAGTGTGGGCCCCGGACACGCCGATCGAGAAGATCCGCGCGCGGAATCCCGCCGGAATCATTTTGTCGGGCGGCCCGAAGAGCGTCTCCGAGCCCGGCGCGCCGAAATGCGACGCGCAGGTGTACGCCCTGGGCACACCGGTGCTGGGCATCTGCTACGGCATGCAGTTGATGGCCGATGCGCTCGGCGGGCGCGTCGCGCCCGCACCGCAGCGCGAGTTCGGACATGCCGTCGTCAAGGTTGCGAGCCGGGCCAGTCCCGCCGCGTTGTTCACCGATGTGCCCGATGAGATCCGCGTCTGGGCGAGTCACGGCGATTTCGTCGCCGACGCGCCCGATGGATTCGCGGTCGTGGCGACGAGCGCGAACGCGCCGGTCGCGGCGATGGCCAACCCCGAGCGCCAGCTCTACGCGCTCTTGTTCCATCCGGAGGTCGTTCACACCGAACGGGGCCTCGAAATCCTCCGCAACTTCGCGTTCGGCGTCTGCGGCTGCACCGGCGACTGGACGATGGCGTCGTTTGTCGAGGAGGCGACCGCACGGATTCGTGCGCGGGTAGGCGGCGGCCGCGTCGTGTGTGCGTTGAGCGGCGGCGTCGACTCGACGGTCGCGGCGCTGATTCTGCACCGCGCAGTCGGCGATCAGGTCACGTGCATCTTCGTCGACAACGGCGTGCTGCGGCTCAACGAAGCCAGCCAGGTCCGAAAGCGGTTCGAGCGGCTGCGGTTGCCGCTGGTGTTCGTCGATGCGTCGCAGATGTTCCTGGACCGGCTCGCCGGCGTCATCGATCCCGAGCAGAAACGGAAGATCATCGGTGCGACGTTCATCGATGTGTTCGAAGCCGAAGCCGCCAGGCTCGGCCAGGTGGATTTTCTCGCGCAGGGCACGTTGTATCCCGACGTCATCGAGTCGGTGGCGATCGTCGGTCAATCGGCGGTCATCAAGAGCCATCACAACGTCGGCGGTCTGCCCCAGCGCATGCGGATGACGCTCGTCGAGCCGCTGCGCGAGCTCTTCAAGGACGAAGTCCGCGTCGTCGGGCGTCAGCTCGGCCTCGACGAAGAGTTGGTCGTCCGCCAGCCGTTCCCGGGACCGGGACTGGCGGTGCGGATCCTCGGTGAAGTGACGCCGGCGCGGCTCGCGCTGCTGCGGCGAGCCGACGCGATCGTCGCCGAGGAAGTGCGGCGCGCCGGCTGGTACGAGCGGTTGTGGCAAAGCTTCGCGGTACTGCTCCCTGTGCAGAGCGTCGGTGTGATGGGCGACGAGCGCACGTACGAGTACACGGCGGCGATCCGCGCGGTCGAGAGCAAGGACGGCATGACGGCCGACTGGGCCCGTCTGCCGCACGATCTGCTGGCGCGCATCTCGTCGCGCATCGTGAACGAGGTCAAGGGGATCAATCGCGTCGTGTATGACATCAGCAGTAAACCCCCATCAACGATTGAGTGGGAGTAGGAATCCGGGATTGGGGATTCGGGATTCGAGAGACTAGGGAGCAGGGATTCGTTATCCAATGGCCGAATTCGTTCACTTGCATCTTCACACCGAGTTTTCGCTGCTCGACGGCGCCTGCCGGATCGACGAACTGCTCGATCAGGCCGCGAAGCTGAAGATGCCGGCGATTGCCGTCACCGAGCACGGGAACCTGTTCTCGTCGGTGATGTTCCACGATAACGCGCGAAAAAAAGGGGTGAAGCCAATCCTCGGCTGCGAGGTGTACGTCGCGCCTGGCGATCGCCGCAGCAAGAACGGCACGCCAGGCGAGACCGCGAACCATCTGGTGCTCCTCGCGGAGACCGACGAGGGCTACCACAATCTGATCAAGCTCGTGTCGGCCGGTTATACCGAGGGTTTCTACTACAAGCCACGCATCGACAAAGAGCTGCTCGCGCAGCACTCCAAGGGTTTGATCGGGTTGAGCAGTTGTCTCAAGGGCGAAGTCGCCGAAGGACTTTCGCATCAGCAGGAGCGAAAGGCACGCGAAGCGGCCGCCGCCTACAAGGACATCCTTGGGCCGGGCAACTTTTTCCTCGAGATGCAGTGGCACGGCATCGAGGAGCAACGAGTCGTCAACGCAGGAATCCCGGCCATTGCACGCGACCTCGGTCTCGGCCTGGTGTGCACGAACGACGTCCATTACCTGCGCGAGTCCGACGCCCATCCGCACGACGTGCTGCTCTGCATCGGCACCGGCAAAGCGTTCAGCGATCCCAAACGGCTGCGCTACGAGGCACGCCAGTTCTTTCTGAAGACGCCCGAGGAGATGGCTGAGGCGTTCAGGGATTTCCCCGACGCGCTGGCCAACACGGTCCGCATCGCCGAGCGCTGCGACGTGAGCCTCAGGGAAGGCGAGAACTACCTGCCGAACTTCGACGTGCCGCCCGGCTTCACGCTCGACGAGTACTTCGAGCGCGTCGTCCGCCAGGGCTTCGACGCGCGGCTCCCGCGGCTGAGACAGCTCGCGGCGTCAGGAGCGTTGAGCCACACGATCGACGAGTACGAGCGGCGGCTCTCGTACGAGATCGAGATGATCAAGCAGATGAAGTATCCCGGGTACTTTCTGGTCGTCTGGGACTTCATCCGCTACGCGCGCGAGCAGCTGATTCCGGTCGGACCCGGCCGCGGATCGGCGGCCGGCAGTCTCGTCGCGTACTGTCTCCGGATCACGGACGTCGATCCGCTGGATTTCAATCTGATCTTCGAGCGCTTCCTGAACCCCGAGCGCGTGTCGATGCCCGACATCGACATCGACTTCTCGGTGCGCGGGCGCGAGCGCGTGATGCGCTACGTCACCGAGAAGTATGGGCGCGAGTCGGTCGCGCAGATCGTCACCTTCGGCAAGATGTTCCCGCGCGCCGCCACCCGCGACGCGGCGCGCGTCCTCGGCCACGACTACGGCGTCGGCGACCGCCTGGCGAAGCTCATCCCCGACCCGATCATGGGCCGCGCGCCGAGCTTCGAGGAGTGCCTCGCGCCCGGCCAGGAGCTCAAGAAGGCCTACGACGAGGACCCGACCGCGCGCCAGATCGTCGACGTCGCGCGCGGGCTGGAGGGCATCGTCCGCAACTCGTCGATCCACGCCGCGGCCGTTGTCATCGCCGACCGCCCGCTGACCGACATCGTCCCGCTGCAGCTCGCCGACGCGGGCACGACCGACGAGCAGGGCAACCGCGTCTTCAAGACGGTCACGCAGTTCTCGATGAAGCCCGTCGAGGAGATCGGCCTCCTCAAGATGGACTTCCTCGGCCTGCGCAACCTCGACGTCATCGAGGACGCCCTGGACATCATCGAGCGCTCGACCGGCGTGCGCCCCGACATGACGACGCTGCCGCTCGACGACCCGAAGACCTACGAGATGCTCGCCCGCGGCGACTCGGTCGGCGTGTTCCAGTTCGAGTCCGAGGGCATGCGCGAGGCGCTGCAGAAGGTCCGCCCGACGGAGTTCGACGACCTGGTCGCGCTCAACGCCCTCTACCGGCCGGGCGCCATGGACCAGATCGGCACGTACGCGCGCGGCAAGCGCGAGCCCGAGTCGGTCGCCATCCCCGATCCGCGCCTGGAGCCGATCATCGGCCCGACCAAGGGCGTGATCCTCTACCAGGAGCAGGCGATGCAGATCGCCAAGGCCATCGCCGGCTTCAGCGGCGCGAAGGCCGACGACCTGCGCAAGGCGATCGGCAAGAAGAACCGCGAGGCGATGGCGAAGCTCAAGCCGGAGTTCGTCGAGGGCTGCCGCGCGTCAGGCACGAGCGAGCAGGTCATCGAGCACCTGTGGAACACGAACGAGCGGTCGGCTGACTACTCGTTTAACAAGTCGCACGCCG
>DASYQZ010000051.1:0-2193 GCA_036004865.1 Vicinamibacterales bacterium
AAATCGACGCTGCTGAACCTGGTGGGCGGCCTCGATCGACCGACGTCCGGCGAGGTCCGCATCGACGGCGAAGCGCTCGCCGGCCTCTCCGACGATCGGCTCACGCGGGTCCGTCGCGACAAGATCGGCTTCATTTTTCAATTCTTCAATCTTCTGCCCACGCTGTCGTGCCTCGAGAACGTCGGCCTTCCGCTGCATCTCCGCGGGTGGCCGCGCAAGCAAGTCGACGAGCGCGCCCGCGAGCTGCTGGCGCTCGTACAGCTCGGCACGCGCCTGGAGCACCTTCCGGAGGAGTTGTCGGGCGGCGAACGGCAACGCGTGGCGATCGCCCGCGCGCTGTCAATCTATCCGCCGATTCTGCTGGCCGACGAGCCCACGGGCAATCTCGACACCAGGACGGGCGACGACATCCTGGCGCTCGTTCGCGATCTCCATGCCCGCCTGGGATCGACGGTGATCATCGTGACGCACGACATGACGGTCGCCGCGAGCTGCCCCCGCACGATCACGCTGCGCGACGGACGGATCGTTGAGGACGTCGACCGCTCCGCATCAACTGCAGAGGGCGCAGAGCCCGCCCGTCGAGCAGCCCAGGGCAGGGCAGGAAGCCTGCGGTGAGCCCTGTCGAACCGCGTGCCCGGCGGTTATCGTGACATCGTGATTCTCCTTCGCCTGATCTCGTGGCCGTATTTCCGCAAACACATCCTGCGGACGATGCTGACCACCGCCGGCATCGTCCTGGGCGTCGCGGTGTTCGTCGGCATGCACACCGCGAACCAGAGCGTGCTCGACGCCTTTTCGCACACCGTCGACCGTATCGCCGGGAAGACGGAGCTACAGGTGACAGCCGGCGAGACCGGCTTCGGTGAGGACGTCCTCGAGAAGGTTCAGTCCGCATCCACGGTGCGCGTCGCGGTCCCGGTCATCGAAGCGGTCGTCGACGCGAAGATCAAGGGGCAGGGGAACCTGTTGGTCCTCGGCGTGGACATGACCGGCGACGGGAGCCTGCGCGATTACGATCTCGAAAGCGACGAAGCGGCGATCGACGATCCGCTGGTGTTCCTGGCGCAGGCCGATTCGCTGATGGTCTCGAAGGAGTTCGCCGAGAGGAACGGCCTCGCGGTCGGCCGCCAGGTGCTGCTTGGGACGGTGGAAGGCGAAAAGCGCTTCACCGTCCGCGGCGTCATGAAGTCGTCGGGGCTGACGAGCGCGTTCGGCGGCAACCTGGCAATCATGGACATCTACGCCGCGCAGAAGATGTTCGGGCGCGGCCGTACGTTCGACCGCATCGACCTCGCCGTGCGGCCGGGCCGCACGATCGCCGAGGCGGAGGCGGAACTGAGCGTGCTGCTCGGACCCGGCTTTCGCGTCGAGCCGCCATCCGGGCGCGGGCAGCAGTTCGAGGCGATGCTCGGCGCGTATTCGATGATGGTCGGCATCTCGAGCCTGTTCGCGCTCTTCATCGGGATGTTCATCATCTACAACTCCTTTGCGATCGCGGTGACTCAGCGCCGGTCGGAAATCGGCATCTTGCGCGCGCTGGGCGCGACGCGCGGCCAGATTCACTGGCTGTTTCTCGGCGAGAGCGCCATCACCGGCGTCATCGGATCGCTCGGCGGCGTGGCGTTCGGCAGTGTGATCGCGCGCGGCATCGCCGCGTCCATCGGCCAGCTGATCGGCGACGTCTACGGCGTCGCGCAGCAGGCCGACGACCTCGCGACGAGCCCGGCGCTTCTGCTGTTGGCGATGGGGATCGGCGTGATCACGAGCGTCGTTGCCGCGGCCGTCCCGGCGCACCAGGCCGCGCGCGTGGATCCGGTCCACGCGCTCCAGAAGGGGAAGTATCAGGTGCTGTCGGCCGGCGAGAGCCGGGCGCGAGTCATTGCCGCCGCGATCCTTGGCGCGATCTCGATGGCATGCCTGGTGGTCCCGGCCATCGCCGGAGACGCTGTCGATCGATCGCGCGTGGTGTTCTATACGGGCTATGTCCTCGCAATCATCGCCGCGCTCCTGCTCGGCCCGTTGCTGTCGCGCGCGCTCGCTCGCACGATTCGTCCGGTGCTCAAGTGGATGCGGCCGGTCGAAGGCGTGCTGGCCGCCGACAGCCTGATTCAGGCGCCGCGACGCACGTCCGCGAGCGTGGCGGCGCTGATGTTGTCGTTGGCGCTCGTCGTGGCCTTTGCCGGCATGGCG
>DASYQZ010000052.1:0-13118 GCA_036004865.1 Vicinamibacterales bacterium
CGAGCCGCAGCAGATCGTCGGGACCATGCCCGTCGTCCACGAGCACGATGAAGTCGGGCCGATAGCGGCGGACCTCCGATCCGTAGCGGTAGCGCACCTCGAATCCCAGATTGTGATTCTTCGTGTATGCGAACACTCGCGCGTGCGCCTCGACGACGCGGCAGAATTCCGCTTCCCACTGGCTGTCGCACACCACCCAGTTCACGTGGTTCTTCGGCGGCGGACCGCTCGTGTCCCAGCGATCGGGCTTCGAAGTCGGAAAGCGTACATGAGCCGTCGAACCCGACGGGTTGGGATCGACCGTGGCCTTGATCAGGCGCTGACCCTGAAGCGCGCTGGTAATGCCGGCCGTGATCCGATTGCAGGCCTCGTCGGCGAGATCTTCGTACAGAAGCATTGCCGGGTACGTGCCGCCTTTGCAGACGAGACACGTGTCGAGCCACTGTTTCGTGATGCGCTTGAACTGACCGAACAACTGCAGCTTCGGATCCTCGCCGTGCTCGCGCCACTCCTTGTAAATCAGGTGCTTCGTCAGGTTGAACAGGAGCGTGGACGGCCTCACGTCTTCGAGGTGCGCGACGGTCAGATCCACCGCCTCGCCGATGATGCCCTGATTGCGGGTGTTCGTCGGCCCGACGAGATCGGGCGTCAGCTCCATCACCGAGTCCGCGTTGAAGGTTGCCGCGAGCCGTTCGGTTGGAAGCTCGACGCGGTAACCCTCGACGCGTGGGAATCGGATCTCCAGGTGATCCCGGTCCGGCCCGCACGGCCTTTACTTGAACGGTCTCCCTGGGCGGATTCGGCGGGGCCACGACGGGCTTGGCGGTGAAGTCGAACGGCACGCCGAAGATGTCGGCGTATTCGGCGTCGAACAGGCCTTCCTCGTTGAGATCGTACGATTGGCGCCGGAGCGCGCGGCCGATCACCTGCTCGCAGAGGAGCTGCGTGCCGAAGGCGCGGATGCCGAGGATGTGCGTGACGTTGTTCGCATCCCATCCTTCGGTGAGCATGGAGACCGACACGACGCAGCGAATCCCGGCGCCGAGCTGGTCCTTCTTGCCCACGGTGTTCATCACCTCGCGCAGCAGCTCCTGGTCGGTGATGCCGTCGGCGGCTCGCGCCTCACCGGTCCGCTCGCCGATCTCGCGCCGGAAGCGCTCGATTTCGTCCGCAGCCATCGCGCGGAATCTGTCGTCGAGCGCCTCGCCCGATTCGAGCTCCTCCGAGTCGATGAGAAGCGTGTTCGGCCTGGGCAGCGGGTTCAGTGTCGTGTCGTCGAAGTTGCGGAACAGCGCAAGCTTGCCGTTCTCGATCTGCGACGTTCCATCCTCCTGCCTGCGTTCGAAGCCCGAGACGTAGTCGTACACCAGCTTCGACACAGCCGTGTTCTGGCAGACGACGATGAAGCAGGGCGGCACCGAGATGCCGCGCTGCCGCCACAGGTCGAACGTCTTCGCGTAGTGTCCGTAGAGCGCTTCGAGCGCGGTCCGCAGCCGGGTGGGCAGCTTCAGCGGATCGAGATCGCCTTCGGCGCCGCGCCTCTTCTTCGGCATGTCCTTGCGGATGTGCTCCCAGAGGTTCCGGTAGACCGGCATCTCGTCGCCGGGGATGTTCTCCGCAACCGGCACGCGCGGCAGCTTCACGATGCCGCACTCGATCGCATCCATCAGCGAGAAGTCGCTCATCGTCCATGGGAAGAGCGTGCCTTCCTCGTAGCCGGATCCTCGCAGAAAGAACGGCGTGGCCGAGAGATCGAGCACGCGCGTCAGGCCCAGCGTGCGATTGACGGTTTCGAGACCGGAGATCCAGAGCCTGGCCGCTTCGTTGTTCTTCTCGGCTTCTCTGCGTTCATCGCCTTTCAATGCTTCCAGGGCCTCGTCTTCCGGATCCGGCGGCTTCTCGCGGTAGCAGTGATGCGCTTCGTCGTTCAACACCAACACGTGTTTCATGCCCATCAGCTCGGGCATCACGCGCTGGAGCATCTGGCCTTCAGTCTCGAGCGTCTGGAGCTCGGGACCGGTGCGGCCTTCCAGAAGCGCGCGCCCGCCCGCCGAAAGCTCGATCCGCTCGCGGCGCTTGAGGGCGTGGTAGTTCGTAATGACGATCCGCGCCTTCTTGATGTCCTCCAGCAACTCGTGCGGGACGAGCTCGCGTGTGGCGTAGTAGTTGTCGGGGTCGTTCGGCTGGAGTACGCGAAGACGATCCTTGATCGTGAGTCCTGGCGCCACGATCAGAAAGCCGCGCGTGAAATGTTTGCTCCCTTGCCTGCGGACCGCGTTGAGCGTCTGCCACGCGATGAGCATCGCCATCACGGTCGTCTTCCCGGCGCCCGTCGCGAGCTTCAGCGCGAGACGTTCGAGATTCGGATTCGCGTCGGCGTTGACGGCCTTCAGGTACTCGAGCAACCGCTTCCCCGCGGCGAGATGCGGAGCGACCTCTGTGAGCCAGATGGCCGTCTCGACCGCTTCGACCTGACAGAAGAACGGCCGAACGCTGCCGAACTCGTGATGCCGCCAGTGCTGGAGGAGGCGCGCGGTCTCGGGCGTCACCTGCCACTGGCTCGGCGCGAGCGCCCGCCATGCGTCCACGTTCTGACGCACTTCGTTGATGATCGACGTCAGGTCGTAGGCCTGCCGCTTCGACGACAGGCCCCGGCCCTCGTCCAGCCCGAGCTCTTCCTGCCTCGCGGCGCGCCGCTTCTTGGGTTTGGGAATCGGCGTGACGAACTCCGCGCGCCGGCGCTTCTCGATCAGGTGTCCGGTCGGCATCCCCGCTTCGTCGAGCTCCCAGTGCTGGCGGGGGCACTCGTACGGCGAATTCACGATCGGCCGGTCGAAGAACGGATTCGACATCGATTGTGGAGTAGTCCCAGCGGCTGAACGGATCCCGAATTGTAGACCGATTGCGCACGGGCATTCGCCGTAACCAATATTTCGATCGGCCACCTCGAGCGCACGCCGCGATCGACCGGTGATGAGCTGGCTGGAAAGTGAAGATGTGACCCGAATCTCGCACGAATCTTTACGATGTCAGCCTCGCACGGTGCGCTGATCAGACCGCTTGGAAATTTTGCAGCATCGCCGTCAGATCGTCGCGGCAATTTTTGCCACGCACTCGTACGCTGACGCGAGCCTTCGGCTTCTGTCATCGAACGATCGGGCGCGATCGACGATGGTAGAATCCGTCGTCGTCGTGGCGAAGAAGCGAATCCGCCGTGAATCATCGATGGTGCGTATCGAACGCTCGATCGCGAAACTGCATCGAGAGTTCGGCCGTTTTCGCACTGACGTCGACGCGCGATTCGAGAAGGTGGACACCCAAGTCGCTCTCGTGCGCGCCGAATTCGTGGTGGTCCGCCGGGAGATGGCCGACGAGTTCGCCGGCGTTCGACGAGAAATAGGCGAGATGCGCGCCGAGTACGCAACGCGCGCAGAGATGACCAAGGGATTCGATGCAATCCGGCAGGCGACGTCAGAGAGCTTCGCGGAGCTCTGGATGCAAGTCGCGAAGGAGTTCAGTGAAGTGCGCCGAGACATGGCGGCCATGGACGAACGCCTCACGACTTCCATCGATCGTTTGCGGACTGACGTTGTCGATCTCGATCGCCGTCTGCAATCGTGAGCTGACCGATGTCATCGACATTCAACGCAGAACCCGCGGAACACGCAGAGCCAATTGATGTTTCTGCGAGCTCTGCGGTTTCTGCGTTGACGGTGCTGTGACGGCAGGCGAGACCGAAGCGCTGATCGAGCAGGATCGCGCGTTGCGAGCGGAGGCGGACGCCTTGCTCGCGCGTCACGGCATCCTCGGGATCCTTCGAGAGTTCGGAAGGCCGCACATCAGCGGCAGCTACGCGCTGCAGCTCATGACGTGGCGGGATCTCGACATCTATCTGGAGATGCCTGCCCTGAGCGGAGTCGAAGGGTCCGAGGTGCGCGTCGATCGTTTTCTGGAACTGGGTCGTCGACTCGCGACGGCGATCGGACCGCGCAAGGCCTCATTCACCGATCATCTTCATTTCCCGGCGACCGAGAACGTTCCGGGTCTGTACTGGGGAATTCACACCGACATCCTCTCGCGCGGCGGATGGAAGATCGATGTATGGGGCGTCACTGCCGACACGTGTGCGCAGCTGTTACGACGCGCCGAATCGATCGCGGTGAGCGTGAATGCGGAAACTCGCGCAGCGATTCTGTCGATCAAGAACGAAGTGTGCCGGCACCCGCGGTACCGCGACACGATCACCAGCCAGCACATCTACGACGCCGTCTTGTCGTCCGGCGTGCGGACGCTCGACGAATTCTGGCGGCACATCGGTGACCGCCGGGATTGATCTCAGCCGGCTGCGCGCTTCCCGATGCAGTACAGAAACTTCGACGTGCGAATGAAGATCTGGCCTTCCGAAATGGCCGGTGAGCTGAGCGTGTAATCGTCGAAGTCGTTGTGCGCGAGCAGCTCGAAGGCCGCTCCCGCCTTCACGACCGCCGTCACGCCGTCCTCGTTCGTGATGTAGATCTTGCCGTCGGCCAGCACTGGCGATCCGCTGTAGGTCGCCGGCGGCAGGCGCTGGCGGCCGTAGATCTCCTTGCCGGTTTTCGCGTCGAGGCACCACATGATGCCGCGGTCGTTGATCACATAGAGGTACGTGCCGTCGGTGACCGGCGTCGGCACGTCGGGGCCGTTGCCGAACGACCAGAGGACGTGCGATCGCGTGACGTCCCCGCGGCCGCCGGGCTTGAGCACGAGCATCGGCCGCTCCCGCGACGGCGCGATGATCAGATCGCCGAGCACGACCGGCGACGCGACGATGCGGTAGCTGCCGTCGTTGGAGGGATTGAGACCGTTCGCGCGCCACAGCTCCTTCCCCGTCGCCGGATCGTGGCCGGTGACGACGTCGCCGCCGGTGATCACGATTTCAGTCGCGGACCCGTAGCGCAGCAGCGCCGGTGTCGTGTACGAGTCGGGCGACTCGAATCGGGCCTGCGTCGGCCGCTCCACACGCCACACGGTCTTGCCCGTGGCGGCGTCGATGCGCAGCAGATACGACGGGTCGTCGGTGCGCATGCCGTGCAGCACCTGCACGAACAGCGCGTCGCCGTACAGCATCGGCGACGACCCGTAGCCCCAGTTCAGACCGAATCGTCCGTAGTCCCTCTGGATGTCGCGCGACCATTTTTCAACGCCGTCGAAGTCGAACGATTTCAGGATGCCGGTGCCGGTCATCACCCACACGCGGCGGCCGTCGGTCACCGGCGACGGCGACGACATGTTCTGCTTCTGCATCCGGACGTTGCCGCCGCCGAGAGGCTGCTTCCACCGGACCGCGCCGCTCGTGCGATCGACGCACCAGAGAGACAGAGTGCTGCCCTCGGCCACGTTCAGAAAAACGCGATCGCCCCAGATGATCGGCGTCGACCCGGACCACGCGGGCAGGTCGAGCTTCCAGGTGATGTTCTCGGTCTTCGACCAGCGCACCGGCAGATTCTTCTCGCCGCTGAGCCCGTTGGCCGACGGACCGCGCCACTGCGGCCAGTTCTCCGCGCGAGGCGCCGCGCCCGCCGCGGCGCAACACAATGCGAAGAGAACAATGATCCTTTTCGTGTTTTCGTGTTTTCGTGGTTGCGTTTGTTTCTGTCGTGGGTGCGCGTTCAGCAGCATGTGAATTATTCCGAGCGCAAAGAATGAAGGAGCGGCGTGTGCAGGGCCGCCCGCGTCGCGACCACCGACGATACCAAGCCCGCGACGAACACCGCAACCAGCATCAGCGCGCTCGATCCGGTCGCCGGCAGCCGGCCGCCGTGCTCGGCAATCGCCGGGACGATCGCCATCAGGGCGCACACGCTGCCGATCGCCAGGCCCCACCCGAGCAGCAGCAGGTTCTCCGCGACGACGATCGTGAACATGTGGCCGCGGCGATAGCCGATGGCCCCCAGCAGCGCGAGCTCGCGCCGGCGCTCGAGGACATTGCGCAGCAGCACGGCCGCGAGACCGAGCGTGCCGACGAGCAGCCCGAGACCGCCGAGCGTCTGGAAGGTCGAGAGATACGTGTTCTCCACCGTGTGGAATTCTGCGAGCTTCGCACCCGTCTCGACCGCGTCGGCGCCGAGATCGCCGGCGCCTTCCTCGATCGCGGCGCCCACCTGCGCGACGCGATCCGCCGGGGCGTCCACCAGCAGAAAGCGATAGCCCTCCTGCTCGGGAAAGAGGCGCGCGAAGTTCGCATCCGACATCAGCAGCTCGCCCTGAAAAATGCTGTCGGCCAGCGCGGCGACGAAGCGCAGCCGCACGGTTCGATCGCCGCTCGCGATCTCGAGGTCGTCGCCGAGCGACTTGTGGAGGACGTAGGTCATCGAGTTGGCGTCGGCGATCACCGGCACGATGCCGGCGCCGACATCACGTTCGAGCAACCGCCACGGATTCGCGCGCTCGGCGTCGCTCGACGCGATCGAGCTCTGAAACGCGAACCGGCCCGACTCGATGAACCGCCGGCTGGCGCCCAGCACACGCGGATTCTTCGGCTGATACAGATTCAAACAGCTCGCATCGTCTCCGGGCAGGACGCGGAAGGGTTCGATGGCGATCGGATCGTCACGGCGCAATCCAATCGCCTCACGGCCGTCGGGCGAATTCGGATCGTTGACGATCGGCAGCAGCAGATCGACGAGCAGCGGGTAGCCGCCGACGCCCGAATGGCGATCGGTCGGCAACGGGCCTTCGCGCCGGAACGCGCCGACCGCGATCAGGATGAAGGTCGCCGACGCGATGACGGCAATCGCGAGCACGCTGCGGCCGGGACGTTCGGCGGCGTTGCGCAGCCCGATGCCCCAGACCGGCCGCCACCCGTGACCCGCGAGCGAGGATCGCCGCGGCCGTCGCAGCCAGACGGCGACGGCACAGAGCGAGGCGACGAGCAGCGACGTTCCCGCGCCGAAGAACGCGCCGGTGCGATCGATCGCGCCGGCGGATGCGAGCGCGACGAGCGTCACGCCGATCAGCGCAAAGACGATCGCGCCCATCATCGGACGTGTCACGCCGTTTGAACGCAGAACTCGCAGAGCACGCTGAGAAAGAGTTCGACGGTTCTTCTCTGCGGGCTCCGCGGGTTCTGCGTTCGACGTGGTTTTTTCACGACCGCCGAAGGCCAGCGCCACATCCCCAGCCAGGAGACTGCGCTCCGACACGCGCGCGAGGCTGCGCAGCGTCCACCAGATACAGATGACCGCCGCGACGAGCGCGCCGGCGGCGCCGAGCGCGAGCGACACCGTCGACACGTGCAGGCGCAGCGCGGTTGTGCCGACGGCGCCCGACCACCAGGTGCGCAGCCCGGTCATCATGACCGCGGCGTACGCGACCGCGCCGGCGACGCCGATCGCGCTGCCGATGGTCGCGAGGACGAACCCTTCGATCAGAAACAGCCGGCGCACGCGCGCGGTCGTGAAGCCGACCGCGCGCAGCAGGCCGACCTCGCGCGCGCGCTGCTCGACGGTGAGACGGAAGAACAGCGCGGCCAGCATGAGCGCCGAGACGACGAGGAAGAAGCTGAAGTAGGTGAAGTACTCACCGAAATCGGTCGCCCCGCGGGAGGCGGCGAGGCCGTCGGCGCGCACGTCGCGGACGGCGAGCCCCATCGCGATCGGATCGATTCTCGAACGCAGCGCCCGCGCGTAGCGATCTCTTGCCGCCGTGGGCGATTCATCCGGCCGCGGCGTCAGGCGAACCGACGTGCGATCGCCGAACCGCGATCGCCACAACCGTTGACCGACCTCGAGCGGCACGAACGCCTTCGGCGTCGTGCGGTACCGATCCCAGTAGTCCTCGTCCACTTTGCGGACGCGTTTGAGATCGATCGGAAACGGCGGATCCCAGTCGCCGAGCGACTTTGCTTCGGTGATGCCCGGATACACCGGTGCGAGATCGCGATCGGCGGCGAGGCCGGCAATCGGGACGATTGCGGCGACCGCGAAATCCGACGTGCGCGTGACCAGCCGGCCAGGGTCTTCCCACACGTAGTAGTCGAGCGTCACCGGATCGCCGGCCTTGACGCCCAGCTCGCGCGCGGTCCAGTCGTTGAGCACGATCGGCGAAGCGCCTGAACCCGGCGCCACGCCCGGCACGATCGCGCGGAGATCGATCGCGGTCACCAGCGAGTACGGCACCTGACGATCGCCGCTGCGAATGGTGTTCGCCAGGTAGGTCAGCACGGGCTGCGCCTGCATCGACGAAGCGGCCGCCGCTTCGTCTGCGGCCTTCGCACGCGGCGCATCGAGCAAACCCGCCGCGCTCTCGATCGCGATCGAGGGCGGCGCCCCCACGATTCGCGTCGACAATTCGACATCCTCGAGCGCGAAGCGTCGCCGGAGAAGCGCCTGCAGGACGCCGCCGTCAACGCGCGCCGGTCCCGAGACGAGGAGCGCGTTGACGCGATCGTTGACATCGAGATCCTGCTGCAGCCGCTTCAGCGGCACGAACACGGCGCGTACCGCGCCCTGCTTCGGCTGCAGCGAAAAGTCGCCGAGATCCTCGGGTGCGACGATCGAGTGAACTTTGAGCCGCAGCGAGCGTCCGAGATTGTCCTTGCGGCCGTGCAGCGATTCGATCGGAATCGCCGACGGCCGCTCGAGGCGCACGACGATGTCAGCGCCGGGCGCCGCGCCGATGTCGCCCGCCAGCGCGCCGCTCAGCAGCGCCTCACGACCCGCCGGTCCACGAACGCCGGCTGCTCGATGGAACTGCCAGAACTGATCGTCGACGCCGTAGACGGCGACGCGCGACGCGCGCCGGCCGCTCGCCTGATCGGTGACGAGCCCCTGCATGACGACGACGGGGGCGATACCGCTGAATGACGAAGCGAAGTCCGGGTCGGCCTGGAGATCGGCGGCGAGCGCCTCGCGGAAGAATCCCGATGAGAGGACGGCGAGATCGGCGCGGCCGAGCCGCTGCAGCACGAGATCGCGGAGGCTGCCGCGCACCGAGTCGCCGACGAGCAGCGCGCCGGCGAGCACCGCCACCGCAGTCGCGACCCCGAGCACGACGGCGACGTTCGTGCGCCAGTAATGAGAGAGGCCGCGAAGTACCAAGTGGCGCGTTTGCATCAATCCTCAAATGCAACCACGAAAACACGAAAGCACGAAAGGTCGCTGGTCGCACTTTAAACCCGCGAGAACGCCTGCGGCCATGCGGCGCGGTCTGCCGCGCCGCATCAGCGACAGCTCGCGGCGACCTGGCGGGGTCCCCAACGCGGCAGCCGCGTTGGGGTGCCCGTGGGGCCCCGCCGCCAGTGCAAAAAGAAGACAGGTTAACCGTCAGCGTCGCAGCTAGAGGTTAACCGTCAGCGCCGCAGCTGTCGATCGACCAGTTCGAACTTGATCGGAAAGTTAGACGCCAACTGCGCGCTGTGCGTCACGACGACGAGGATCGTCTGCTGGCGGCGATGCAGATCGAGCAGGAGCGACGCGACGTTCTCGGCCGAGGCGCGGTCGAGGTTGCCGGTCGGCTCGTCGCACAGCAGCACCCGCGGATTCCGGACGAGCGCGCGCGCGATCGCGACGCGTTGCCGCTCTCCTCCGGACAGCTCGGCCGGCCGGTGATCGATGCGATCGCCGAGACCGACCTGCTCGATCAGCGTCCGCGCCGGCGCGACGTAGTCGGTGCCGGCGGGCGCGACGAGCGTCGGAATCAGCACGTTCTCGAGCACGGTGCACTGCGGCAGCAGGCAGTGATCCTGGAACACGAAGCCGATCGACTGGTTGCGAAACGCCGCGAGATCGTTCGGCGCGAGGCGGAACGGATCGCGGCCGTCGAGCGTCACGGTGCCGGACGATGGCGGCTCGAGCGCGCCGAGGATGTACAGCAGCGAGCTCTTGCCGCTGCCCGACGGGCCCATCACCGCCGCCGCGTCGCCGGGCGCGAGCGAGAAGGAAACATCCGACAGCACGGTCAACGGTCCGCGCGCGGTTGGATAATTCTTTGTGAGATTAGCGACTTGCAGCAAGGCGCGCCGGCTGTTTGGTCAGGGACTGGTAGACCGCGAGTTGCGCATCAGCGGATACCTGGATGCTGTAGTGCTCGCGGACGCCGGCGAAGGCGCGGTCGGCCAGCGTGCGCCTCCGCTCGGGGTCGCGCCACAGCTCGTACAGACCGTCCGCGACTGCTGCCGGATCGTCTGGCGCGACGAGCAACCCGCCGCCGGTCTTCTCGACCATCTCGGTGAACGACCCGCGCCGCGGCTGCACGACCGGCACGCCGCTCGCCATCGCTTCGAGCAGGAAGACGCCCTTCGGCTCGTCGTACGGCGCCGGTACCGACAGCACGTCGAGCGTGCGCAGGAAGGCAAGCTTGCCGTCGCGATCGACGGCCCCGTGATAGATGAATTCGTTTCCGAGGCCCGCCTTGTCCAGGCTGCGCCTGACGCCGGCGAGATACGGTTCGTTCGCGCGCGACAGATGTCCCGCCGCCTCGAGCCGCACCGGCGCGCCGCCGGTCCGCTTGCGGAACAACGGATACGCTTCGGCGAGGACGTGCAGTCCCTTCTCCGGCGCAACGCGCGCGAAGTAGCCGACACGAAACACCTCGTCGCGCGTCTGACGGCGCTCGTAGCCGTCCAGCCTGATCCCGAGCGGCACAACGGGAATCTGGTCGGCGCGAATCCCGAGCAGCCGCGCCATCACCGGGACGTAGTACTCGCTGACGGCGAAGAAGCGATCGATGTCCTGCACCTGACGGCGGATCAGATCGATCGACTTCGTGCGATACGGCTCGACGAGGCCCTCGAGAAAGAGATCCTCGCCCTGGAGCGTGCAGCAGATCGGGACGTGCAGGCGTTCGCGGAGCGGCCGCGCCAGGCTGATGAGGAGCGAGTTCGGCAGATTGACGACGTCGGGGACCGGCTCGTCGGCGAGCCACTCATAGAGCTTGTCGAACTCCTTGCGCATGATGCCGCGCTCGCCTTCGAGCATCGACACGGTCATGTCGCCGAGCATCTTCGGATCGACCGAGATGGCGCGGCTCGCGAACGTATTGATGACGGCGGGTGAATCCCAGAGTCGATCGAGGAAGCGCGGCGTTTTCCGGAAGAACGGCACGTACTGCTGCAGGTAGATGCTGATGCCGCCGAATAGCACGCGCTTCCTGCTGACGTTCGCCTCGTCCGGATTCGTCGGCGTGTAGAGCGGCAGCAGCGTGACGTCGTGGCCCCGCGCCATCAGCTCCACGGCGAGCCCGTTGTCGCGCAGGCAGCTCCCGCAGTACATCCCAGCGGCGCCTGCGGTGATGGAGAGGATTTTCATGGGCCTGCGGCGCTCAACACAAAGGAAGTTTTTTCCCCTTGTGTCCTTTGTGTCCTCGGTGTCGATTCAGCGCCACGCATCACTCACAGCTCCGCTGTCTGGAACGCGCGTGCCCGGAACAGGAAATCGATCAAATTCCCCTCGTGCGGCTGCAGCCAGTTCAACTGAATCGTCGGGACGGGACCGAGGTTCAGACGATCGATGTGAACGGCGTCGAGGAGCGAACTGCGGAACGCCGGGTTGCACGTGATGGCGCTGCAGACCAGCGTCGGGCCGATCGCCTCCAGCATCTTCGCTTCGGGGCACTGCACGACCGTGACGAACGGAAACATGAATTCCTTCTTCGCAATCGGCGCGTCCGGCGATTCGCAATGGACGACGGTCGGCAGCAGATAATCCGCGCGGTTGTCCTTGATCAGGCGCGAGCCGTCTCGATGCTTCGCGCTCACTTCGGTGACGCCGGGCGCCTGCACGTCAGTGTCGATCTCCTTCGAGATCGCGTCGGCGACGCCCGGCACCGTGAACGCGGCGAGGCTCGCATCGGGATGATCGGGCGGCAGCGGGCGAATGGCCGCGAGCCGCCCGGCGATCGCGTTCGCGATCTCGCGCGTGTGACGGCTGGCCCAGATGCCCGAGCAGTTGATGCAGCCGCGGCCGCTGTTGAGGAACACGCTGTCGGTCATCACGTCGAGAAACTGTTCCCAGCGATCGACCTGATCGTCGCCGATCAGGATTTTCGAGAAGCCGGGACCGTGCGCCTGCACCGCCGGGTTCCCGCGATAGCGATCGACGGTCGCCGTGCCGCCGAAGATCAGGCTGCGGCCGCAGCTCTCGAGCACCGCGGCGCCGACGTCGCCGAGCCCCGGATAGATGGACATCGCCTCGCGCGGCATGCCCGCCTGCGCGAACGCTTCCGTCATGCGGTACGGCGTCCACGGTTCCTGCGGACCCGGCTTGAGCACGAGCCCGATCTGCAGCGGGATGACCGGCAGCCACAGCGTGTGCACGCCCGGCGAGTTCGACGGAAGCACGAGGCCGACGACGGGGCTTTGCGGCTGATAGCTGAGGGGGACGCCGCGTTCCTCGCCGTGGCCGCGCGAGAGGATGCCGAAGTCGAGACCGCGCGTCAGCGACGTCAGGATGGCGCGCATCTCCGCCAGCACGAACGCGTTCTTCTTCATGTTCGCGCGACACATCCGCTCGGGCAGGCCGGTCGAGGCCGACTGCGCGCGCACGAACTGGTCGGGAGTCTGCGACCCATCGCCCATCGGCAGCGTGCCGTTCATGTACAGCTCGCCCGCCTTGCCGGCGCGGGTGATCAATTCGTCGATCGAGATCTCGCGCAGGACGTCACGCGCGCGCGAGGCGTTGCGCATGTCGCGCTGAATCAGCCCGCCGTTGGCGCGGCTGACCTCGGCGATCGTCTCGCCGGTCGCGAAGTGGACGACCGGGTCGACGTCCATCGAGGTGTAGGGCTGGCCCCAGCGGAGAACCGGAAGATGAATCATTTCGATCTACACACCCCGTCGCAAATGCAACCACGAAACCACGAAAACACGAAACAAAACAAGCCCAAGGATATCTTTTTCGTGGTTTCGTGGTTTCGTGGCGTGCCTTTGGAGTTCGTGGGTTTTGTGGTTCGCCTAGTACACTCCCACTGTCGTCGTTGCCGCGAACCCCCGATACGGCCTCACCCCGCTGATCCCATCCCAAGGATAGCGTTCGCACGGCGGTTCCCGCTCCCCTTCGTCGCGCTCGAGGAAGCCCGGCATGAAGAATTCCTTCGTCAGCGTCGTCAGCTTCACGCGCCCGGTCTGGCCGTAGTCGACGAGC
>DASYQZ010000053.1:0-11216 GCA_036004865.1 Vicinamibacterales bacterium
GGCGACAACTACGACCGCGTGACGCTGCGCGAGCTCGCGGAGCATACGCTGTCGCAGCGGCTCGAGCGCGTGCCCGGGGTTGCCTCCGTGACCGTGAACGGCGGCCTGCGCCGGCAGATTCACGTCGAGCTCTCGAAGGAAAAAATCCAGGCGCTCGATCTCTCGGTCGATCGCATCGTGAACATCCTGAAGACGGAGAACCAGAACATCCCGCTCGGCGAGATCTACCGCGGGGACATGACGTACCTGGTGCGAAGCCAGGGCCAGTTCTCGAACCTCGATCAGATCCGCGATCTCGTGATCGTGACGAAGGCGGGCGTCCCCGTCTACGTGAAAGACATCGCCGACGTGAGGGACTCGACCGAGGACATCCGGTCCGTGATGCGCATCAACGGACGCCCGGGCGTGCGTATGCAGGTTCAGAAGCAGTCCGGGACGAACACGGTTCAGATCGCCGAGCTCGTGCGCGCAGAGATCGTCCGCATCAACCGCGAAGTGCCGGGCGTGAAGCTGACGATTATCGAGGACAGCGCGAAGTTCATCGAGCGTTCCATCAACGCGGTGAAAGAGCACGTGATGATCGGGTCGATCCTGGTGATCATCGTCATCTTTCTGTTCCTGCGCAATTTCCGATCGACGCTGATCGTCTGCACCTCGATCCCGATCTCGGTCATCGGCACGTTCGCGCTGCTCTACTTCTCGGGATTGACGCTCAACACGATGACGTTCGGAGGGCTGGCGCTCGGGGTCGGGATGATCGTCGACGCGGCGATCGTCGTGCTGGAGAACTCGTTCCGGCACATGGAGCACCACGGCAAGGATCGGATGACGGCGTCGATCGACGGCAGCGAGGAGGTCTGGTCGGCGATTCTGGCCTCGATTCTCACGCACATCGCCGTGTTCGTGCCGCTGCTGTTCCTGACCGGCATCTCGAGCCTGATGTTCAGGCAGCTCTCCGTCGTGGTCGTCTTCTCGCTGCTGATGTCGCTGTTCGTCGCCGTGACGCTGGTACCGGTGCTCTGCTCGAAGCTGCTGGTGCTGCCTCCGCCCGCCGACAAGCGCAAGGGCTTCGGGGGATGGCTCTACACGCTCAGCGAGCGCGCGCTGAACGGCATGGACGACGGCTATCGCCGGATGATCCATCTCGCGCTGGCCCACCGGCCGACCGTGATTGGCTTGAGCCTCGCCTCGGTCGTGGCGGCCGTGCTCATCCTGCCGACGATTCCGACCGAGTTCTCGACGCAGACCGACGAAGGGCAGGTGAACGTCAACGTCGAGCTCGCGATCGGCACGCGCGTCGAGCGCACCGATGTCGTCCTCCAGCGGGTCGAGGAGATGCTGCCGACGCTGGTGCCGGAAGCGACGGGGATCATCGTGAGCGGCGGCAGCGGGCAGGGACCCGGCTTCGGCGGCGGATTCGGCGGCGGCGGTCACCGCGGCAACATCAACATCATGCTGACGCCGAAAGACAGCCGGAAGCGGTCCAGCGAGCAGATCGCGATGGAGCTCCGCCGTCAGTTGTCCGGCTTGCCCGGGGTCGTCATCCGCGCGAACGCGTCGGGCGGCAACAATCAGATGAACCGGTTCCTGTCGGGCGGCAACAACAACGGCGGACGCCTCGCGCTCGAAATCCGCGGCGAGGATCTCACCGAAGCGCGGCGGCTCGCGCAGGGCGCGAAGTCGCTGATGGACAGCACGCCGGGCGTCGCCGACGCGCGCGTCGGCCGCGACGAAGGGCGTCCGGAGCTCGCCGTGCGCGTCGATCGGCCCAAGGCGGCGCTGCTCGGCCTGACGGTGACCGGCATCGCCAACACGATTCGCACGAACGTGGCCGGCACGCAGGCCGCGATGTATCGCGAGCACGGCAACGAGTACCCGATCGTCGTGCGACTCCGCGAAGCCGAGCGGCAGCAGGTGAGCGACGTCCAGGACGTGCTGGTCAACACCGTCGGCGGGCAGGCGATGCCCGCGAAGAACCTCGTGCACGTCGAGAACGAAACAGGGCCGGTGATGATCGAGCGCAAGAACCAGCAGCGGATCGTCACCGTCAGCGCCGAGCCCGAAGCTACGCTGAGCGACGCGGTGAAGGCCGTGCAGGATCGGCTGCCGCAGCTCGGCGTGTCGCAGGACTTCAGCGTCGGCTTCGGCGCCGAGGTCGAAGAGCAGGCCAAGGCGTTCAATCAGCTTCGCATGGTGCTGATCCTCGCGCTCGTGCTCGTCTACGCCGTCATGGCGTCGCAGTACGAGTCGCTGCGCGATCCGTTCATCATCATGTTCTCGGTGCCGACCGCCGCCATCGGCGTCGTGCTGGCGCTCAAGCTGACCGGGACGTCGTTCAACATGCAGGCCTACATCGGCATCATCATGCTGGCCGGCATCGTCGTCAGCAACGGCATCCTGCTGGTCGACTACACCAACGTGCTGCGCCGCCGCGACGGCATGCCGCTGCGCGAGGCCGTGGAGACTGCCGGACGGACGAGGCTGCGCCCGATTCTGATGACGTCGCTCGCCACTGCGCTTGGCCTCGTGCCGATGTCGCTCGGCATCGGCGAAGGCAGCGAGCTGCAGGTGCCGCTCGCGCGCGTCGTCATCGGCGGACTCACAACGTCGCTGCTCATCACGCTGGTGCTGGTGCCGACCGTCTACACGCTGTTCGAGGAAGGGTGGAAGGGGCTGTGGCACCGCGGCAAGACGGGCGAGGCGGCGCCGGCACACTGACACCATGAAGCGATCCCTGATAGTCCTCCTGATCATCGCGGCGATCGGCGCCGGCGCCGGCGCCATTTATGTCAGGCGCGGCGGTCCGGAGATTCAGGTCAACACGGCGCCGATCACGCGCGGCGACATCATCGATACCGTGGGCGCCACCGGCACGCTGCAGGCGGTGACGACCGTACAGGTCGGCAGTCAAGTGTCCGGCAACATTTCGTGGCTCGGCGCCGACTTCAATTCCATCGTCAAGAAGGGGCAGGTGATCGCGCGGCTGGATCCGTCACTCATCCAGGCGCAACTGCAACAGACGACGGCGAACCTGAACCAGGCGCGCGCAAATCTGACCAAGGCGCAGAGCGACCTCGAGCGCTCGAAAGTCCAGCTGATTGACGCGCAGCAGAAGTTCGCGCGAGCCAGGGAGCTGTCCGCGAAGAGCCTGCTGCCGCAAAGCGATCTCGACTCGGCGAAAATCGCGGTGGATACCGCCCAGGCGATGCTCGCGTCACAGCAGGCGACCGTTGCACAGGCCCAGGCCGCCGTCAGTCAATCACAAGCGTCGGTCAATCAGAGCCAGGTCAACCTCGATCACACGATCATCGCGGCGCCGATCGACGGCATCGTCACGCAGCGCAACGTCGACGTGGGCCAGACCGTGGCCGCCAGCATGCAAGCGCCGACGCTGTTCATCATCGCGGCGGATCTCACCAAGATGCAGGTGAACGCGAACATCGACGAGTCGGACGTCGGCCGCATTCGTCCGGCGCAGCATGTGACGTTTCGCGTCGACGCCTACCCTACTGAAACATTCGAAGGCACCGTCGCGCAGATCCGCCTGCAGCCGGTCGTCGTGCAGAACGTCACGACGTACGGCACGGTGATCGACGTGCCCAATCCGCAGCTCAAGCTGAAGCCGGGCATGACGGCGAACGTCAAGGTCGAGATCGCCAAGCGGACCGACGTGCTGCGAATTCCGACGGCGGCGCTGCGATTCCGGCCGACGCAGGAGGTCTTCGCCGCGCTGAATCAGGAAGTTCCACCGGAGGTGCAGTTCGGCGGCGGCGGACGAGGCGGACGTGGCTCGCGAGGCGCGCAAACACCACAAGGTGCTCAGAGCTCTCAAGGTTCGCCGGCGGCGACGCCATCGCCGGCGCCGAGTCCCGCTCCGAACACGAATCAATCGACGCCTGCGCCGTCCGCGCAGCAGCGTCCGTCGATGCGATTCGAAGGGGGCCCTTCGATAGGCTCAGGGCAGGGCAACGGCGGCGGCGCGTCCGGTGAAGAAGGTCAAGGCGGACGGCGAGGCGGGCGCGACTTCGATCCGGCGCGGATGATGGAGCGCTTCAAGTCGATGCCGCCCGACGAGCAGAAGCAGTTCGTCGCACGCATGAAGGATCGCGGCGTGGACACGAGCACGTTCGAGAAAGAAATGAAGGCGAGCGCCCCGGCGATCACGCTGAAGTCGAAGTACGGCGCATCGCAGTCCGCGCAGACGATCGACGCGTTGTTCGCGCCGCTGCCCGTTGTCGAAACACGCGGCCGCGCGTGGCTGTTCATGGATCATCAGCTCAAGCCGGTGAACCTGCGTCTCGGCATTGCCGACGGGACGTTCAGCGAGCTGCTGGGCACGGAGCTCCAGCAGAACATGGAGGTGGTGACCGGCATTACAGGCATCGGCACGACGCGCACGCTGCCCGGCCAGGGCGGAACCGGCAATCCGCTGATGCCGGGCGGACGTGGTGGACCCGGCGGCTTCGGCGGTCCCGGCGGCGGCCGCGGCCGGTAAGCGCCGGTAAGAGATAGATGCCCGCGGTCATCTCCGTCAAAAGCCTCGTCAAGACCTACGTGGTCGGCGAGGTCGAGGTCAGGGCGCTCCGGGGCGTCAATCTCGAAGTGCAGCGCGGCGAGTTTCTCGCGGTCGCCGGGCCGTCCGGCTCGGGCAAGTCAACCTTCATGCACATTGTCGGCTGCCTCGATCGTCCGACGTCGGGCCAGTACTGGCTCGACGGACAGGACGTCTCGCGGATGTCGAAAGATGCGCTCGCCGCCGTCCGAAACAAGAAGATCGGCTTCGTATTCCAGGGCTTCAATCTTCTGGCGCGCACCTCGGCCCTCGACAACGTCGAGCTGCCGCTGTTGTATGGCGGCGGTGGAATGAAAACCGCCGAGCGTCATCGGCGCGCCATGGAAGTGCTGAACGCCGTCGGCCTCGGCAATCGCGCCGATCATCATCCGAATCAGTTGTCGGGCGGACAACAGCAGCGCGTCGCGATCGCACGCGCCTTGATCAACAATCCATCGATCCTGCTGGCGGACGAACCGACCGGGAACCTCGACACGAAGACGAGCATCGAAGTGATGGGCATCTTCCAGCGTCTGAATCAGGAGCGCGGCATCACCGTGGTGCTCATCACGCACGAGATGGACATCGCGGAGTACGGCACGCGCATGGTCACGTTCCGCGACGGCCTGGTGGTTGCTGATAAGGCCATCACACGCCGCCGCATCGCGCAGGACGAGCTCGCGGCGCTGCCGGAACCTGCCGAGGCGGTGTAATCAGTTGCAACGCTCGTCGCCGGTGCTGCAGGTTGTGACATCCTGTCCTGGATACGCGCGAGCGGTTTACGCCGCGAGCGCGTCGCCGAGCGGCAGCCTTGAGCCGGCCGCGCCGGGGGTGGGGCCCCGGCGCCGTGAAGAAAGTCGGGCCCCGCGAGAAAGTAAAACATGTCCGTCCTCATGATTCTTCGCATCGCGTTGAAAGCGCTCGGCCGCAATAAAATGCGGACCGCGCTCACCATGCTCGGCATGATCATCGGCGTCGCCGCGGTCATCACCATGGTGGCGCTCGGTACAGGCGCGCAGACCTCGATCGAGGCGCAGATTCAGTCGGCCGGCACGAACATGATCATCGTCAGCGCCGGCAACTTCAACATGGGCGGCGTGCGGCAGGGACAAGGCAACGCGAGCACGCTGATCCCCGAAGACGCGCAGGCGATCGCCCAGCTCCCCGGCGTGCAGTACACCGCGGCGCAGTCCAACACGCGCGGCCAGATCATTGCCGGCAATCAGAACTGGAACACGCAGGTGCAGGGCACCGACGTCGATCTGCCGTTGATTCGATCGTGGCCAATGAAGGACGGCGCCTTCTTCACGCCGCAGGATGTCGCAACGGCGTCGAAGGTCGCCGTGCTCGGCGGCGTCGTCCGCGATCAGCTCTTCGATCCGGTCACGAATCCCGTCGGCCAGGTCATTCGCATTCAGCAGCAGCCGTTCACGGTCGTCGGCGTGATGGCGAACAAGGGCCAGTCGGGCATGGGCCAGGATCAGGACGACGTGGTCTTCGTGCCCTACACGACCGTGATGAAGAAGATGCGCGGCATCACGAACATCCAGCAAGTCCAGGTCTCGGCCGCTTCGGCGGGCGAAACGACGAAGGTGGCCGACAGCATCGCGCAGCTCCTGCGCGTCCGTCACAAGGTCCAGCCGGGCGACCCGGACGACTTCATGGTCCGCACCATGGAGGAGATGGCCAACGTCAGGAAGGAAGCGACGCAGACGATGACGGCGCTGCTCGCGAGCATCGCCGGCGTCTCGCTGCTCGTCGGCGGCATCGGCATCATGAACATCATGCTGGTGTCGGTGACGGAACGGACGCGCGAGATCGGCCTTCGCATGGCGATCGGCGCGCGCGGACGGGACGTGCTGCTCCAGTTCCTGGTTGAAGCCGTCGTGCTGAGTCTCTTCGGAGGCGGCATCGGCATCGCACTCGGCTTTGGCGTCGCGCAGGGCGTCACCTTGTGGCAGGGATGGCCGACCGCGGTTTCGACCAACGCGGTCCTCGTCGCCTTTGGGTTTGCCGCGATGACCGGCGTCTTCTTCGGCTTCTATCCTGCGCGCAAAGCGGCTGCTCTCGACCCCATCGACGCGCTACGATTCGAATGACCGTTGCGCGAATCCTTTAAGCGGGCAAACAAGCGGATGCGAATCCACGCTCACAGACTCTTCGGTCCCGTTTTCGGCCTGATGGCGTTATCGACCGTCGCGTGTTCGGGCGAAGCCGTGCAATCCACGGCTCAGGCCCAGTCGGGCCGCGGCGGCGCGCAAAACGCTGCGGCGGTGCCCGTCGTGACGGCGCTCGTCGTGCAGAAGCCGATGCCAATCACCATCAGCGTCATCGGCACCGCCGAGGCCTCGTCGACGGTGGCCGTGCGCGCGCAAATCACCGGCGAGCTGACGTCGGTCTCGTTCAAGGAGGGCGATGACGTCCGGAAGGGCCAGGTGCTCTTCACGCTCGATCGCCGGCCGTTCGAAGCGGCGCTGAAACAGGCCGAGGCGAACCTCGCGCGCGACATCGCGCAGGCGGCCAACGCGCGCTCGCAGGCGCAGCGCTACGAGGATCTGGCGAACCGCGGGATTGCCACGCGCGAGCAGGTCGATCAGACGCGCACCTCTGCGACGGCGCTCGAAGCGACGGTCGGCGCCGATCGCGCGGCGGTCGAGAATGCGAAAATCCAGTTGCAGTACGCGACGATCGACGCGCCGATCGCCGGGCGCACCGGCGCGCTGATGGTGCACGCCGGCAATCTCGTGCGCGGGAACGACACGACGCCGCTCGTCGTGATCAACCAGGTGACGCCGATCAACGTGACGTTCGCCATTCCCGAATCGCGGCTGCCGGAGTTCAAGAGCTACATGTCTCGAGGCTCGCTGACGATCGACGCGCGGCCGCCGAACGACGCAGCGCCTCCGTCGAAAGGGCGCATTGCGTTCGTCGATAACCAGGTCGATCCGACGACGGGCACCATTCGCATCAAAGGCGCGTTCCCCAACAACGACCGGCGCCTCTGGCCCGGTCAGTTCGTGAACGTCGTCGTCACGCTGACGACGGATCCGACGGCGATCGTCGTGCCGACGGCCGCCGTGCAGGCGGGACAGCAGGGACAGTACGTGTTCGTGGTGAAGTCGGATCAGACGGTGGAATTGCGGGACGTGACCGTTGCCAGGGCGGACGCGGGTGAGACCGCTATCGCCCGCGGACTCAAACCGGGCGAGACGGTCGTGACCGATGGACACATCAGATTGGTTCCGGGCAGCCGCGTGAGCGTGAAGGCGGGCCCGGGGACGCAGGTTTCGCCATGAACGTTTCGGCGCTGTTCATCAAGCGGCCCATCACCACGACGCTGATCATGCTGGGCATCATGGTGTTCGGGGTGATGGCGTACCGGCAGTTGCCGGTCGCCGACCTGCCGGCGATCGACTTCCCCACCATCCAGGTCCAGGCGAGCCTGCCGGGCGCCAGCCCCGAGACGATGGCGTCGGCGGTGGCGCTGCCCCTCGAGAAGCAGTTCGCGACCATCGCCGGGTTGAACGCGGTCAATTCGACGAGCATTCAGGGCGGCACGAACATCACGCTCCAGTTCGATCTGAGCCGCAACATCGACGCCGCCGCGCAGGACGTGCAGGCGATGATCGCGAGGACCGCGCGCCAGCTGCCTCCGCAAATGCCGGCGCCGCCGTCGTACCAGAAAGTGAATCCGGCCGATTTCCCGGTGCTGTTTCTGGTGCTCCGATCGGCGACCCTGCCCCTCTCGACGATCAACGAATACGCGGAGCAGACAATCGCCCAGCGCATCTCGATGGTCAGCGGCGTGGCGCAAGTCCAGATCTTCGGCCAGGCGAAGTACGCCGTGCGGATCGATCTCGATCCCCGCGAGCTCTCGGCGCGCGGAATCGGCATCGACGAGGTGGCGGGGGCGATTCAGAACGCCAACGTGAACCTGCCGACCGGCACGATGTACGGATCGCAGCAGACTTTCACCGTTCTGGCCAACGGCCAGTTGCTGCGCGCGCAGTCGTACGGCCCGATGATCGTCGCCTATCGCAACGGCACGCCGGTGCGGCTCGAGGAGGTCGCTCGCGTCTACGACGGCATCGAGAACGACAAGAACGCGGCGTGGTTCGGCGGCCAGCGGACGATTTACCTGGCCATTCAGAAGCAGCCGGGGACCAATGTCGTCGCTGTCGTCGACGCAGTCAAGGCGCTGCTGCCGACGCTGCGCGAGCAGCTTCCCGCGGCGGTGTCGCTCGACGTCCGCAACGATCGTTCGATCGCCATCCGCGACTCGGTCCACGACGTCAAGTTCACGCTCGTGCTCACGATCTGCCTGGTCGTGATGGTCATCTTCCTGTTCCTGCGCAACCTGTCGGCGACGATCATCCCGAGCCTCGCGCTCCCGGCGTCTCTGGTCGCGACCTTCGCGGCGATGTACCTGTTGGATTACAGCCTCGACAATCTGTCCCTCATGGCGCTCACGCTCTGCGTCGGCTTCGTCGTCGACGACGCGATCGTGATGCTCGAGAACATCGTCCGGCACATGGAGTTGGGCAAGCCGCCGATGCGCGCCGCGTTCGAAGGGTCGAAGGAAGTCGCCTTCACGATTCTGTCGATGACGGCCTCGCTCGCCGCCGTGTTCATCCCCGTGCTGTTCATGGGCGGCGTGGTGGGACGGCTCCTGCGTGAATTCGCAGTGACCATCAGCGTGGCGATTCTCGTGTCGGGCTTCGTCTCGATCAGCCTCACCCCGATGCTGTGCAGCCGGTTCCTGAAGCCGCCGCACGCACAGAAGCACGGCGCCTTCTACAACGTCACGGAAAAAATGTTCGCGGCGTGGCTGCGGTTCTACGACGTCACGCTCCGCGCAAGCCTTCGCTACCATGTCGTGCCGTTCGCGATTTCGCTGGCGCTGGTCGCCGGCACCGCGTACCTGTTCACGGTCGTGCCGAAAGGGTTCCTGCCGAGCGAGGATCAGGGCCGCTTCAATATCAGCACGGAGTTCGTTCAGGGAATCGGCTTCGACGAGATGGTCCGGCATCAGCTGCAGCTCGCCGACATCGTCGCCAAGGAGCCGGACATTCTGGCGTTCAGCGTCAACGCCGGTGGCGGCCCACGAGGCGGATCGCTGAACACCGGAGGAATCTCGGTCGACCTCAAGCCACGATCCGAGCGGACGCGGCACGTCGATCAAATCATCGCGGACCTCCGGCCCAGGCTCTCACAGGTGCCCGGCGTCCGGGTGTTCATGGTCAACCAACCGCCGATCAACCTCGGCGGCCAGGGCGGCGGCCAGCGCAGCCTCTACCAGTTCACGTTGCAGGACACCGACACCGAGGAGCTCTACCACTGGGCGCCGATTCTCGAAGCCAAGCTGCGCGAGCTGCCCGGCCTCGAAGACGTCAACACCGATATGCAGGTGCGAAACCCGCAGGTGCGCATCGACATGGATCGCGACAAGATTTCGGCGCTCGGCTTGTCTGTCAACCAGGTGGAGACGGCGCTCTACAACGCGTACGGCACCCGACAGGTCTCGCAGATCTTCGCGCCGAACAATCAATACCAGGTCATCATGCAGGTGGCGCCGCAGTTCCAGAACGATCCCGCGGCGCTCTCGATGCTCTACGTGCGATCGAACAGCGGACGGCTGATTCCGCTCGAGACCGTGGCGCATGCCCACACCAACGTCGGACCGTCCGTGATCGCCCACACGGGCCAGCTCCCGTCGGTGACCGTGTCGTTCAACCTGAAGCCGGGCTTCGCGCTCGGCAATGCCGTCGATGCCATCAAGGAGACGGCAGCAGCCACCTTACCGTCGACCATCACGACCACGTTCCAGGGGACGGCGCAGGCGTTCGAGCAGTCGCTTCAGGGCCTCGGCCTGATTCTCGTGATGGCGATCGTCGTCATCTACATCGTGCTCGGCATTCTTTACGAGAGTTTTACGCACCCGCTGACGATTCTGTCCGGACTGCCGGCCGCAGGCTTCGGCGCGCTGCTGACGCTGCTCATTTTCCGAACAGAGTTGTCGCTGTACGCGTTCGTCGGCGTGATCATGCTGGTCGGGCTGGTCAAGAAGAATGGCATCATGATGGTGGATTTCGCCGTCGAAGCGCAGCGAGAACACGGCAAATCGCCGCGCGACGCGATCCACGAAGCGTGTCTCGTTCGCTTCCGCCCGATCATGATGACGACGATGTCGGCGCTGGTCGGCACGCTGCCGATCGCGCTGGGCTGGGGCGCGGGCGCCGAGTCGCGGCGGCCGCTCGGGCTCGCAGTGGTCGGCGGATTGCTCGTCTCGCAGTTGCTGACGCTGTACATTACGCCGGTTTATTACGTGTACATCGAGGGCGCGCGGCAGCGTTTCGCCGGCCGGCGGCGAGTGGCCGCGCGCGAGGCGCGCCGGCACGACGTACACGCGCCGACTGCGGAATTGCCGTCTTCATAACGAAGGGTTTTCGTGCGCAGACATGCTCGGACACCGGTTTCACCGGCATTGATTTTCATCATGGCGGGCCTGACGATCGGTTGTCAGAAGACCTCGGGCGAGACGCCGGCGGCTGGAGGGGGCGGCGGGCGCGGTGGACGGGGCGGCGGGCGCGGCGGCGGCAGCGTCATCGCCGTGCAGACCACCACCATCCAGCGGATGTCGATTCAGCGCGAGGTCGACCTCGCG
>DASYQZ010000054.1:0-13083 GCA_036004865.1 Vicinamibacterales bacterium
ATGCGCTCGCGGTAAACGTTTTTGGGAAGACTGTACATTCTCTTTAGACCTCGAAGAAGGAGCGCGGAAAACCCGATGGGATTTGGGCCGAACCCCGAATCCCGAATCCCGGCGGCCGTTATTTGATCTCGACCTTCGCGCCGACGTCTTCGAACTTCTTCTTGATCGCAGCGGCCTCTTCCTTGGGGATGCCTTCCTTGACCGGCTTGGGCGCGCCCTCGACGAGGTCCTTGGCTTCCTTCAGGCCGAGCGCCGTGATCTCGCGGACGACCTTGATGACATTGATCTTGTTGGCGCCCACTTCGGTGAGCGTCACCGTGAACTCGGTCTTCTCTTCAGCAGGCGCGGCCGCACCGCCGCCGGCGCCGCCCGGCATCGCACCCGCGAACACCGGCATCGCCGCCGCCGCCGACACGCCCAGTTCCGCCTCGAGCGTCTTCACGAGCTGCGAGAGCTCGAGGACCGTGATCCCTTTGATGTAATCGACGACCTGCTGCTGCGTCACTTCGGCCATGTCTTGTCTCCTTGTCGCTCTCAGCTCTCAAGCTATCAGCGATTAGCTGTCAGCTTCCGGATTCCGATTTCTTCTTCTCGACCTGCGACAGCACGTTCATCAGATCGCGCGGCACGCCGTTCAGCACGCTGACCAGATTGACCATCGGCGCCTGCATCGTGCCGAGCAGGCGCGCATACAGCTCCGGCTTGCCGGGCATCGACGCCAGGTCGGTCACTTCGGCCGGCTTAATCGCACGGCCCTGCACGACGGCCGCTTTGATCGTCAGCGTCGGCGCTGTCTTGACGAACGTCGTCAGCGTCTTGGCGAGCGCGACCGGATCGGTCGCGGTGTAGGCGACGGCGGTCGTGCCCTCGAAGTACTTTTCGAGCGCTTCGAAGCGCGTGCCCTTCAGCGCGCGCTTGGCGAGCGTGTTCTTGACGACCTTGTAGCTCGCCTTCGCGCCGCGCACCTGACGCCGCAGTTCGGTGACCTGCGGAACCGTCAGGCCTTTGTAGTCGACCAGGATCGCGCTGTCCGATCCCTTGAACGCGGCCTCCAGTTGCTGGAGTTCCGCCTCTTTCTCTGCTCTCGTGACAGCCATTAGTGTTTCACCACCACGTCGATGTGCGTCGTATCGATTCTGATCCCCGGACCCATCGTCGACGACAGGGTGACCGTCTTCAGGTACTTGCCTTTCGCCGCCGCCGGCTTCGCCTTCACGATGCTGTCGACGAGCGCGTGCGCGTTGGCGATGAGCGAATCGGCGGCGAACGACGTCTTGCCGACCGGCGCGTGGATGATGCCGGTCTTGTCGACGCGGAACTCCACCTTGCCCGCTTTGATTTCCTTCACGGCCTTGCCGATGTCGGTCGTGACCGTGCCGGTCTTCGGGTTCGGCATCAGCCCGCGCGGTCCGAGCACTTTCCCCAGCTTGCCGACGGCGCGCATCATGTCGGGCGTCGCGACGACGGCGTCGAAGTCCATGAAGCCGCCCTGGATTTTCTCGACCATCTCTTCGCCGCCGACCACGTCGGCGCCGGCTTCCTGGGCTTCCTTCTGCTTCTCGCCGCCCGCAATCGCGAGCACGCGCTTGCTCTTGCCGAGCCCGTGCGGTAGCACGACGGTGCCGCGCACCATCTGGTCGGCGTGCTTGGGATCGACGCCGAGGCGCAGCGACATGTCGACGGTCTCGTCGAACTTCGCGAACTTCACCTTCTGCACGAGCGGGACGGCTTCTTCGATCGTATAGGTGCGATCGGTCGCGACCACAGCCCGTGCGGCGCTGAATTTCTTTCCGCGTTTGCGCATGAATTATTGCTCCCGTGGTTCAAGCGAGCCGCGTTCGGCTCTCCCACTCTGGAATTACCCGACGACGTCGAGGCCCATGGAGCGGGCCGTACCGGCCACGGTCTTGACCGCGGCTTCGAGCGACTCGGCGTTCAGGTCCGGCATCTTCAGCTTCGCGATGTCCTCGACCTGCTTTTTCGTCACGGTGCCGACCTTGTTCTTGTTCGGCTCCGCCGATCCCTTCGCGATGTTCGCGGCGCGCTTGAGCAGCACCGCTGCCGGCGGCGTCTTCGTGATGAAGGTGTAGGACCGGTCCGCGTAGACGGTGACAACGACCGGAATGATGAGGCCTTCGTCCTTCGCCGTTTTCGCGTTGAAATTCTTGCAGAAGTCCATGATGTTCACACCCTGCGGACCGAGCGCGGTTCCGACGGGCGGCGCCGGCGTGGCTTTGCCGGCGGCAATCTGCAGCTTCACGAGAGCCTGAATTTTTTTCGCCATGACTAAATCTTCTCAACCTGCAAGAAATCCAGTTCGACCGGCGTCGACCTGCCGAAAATCGTGACCATCACCTTCAGCGTGTTCTTGTCGACGTTCACCTCGTCGACGACGCCGTTGAAGCTGGTGAACGGCCCTTCGTTGATCCGCACCTGCTCGCCCTTCTCGAACATGTACTTCGGCTTCGGCTTCTCGGCCGCCGTCTTCACCTGCGTCAGGATCTGCTCGACTTCGTCCTTCGTGAGCGGCGTCGGCTTCGCGCCCGCTCCGACGAAGCCGGTGACCTTCGGCGTGTTCTTCACGACGTGCCACGCGTGGTCGGACATGTTCATCTCGACCAGGATGTAGCCGGGAAAGAACCGCTTCGCGGTGACGACCTTCTTCCCGCCGCGCATCTCGACCACGTCCTCGGTCGGGATGAGGATTTCGCCGATCTCGTTCTGCAGCCCGTACGCCGCGACGCGCTGCTGCAGCGACTCGGCGACCTTCTTCTCGAACCCCGAATAGGTGTGGACGATGTACCAGTTCTTGGTCGCGACGTCGGTCATGCCGCCCCGAACCTCCGGAAGATCCACTGCACGAGGTTGTTCAGCCCGAAGTCGAGGACGAACAGGTACAGTCCGAAGAACGCCGACGTCAGGATGACGACGACGGTCGTCGCGTACACCTCTTTTTGCGAAGGCCAGGTGACGCGCTTCAGCTCGTTGCGCACTTCGCTCAGGAACAAGCGCATGCGCTCGATGCGTCCGCCGGTCGCGTCTCTCACTGTTTCGAGCGTCGTGGGTTCCGCCATGTTCGACCTCTTCGTACTGCCGTTACGCGAAGGGTGGCTCGCCCACCGAAGCTCGCGCAGCGAGCGAAGGTGGGCAGGCCAGGAGGGAATCGAACCCCCAACCCCCGGTTTTGGAGACCGGTGCTCTGCCAATTGAGCTACTGGCCTAACTCATTGCGGATTGCGGATTGCGGAATGCGGATTGATCAACGATCGATCACCAATGAATCCGCAATCCGCAATCCGCAATCCGCATTACACGATCACTTGGACTCCTTGTGCGGAGTGTGCTTCCGGCAGAAGCGGCAGAACTTCGAGAACTCCAGCCGCTCCGTCGTCTTCTTCTTGTTCTTCGTCGTACTGTAATTGCGCCGCTTACATTCGGTGCACGCGAGCGCGATGATGTCTCTCATAATCAGCTTTCAGCCGTCAGCGCTCAGCGGTCAGCACTATTCCAGAACGTCAGTCACCGTACCGGCGCCGACCGTGCGGCCGCCCTCGCGGATGGCGAAGCGCGCGCCTTTCTCGAGCGCGACCGGCGCCATCAGATCGCCGCTGATCGTCGTGTTGTCGCCCGGCATCACCATCTCGACGCCTTCCGGCAGATGCAGCGTGCCGGTGACGTCGGTCGTGCGGATGTAGAACTGCGGGCGGTAGCCGTTGAAGAACGGCGTGTGACGGCCGCCCTCTTCCTTCGACAGGATGTAGACCTCGCCCTTGAACTTCGTGTGCGGCTTGATGCTGGCCGGTTTCGCCAGCACCTGTCCGCGCTCGACGTCGTCCTTTTCCACGCCGCGCAGCAGGACGCCGATGTTGTCGCCGGCCTCGCCCGCGTCGAGCAGCTTCCGGAACATCTCGACGCCCGTGACCACCTTTTTCTCCGTCGGCCTGAATCCGACGATCTCGACTTCGTCGCCGACCTTCACGCGTCCGCGGTCGACGCGCCCCGTCACGACCGTGCCGCGGCCGGAGATCGAGAACACGTCTTCGATCGGCATCAGGAACGGCTTGTCCACTTCGCGCTGCGGAAGCGGCACGTAGCTGTCGAGCGCCTCCATCAGCTTCACGACGCCCGCGACGCCTTCCGGATCGCCCTGCAGCGCCTTGAGCGCCGAGAGGCGGACCACCGGGATGTCGTCGCCCGGGAAGCCGTACGTCTTGAGCAGCTCGCGCACTTCGAGCTCGACGAGATCGATCAGCTCGGGATCGTCAATCGCGTCGACCTTGTTCAGCGCGACGACGAGGTACGGCACGTTGACCTGACGGGCGAGCAGCACGTGCTCGCGCGTCTGCGGCATCGGGCCGTCGACCGCGCTGACCACGACGATCGCGCCGTCCATCTGCGCGGCGCCGGTGATCATGTTCTTGATGTAGTCGGCGTGGCCCGGGCAGTCGACGTGCGCGTAGTGGCGCTTGGCCGTCGAGTACTCGACGTGGCTGGTCGCGATCGTGAGAATCTTCGTCTCGTCGCGGCGCCCCTGCGACTCGGACGCTTTCGCGACCTCGTCGTACGGGATGAACTTCGCCCAGCCCTTGTCGGCGGCGACCTTGGTCAGCGCCGCGGTCAAAGTGGTCTTGCCGTGGTCGATGTGACCGATCGTCCCGACGTTCACGTGGGGTTTGCTGCGATCGAATTTTTCTTTAGCCATTCTCTAGATCCTCGCGCTTTGTGAGAGCCGAATTCTGGAGCCGATGACCAGGATTGAACTGGTGACCTCGTCCTTACCAAGGACGCGCTCTGCCAACTGAGCTACATCGGCCCGCCTTCGCTCGATGCTTCGCTGGCGAGCTTCGGCGTGGTGAACCTTCCATCGCTCGTCCGCACAGGGGCTGGCTTGCCAAGCCGTAGCTCGCTGCGAAGCAGCGAGCGGAGGATGGAGCGGGAGACGGGGATCGAACCCGCGACCAACAGCTTGGAAGGCTGTGACTCTACCACTGAGTTACTCCCGCCTTCGCGCCGCCCGCTGCGCCCTTGGCGCTTCGGCGGACAAGCCCGCTCTTCGTTTCTTGCCGCTTACCGGTTCCTCAAACACACTCGCTGGCTTGCCCTCCGAAGCTCGCGAAGCGAGCAAAGGAGGGTGGCGAGGGAAGGACTCGAACCTTCGAAGCCGCTAGGGCGACAGATTTACAGTCTGCTGCGTTTGACCGCTTCGCTACCTCGCCAACTGTCTGTGTGTTGTTTGGAATCGCGTGTTTCTGGACCTTACCCACGTGTGCCGATGGAGCTGGCGAAGGGATTTGAACCCCCGACCTGCTGATTACAAATCAGCTGCTCTACCGACTGAGCTACGCCAGCCAGAACAAAAGGCAAAGTTTAGCACGTCCTGTGCCACACGCGCAAGCAACCGTGTGCAATTACCACAGTTGAGTTTCCCGCGTTTTCCGCAACCCGCAATTGTACACGGTTTAACGGCGTGCCACATTTCTTTGCCGGACCGCTTCGAACAGCGCGATTCCGGCGGCAACTGACACATTTAGGCTGTCCACGTGTCCACTCATGGGGATTGACACCAGCCAGTCGCAATGCTCCCGGACGAGCCGCCGCAACCCGGCCCCTTCCGCCCCAAACACGAGGGCCGTCGGCAGCGTGAAGTCGACGTCGTCGTATCGTTTGGCGGCATCGCCCGTCAGGCCGACGGTCCAGACGCCAGCCTCCTTCAGCGATTCGAGCGCTCGCGCGATGTTCACGACCTCGGCAATCTTCACGTGCGCGACGGCGCCCGCCGAGGCCTTGGCTGCGGCACCGTCCAGCCGCGCCGCGTGCCGCGACTGCCGTACGACGCCGTCCGCGCCGGCGGCGTCGGCGGTCCGCAGGATCGCGCCGACGTTGTGCGGGTCTTCAATCTGATCGAGGACCACGATCAGCGCTGCGCCCTGCGCGCCGGCCAGCAGATCCTCGACGCCAAGATGCGCATGGTCGAGGACGTCGGCGACCACACCCTGGTGCGATCCGCCGTGCGCGAACCGATTGAGCTCGTGGGCGTGCGCGCGGCGGACCGGAATCCCCTGCTCTTCGGCGAGGCGGACGATGCCGACCAGACGTTCGTCACTGCGCGGCGACACGCGAATCGCGGTGACGCGTTTCGCGCGCAGCGCTTCGAGGACCGGATTAATGCCGTAGATGCGCATCTGAATCACACGGTGCCGTGTGCTTGGTGCTTCGAACGCTCATCGCTCGAGCGCAGCAACGAATGCCGTCGCGCGTTCGCGACAGCCGACAATCTTCGGGATGCCGGCATCCGCCGGCAGCTCGGCGCCACGATCGATCGCCGGCACCGCGAGATCGAGCTCCGGACCTTCGGCGCGGCCGGTGAGCGCGAGCCGGATTGGATGAAAGAGCGACTTCCCTTTCTGGCCGGTCCGCGCTTTCACCTGATTGGCCGCCGCGCGGAACCGCTCACGATCGAGCCGCGGCGACTGCGCGAGCGCATCGGCGAGCGCGGTGACGACGGCGCGTGCGCCGTCGCCGTTCATCTCGTCGCGAACATGCGGGTCGCCGAGCGCAGCCTCGACGTTGTAGTCGAACAGCAGCGCGAGCCGCGCCGGCACTTCATTCAGACGATCGACCGACGCGCTCGCCATCGCCATCGCCGATGCCAGAAACTCGAGGCCCTGCGCGTTCGGTGACATCGGGATGCCGGCCTGGTTGAAGTACGGCACCGACAACTCCGCGAGGCGGACGGGATCCGCCGCCTTCAGATAGTGCCGGTTGACCCAGGCCAGCTTCTCCTCGTCGAACACGCCGGCGCTGTGACCAACGTCCTCGAGCGCAAAGCGTCGGGCCATCTCGTCAATGGGCAGGATTTCCTTGGCGTCGTCTCCAGCGGATCGGCCATGCGCCGATCCGCGGGGCGACCATCCGATGAGCGCGAGATAGTTGACGAGCGCCTCGGGCAAGTAGCCCTTCGACCGGAACTCGGCCACCGATGTCGCACCATGCCGCTTCGAGAGCGGGCTGTGATCCGGACCCATGACCAGCGCGAGGTGTGCGAACGCCGGCAGCGGAAACCCGAGCGCCTCGTACAGCAGCACCTGCCGCGGCGTATTCGAAATGTGATCCTCTCCTCTGATCACGTGCGTGATTTCCATCAGCGCATCATCCACGACCACCGCGAAGTTGTACGCGGGATGGCCGTCAGCGCGGACGATGACCGGATCGCCGATGACGTCGGTGCTGACCTTGATCGCGCCCCGCACGATGTCGCCGAACACGACGTCTCGACCTTGCGGAACGCGGAACCGAATCGCCGGACGCTCGCCGGCGTCGATGCGCGACTGCGCCTGCTCGCGCGTCAGCCGGCGGCACGTCCCCGCATACAGCGCCGGTCGCCCTGCCGCAACCGCGTCGCGACGCTCGGTCTCGAGCTGCGCCGTCGAGCAGAAGCAGTGGTACGCCGCGCCGGCGTTCAAGAGTTGTGTCGCGTACGACTCGTACAAATGCAGACGCTCGGACTGACGATACGGACCGTACGGCCCGCCGACGTCAGGGCCCTCGTCCCAGTTGAGGCCCATCCACCGCAGATCGCGCAGGATGGCCGATTCAGAATCGCGCGTCGAGCGCTCGACGTCCGTGTCCTCGATGCGGAGGATGAACGTGCCGCCGCGGCCGCGCGCGAGCAGCCAGTTGAAGACCGCCGTCCGTACGTTGCCGACGTGCAACTGACCTGTCGGGCTCGGGGCAAATCTAACGCGCACGGATCAACGCGATTGCGTGTGCGGCAATCGCCTCACCTCGACCGATGGCGTCGACCCCCTCGTTCGTTTTGCCTTTGATGCTCACGCGCGCCGCGTCGATGCCGATCGATGTGGCGACGGCCTGACGCATCGCGTCGACGTGATCGCCGATCTTCGGCGTCTCGAGGACGACCGTCACGTCGACGTTGCCGATCTCGAAGCCTTCTGCCGACACCATCTGCGCTGCGCGGGCGAGCAGATCGAGGCTCGACGCGTCCTTCCAGCGCGGATCGGAATCGGGAAAATGACGGCCGATGTCGCCGAAGCCGGCGGCGCCGAGAATCGCGTCCGTAATCGCGTGGCACACGACGTCCGCGTCGGAATGGCCGAGCGCGCCGCGGTCGGACGCGATCGTGACGCCGCCGAGCACGAGCGGCCGGCCGGAGACGAGACGATGCAGGTCGTAGCCCGTACCCGCGCGTCCCGTTCGTGCCGGGAGCGCGCTTGCCCGCCGTAGCTCGCGGGCGTCCGGGAGCGAAGGCGGGAAGGGTCTCGCCAAGCGATCCGTTGCGGAGGCGATGGCCTCTGCGATTGAAAGGTCTTCCGGCGTCGTGATCTTGATGTTCGACGCCTCCCCTTCGACGAGGCGCACCTGGTGTCCCGCGCGCTCGGCCAGCGTCGCCTCATCGGTGGCGTCGACGGCGTCGCGCTCGGCGATCGCGAGCGCGGCATGCAGCACGTCCCGGCGAAACGCCTGCGGCGTCTGTGCGAGAAAAATCGACTCGCGGGGCAGCGTCTCCGCGACGACCCACGTCGTGTTGTCCACAGGCGACATGTGTCCCTGTTTCACGGTATCGCGCGCGGGCAGCGCCGCCAGCGCGGCGCCGCACTCGGCCGCGGCCGCAATCGTCCGCGCGATGAGGTCGGCGCTTGCAAAGGGCCGCGCCGCGTCGTGAATGACGATCACATCGCTCGCCGTCGCGGCCGCGCGGAATCCGTTGGTCACCGAATCCTGCCGTCGTGCGCCGCCGGCCACCAGGTGAAGCGGCTTCGCCGCCGCGCGAAGATATGCGGGCGGGTTTTCGACCAGCTCCTGCGGCAGTGCGATCACCACCTCGTCCACGTTCGGATGCGCGAGAAACGCGCTGACGCTGCGCTCGAGAATCGGCCGGCCGCCGACCGTCAGCAGTTGCTTCGGCTCGGCCGCGCCAAACCGCTGGCCGCGGCCTCCAGCGGCGATGATGGCACTTACGTACATCGCCTGTAGCGCTCAGCTCTCAGCTCTCAGCTCTCAGCTCTCGGCATCATGCACCAGCGGTAAGAGCATCCAAGCGCTGAGAGCTGAAAGCTTCATGTTATACGGACGCTGCACGAAGTGCCCAGGAAGCGGCCGAGCGCCTCGGCCTCCCGCTCGATGCCGTCGCGCATCGCGCGCGGCCATCACTACACGCTGCTCGGCTGCCGCGCCTCGACGGCGGCCGCGACGATGTCACGCGTGCGCGCGGCGAGGGCCCGGGCGTCGCGCACCGTCGGCGCCGCGACGTCCGGCGGCTGAATCGGATCGTGAACGATCAGCTTCACGTCCGCCGGCTCGGTCCGCAGCCGCCCCTTCGGCATCACCTGACGCGTGCCGATGATCGCGAGCGGCACGACCGGCAGTCCGGCCTCGATCGCCAGGAGAAAGCTCCCTGCCTTGAAATGGCCGACGCGGCCGTCCCAACTGCGTCCGCCTTCCGCAAAGATGATCAGCGACACGCCTTCCAACACCAGCGCGCGCCACCGCTTCAGGATGCCGGCGCGATCCGGATGCTTGCGATCGACGAACAGATGCCCTCCGCGCTTCAGGTGCCAGCCGAGCACGGGAAACCGCGCGAGCGATTCTTTGGCGATGATGCGAATCTGAAACGGCAGCGACGCGAAGACCACCGGCGTGTCGTAAATGCTCTGATGATTCGACACGAACACATACGTCGTGCCGGGCGTGAGACGCTCGACTCCCTCAACGGCGACGCGGACGCCGGTCGTTTTCAGAATCAGCCACGACCAGGCGCGCGCGCACCCGTGCGCGAAATGCCCCCGCGAGTCGAACAGGCTCGACACGATCGACGCGGCGCCGAGCACGATCGTGTACACCGTGATCGCAGGGATGAGAAAAAAGACAGTCCGCCACCAGTGGTACGGAGGGATGCGCAACGCCGCTCATTGTAGATTAGCGCACGCGAATGCTGATGCCTGGCTCCTGTCTGCTTCGCAAGCCTGCTCGATGGTGAGCCGCGGCATCGCGTCATTCTAAAGACGCGGGGGCGGCAGGATTTTGTTTAACGTCTAGGTCGCGACGGTTCGAACGCGGGCGCGTCCGTTCTCTTCTTTTTCGACGGGCGACGCGGCCACCGGGGTGGGGGCGGCGCCGGCCTCGATGAAGCGGCCGA
Source organism: Vicinamibacterales bacterium (assembly GCA_036004865.1). Lineage (GTDB taxonomy): Bacteria > Acidobacteriota > Vicinamibacteria > Vicinamibacterales > CAVVIG01 > QHWF01. The sequence goes on from DASYQZ010000054.1 coordinate 10,157, forward strand.
AAATCATCTTCCCCGCCGTCGTCTGCAGCACGCTGGTGACGACGATGTCGACGGTCTTGCTGATCATCTTGCGCGCGTTGTCGACCACGACCATCGTGCCGTCGTCGAGATACGCGACGCCCTGGTTGTACTCCTTGCCTTCCTTCAGGATGAACACCTTCATGATCTCGCCCGGCAGCACGACCGGCTTGAGCGAGTTCGCGAGCTCGTTGACGTTCAGCACCTCGACGCCGCGGAGCTGCGCGACCTTGTTCAGGTTGAAGTCATTGGTGACGATCTTGCCCTGCAGTGATCGCGCGAGCTCGATCAGCTTGAGATCCACTTCGCGGACGTCGGGAAAATCGAGATCCGAGATCATCACTTCGACGCCCGACATCTTCTGAATCTTCTGGAGAATGTCGAGGCCGCGCCGGCCCCGGTTGCGCTTCAGCGAATCGGCCGAGTCGGCGACGAGCTGCAGCTCTTTCAAGACGAACTGCGGAATGACCAGCGTGCCGTCGACGAAGCCGGTCTCGCAAACGTCGGCGATGCGGCCGTCGATGATGACGCTCGTGTCGAGAATCTTGTAGCGGCGTTGCGGTCCGGCGGCGTGGAACAGGCTGACGAGCCGCGCCGGCTCGAGCCACTCACCGTGCTTACCGCCGAGCACGAGGCCCAGGTACGGCAGCACGATCAACGTGAAGCTGTGCAGGAATTCGACTCGGCGATCGCCGCTGTCCGCCCAGAACAGACCGCCGACGATCATGTGCGCGATCGCGAGACCGATCGCGCAGCCAATCAACGCGCCGATGACGCGCGTGACGGCGGTCTCGCGCAGCCGGCTTTCGAAGTAGACCACCAGCGCGGCGAGGGCGAGAGCCAGGACGATGTTCGCGGGCAGGCCGACCGGAAAAGGCTGCAGAAGCGCGGCGGCGTAAGCGACAGCGATCACGAAGAGCACACGCGCGAGCGCAAACCAAGCCATGGTTCCGACCCCCGTGTATGAAACGCCGGCCGCCCCTTAAGAGAATGAGGATGAAGGCCCGGGCGGCGAAGTCCCCGGAAAGATATCACCGATTGTCACGAGATGTACGTGGCTATGTACATTCTTTACGTCGCCTAGGCGAGCAAGTAGTCGAGCGCCTCCCCGACCGTGCGGACCCCCACCAGCTCGCAATCGCCACCTGACGGCCCCGAATCTTCGGAGCGCGACTCGACGTTGGCCTCGGGCATGATGCAGCGGCGGAATCCCATTTGCGCCGCTTCCCGCACGCGCAGCGCCGCCTGCGTAATGCCGCGCACCTCCCCCGCCAGGCCGACCTCGCCGAACATCGCGGTCGTCGCCGGAATGACCCGGTTGCGCACGCTCGATGCGACCGCCGCCAGCACGCCCAGATCCGAGGCAGGCTCGTCCACCGTCATCCCGCCCGCGACGTTCACGAACACGTCGTCGCCAATCAGATTCAGGCCGGCGCGCTTTTCGAGCACCGCGAGCAGCAGCGACAGCCGTTGTTGATCGATGCCGCTCGCCATGCGGCGGGCGGTGCCGTACGTGCTCGAGCTGACGAGCGCCTGCACCTCGACGAGGATCGGCCGCGATCCTTCGACCGAGCAGAGCACGGCGGATCCCGGCGCGTTGGACGGACGCTCGGCCAGGAACATCTTCGACGGATTCGGTACGGGAATCAGACCCGCCGACGTCATCTCGAACACACCGAGCTCGCTGACCGCGCCGAAGCGATTCTTGACGGCGCGCACGACTCGATGCGAGTGGTGACGCTCTCCCTCGAAGTACAGCACCGTGTCGACGACGTGTTCGAGCGCCTTCGGTCCCGCGAGGCTGCCGTCCTTCGTGACGTGGCCGACGAGGAACGTCGGGACGTTCTGCCCTTTCGCGGTGAAGAGCAGTTGCGTCGCCGCCTCGCGCACCTGACCGATGCTGCCGGGCGCCGACTGAAACTTCAGCGAGAAGATCGTCTGCACCGAGTCGACGATGACGAGCGCGGGCTTGATGCGCGCGATCTCCTCGAGGATGCGCTCGAGGCACGTTTCGGCGAGCAGGTACAGCGGCGCGCGGCCGACCGCCAGGCGCTCGCCGCGCGATTTGATCTGGTGCTCGGATTCCTCGCCGGAGCTGTAGAGGACGGGACCGATCGTCCGCGCGACGATGGCGGCCGCCTGCAGCAGGAGCGTCGACTTGCCGATGCCCGGTTCGCCGCCGAGCAGCACGAGCGATCCAGGCACGACGCCGCCGCCCAGGACGCGATCGAACTCGCCGATACCGGTGGAGAGCCGCTCGTTCTGTTCGATCCGGATGTCCGCGTACAGCCGAGCGCTCGCGGACTGCGCGCCCGTCGCGTACCGGTGCGGCGTCGCCGCATTCTCCAGCGACTGGGGCCGCTCCTCCACGAACGAGTTCCACGCCCCGCACTCGACACAGCGTCCGAGCCACTTCGGCGATTGCGAGCCGCATTCCTGACACACAAACACCGTCGAAGGACGCTTCGCCATAGTCGGCCAGACCAGTTGGCAAGTTCGTGAGTTGGTAACTTGGTAAATCACCTAGCCAATTCACCGCTCGCCAACTTACCAATTTACCAATTTACCAATCTACGTGTAGATCCTCTGTATGCGAGATCCGATCCTGCAGACAATCTCCCACGGAATCGTTCCGATCACCGCGGCCATTTCACGGGCGTCGATCCGATCGGTCCGGCCTGATGGCGATTTCTGCGATCCGATGATGACGACCTCGTCGCCCGGCGAGACGTCGAGGCCGGTGACGTCGGCCATCATCATGTCCATGCACACGGAGCCGACGATCGGCGCGCGGACTCCGCGAATCAGTACCGCGCCGCGCCCTTCCAGCCGCATGTCGAGCCCGTCTGCGTACCCGGCCGGAATGATCGCGATCGTCGTCGGCCAGGGCGCGGTGAACTTGATCCCAT
>DASYQZ010000055.1:0-4302 GCA_036004865.1 Vicinamibacterales bacterium
GCCGAACAGGAGCGCCCGGCCCGGGTCCAGGTCTACACCGATCGCCACAGCGCCGACGAACGCGGACACCGCGATCAGCACGCCGATCACCAGCAGCGAGATGGCAACTGCGCCGAGCTTTTCAGCTGCGAGCCGCAGGCGGGATCGCGGGACGGACAGCAGCAGGTCGAGCGCACCGTGCTCCTCTTCGCCGCGCAGCGTGCGGCTGACGGTCAGCAGCGCCCAGATCGCGAGCAGCGGCAGAACGAGCGAAAGGCGCCAGGTCGCATATCCACCTGGCGTCAGAACGTCGACGGGCTCGGCGAACAGCCGCAGTGCCGGATTCCGTGTCAATGCAAGCAGCTCGGCCCGTGCTTGCGAGTTGACGAACACGCGGGTCACACCCGCGAAGACAATCGGCGCGAGTATTCCCATCCCGATCCCCCAGCCCAGGATCGGGACGCGGTAGTCGCGCACCGTCTTCAGGAAGACACTACGAAACCACATCGGCCTGGTAGAAACGCAGAAACACGTCTTCCAGGCTGGGCTCGCGACTGACGAAGTTGGCGAGCGGGTACCGCGCCGCCATCTTGATTAACGGATCGACGTCGCCGTGGATGGTCACTCGCAGCGTACGACCGTCGGGCAACACCTCCAGCCGCGCGACGCCAGCCACTCCGCGGAACGCGTCCGCCGGCGGTGCGGTCGTGAAGGTCAGATCCACCTCGTGGTGCTTGATGTTCTTCAACTCCGCGACGCTGCCGACGCGCACAAGGCGGCCGTCGCGGATGATGCCCACGCGATCGCACATCGATTCCACCTCCGAGAGGATGTGCGACGACAGGAACACGGTGCGACCCTCGGCGCGCACTTCGGCCACCATCCGGCCGAACTCGTGCTGGTTGAGAGGGTCGAGGCCGGTCGTTGGCTCGTCGAGGATCAGCAGCCGCGCTCGATGCATGAAGGCCTGGATCACCCCGACTTTTTGTTTGTTGCCGTGCGAGTAGTGACGGAAGCGGCGGCTCGTGTCGAGGTCGAGCCTCGAGATGATCCGGTCGAGATAGGCGCGGTCGACGCCGCCGCGCAGGTTGGCGAAGTACGCGAGGATCTGTCCGCCTGTGAGGTTGGGATCGAACGCGAGCTCGCCCGGCAGGTAGCCCAGCACCCGTTTCACAGCGACCGATCGCTGCCAGCAGTCCAGGCCCGCAATGCGAGCGCTGCCGCTGTCGGGGAAGAGCAACGACATGAGCAGGCGCATCGTGGTGGTCTTGCCAGCGCCGTTGGGGCCGAGGAAGCCGAACACTTCGCCGTCGTCGACCTGAAACGACAGGTCGATCACGCCGCGCTTGCTGCCGTAGTACTTGGTGAGCCCGACCACGTCGACCAGAGGTGTCATGCGGATCAGAACTATCTCTTGCGTGTCACAGATCCCTGACGGCCGGCCAGCCCGGCAATCCCGTGGCCGTCTTCACCGCACGCACGATGGCGTCGGCCAGGAGCTCCGCCGCGATCGCGCCGAGCGCCGTCAGTGATACCGAAGCGTTCGACAGGCCGGTGGACACCGCGAACACCTGATCGCCGTCGCCTTGCGTGTGATACGGATTGATCGCGCGGGACGCGCCAGTGTTCGCCATCATCGCGAGCTTCGTCAACTGCGTCTTCGTGAGCGCCACGTTGGTCCCCACCACCGCGAGCATCGTGGCGCGCAGTGGAGCGTCAGCGATTGCCGCGTTGGCGACCGGCCGCGTTTCCAGATCGCGGCGTAAGACGTCCACCGTTCGCGCGAAGCCGCGGCCGTCGGCGGTTCGCGCTCCTGCCACGATCGTTCCCTGTTGTCGGTCGACGATATCGCCGGCGCTGTTGACCACGGAGAGCGCCGCAATCACGACGTCGCCGAGGCGCGCCGATGCGCAGCCGACGCCACCTTTCATTCCCGGCATGCCGCGCCCGACGAACATCTTGCCCACAGTCGCACCCGCGCCCGCGCCGACGCTGCCTTCGGCAACAGCAGCCGTCGCCGCCGCCTGACATGCGCGATAGGCCTCTTCCGGCCCCACGCGGATGCGGCCGTCGCCGATGGAGAGATCGTCGATCGCTGCGCCGACCACAATCGGGATGCGTACGTTCGGCACGCCCCAGTCGTAGCCGACCTTGTTCTCCTCGAGAAAGCGCACCACGCCGGCGGACGCGCCGAGGCCCATCGGTCCGGCGCCGGCGAGCAGGATGCCGTGAATGTGTTCGAGCGGGCTGACGGGCTGCAGCACGACGCCGAGCGATTCCGCCGGCGCCGAGCCGTCGTAGTCGGCGCCAGCCGACGCCGGCTTGTCGAACAGGATGACGGTGCAGCCCGTGGGACGGCGCGGATCGGTGAAGTGGCCCACTCGCAAGCCGCCGATGTCCGTCAAGGATCCCGCGGAGGACGAGGGTGTCGACTGGAGTGCGTTGGCAATGACGTCTGACGCACCCGCAAGCACAGTCGTGCCGCCGACGCGATTCAGAAACTGGCGTCGTGAAACTCGCAGTGTGGTCATGTCCGACATGGTACGCCCGGCTGATGATCTTTTTGCGCAAGGGACGTGCGAAATCGGCATTACCATTTCGCGCACGAATCGGGCTTCGCTCGCTCGTCGGTGCGATCTCGACAATCTCGGCAATTTCGGCAATTTCACAGGGGGGAGGGCCTCATGCCGCGCTCTCGCCGCGTTACCTCAGCACTCGCCGTTCCAATCATCGTCGCAGGCGTCGCAGTCGTCGCCGTGCTGCATGCCGCCGATCCGGATGCCGGCCTCGCCTCAATCACGGCCGACGCACTCAAGGGTCACATCTACTTTCTCGCGTCGGATGAGATGGGCGGCCGCGATTCGCTCAGCCACGAAGGGCGCATCGCCGCGGAATACATCGCCGGCTTCTACCACCGCGCGCGCCTGAAGCCGGTCGGCGACAACAACACCTACTTCCAGAATTTCCCGATGGTCGAGGCGGCGCCCGATCGCGAGCGCACGTACCTGCGCGCGAAGATTGGCGCGACGGCGCGCGACTTCGCGATGGGTCCCGATTTCTCGCTGTCGCGCCAGGGCAACGTCGACGTCGAGGTCAGCGCGCCGCTCGTCTTCGCCGGCTACGGCATCACGGCGCCGGAATACAACTACGACGACTTCAAGGGCATCGACGTGCGCGGCAAGGTGGTGATGGTCCTCACGCACGAGCCGCAGGAGCACGACGCGAGCAGCCGCTTCAAAGGCAAGTTCAACACCGTGCACGCCTTCAACTGGTGGAAGCCCGAAGTGATTCGCCAGCACGGCGCCGCCGGCATTCTCATCGTCCAGGAGAAGACGCCCGACCGGACACGGCCGCGGACGCCGAGCGGTCCGACGAACGGTCAGATCCGGACCGATCGTCCGGCGCACACGCTGACCAGCCCGTATCTCGACCTTCCGTTCTTCACCATCTCACGTCAGACGGCCGACACGCTGCTCGCGCCCGGAAACACGATCGACGCGCTCCAGGACCAGATAGACAGGACAGGACAGCCGCGCTCGATCGCGATTCCTGACGTGACGGTGAGCATGCGCCGCGCCCTCACGGACCGCACGGTGGTGCAGACGCGCAACGTCGTGGGCGTCATCGAAGGATCGGATCCAGCGTTGAGGAACGAGTACGTGCTCGTCACGGGCCACTACGACCACGTCGGCCAGAAGGGCCCGTTCATCTATCACGGCGCCGACGACAACGCGTCGGCGTGCGCGGCCGTCATCGCGGTCGCCGAAGCGTTTCGCGCCGCGGGCGCCGCGCCGAAACGAAGTCTCATGTTCCTGATCTTCGAAGCCGAAGAGGACGGACTCCTTGGCGCGTTCCACTACATCAACCATCCGATCGTGCCGCTGGCGAGCACGGTGGCGGTGATCAACTCCGACATGATCGGGCGCGACGAAGACGATCCGCAATGGAACACCCGCGCCGAAGAGAACCGCAACCAGGTCAACGTCGTCGGCACGCTGTACAACCCGGACATTCGCCGCGTCATCGACGCGCAGAATCAGGCGATCGGACTGAAGCTCGATTACAAGACCGACCTCGACGATCCCGAAGGCTGGTTCTCGCGGAGCGATCACTACCCGTTCGCCGTCAAAGGCGTGCCGATGATGCTGTTCAACACCGGCGAACACCCCGATTACCACACCACCAACGACACCTGGGATCGCATCAACTACCCGAAGATCGAGAAGATCACGAAGCTGATCTACCTCTCGGCGAAGGACATCGCAAACAGCGCGGCGCGCCCGAGGTTCGTCAGGGAGCACGCGGCGCAGACGACGAGCAGCG
>DASYQZ010000056.1:0-47584 GCA_036004865.1 Vicinamibacterales bacterium
CGCGGATGAACGTCCATATCCTGGTTCGTCAGGTACCGGATGTCCTGCGACCACGCGTCGTCCAAGATTTTCGCCAGAGCTGTTTTCTCGTCCGCGCCGGAAGCGAACTGCCGATACCCATAGTTGATCGCCACTTTGTCCCAATCGCCGATCTGTTGCGGGTAGGCTTCAGACAAATCGATCGTGCCGTCCTCCCGCAGCTTTTCCAGCGGATGCGGATAGTCCATGACCGAGATCCAGCCCTTCGCGCTGTCATAAAAATTGTGGCCCAGGCCGAGAGTGTGGCCGGTTTCATGCGCGGCGAGCTGCCGGATGCGCTTGAGGGCCGACTCGTAGAGAATTGAAGGCCGCTCGTTACCCGTTGAGTAAGGAGACAACAGGCCTTCGAAGATCATGTAGTCCTGGCGATCGCGCAGCGATCCGAGCGTCACCGTCGCCTTGATGATTTCGCCGGTGCGCGGATCGGACACGGTGCCGCCCGAGCTCCAGCCGCGTGTCGAGCGGTGCACCCAGTTGATCATGTTGTAGCGGATGTCCATCGGATCGGCGCCCTCTGGCAGGACGTCGACCTTGAAGCCGTTGCGGAATCCGGCGGCGTCGAACGCCTGGCTCCACCAGCTCGCGCCTTCGAGCAGCGCTCTCTTGACGTCTTCCGGCGCGCCCGAGTCGACCCAGTATTGAATCGGCTTGACCGGTTCGGACAATGTTCCCGGGGCCGCGTTCGGATCTTTTTTCTCGAGGCGATGGCGGCGGATGTAGCGCATCTGCATCGGTTCGCCGATGGGAACGCTGTAGTCGACGTACGCGAGGCCGCCGTAGCCGGCGCGCGGATCGTCCCAGCGCGGCTTGTAGTTGTTGTCAGGCAACTCGACGAGCGAAATGTGCTCGCGCATCGTCACCGAGTCGGCTGTCGGCGTGACGCTCGCGACCGTTCCCGAGAAGAGGCCGCCGCCGCGACCGCCGCCGCCCGCGCCGCGTCCTCCTGCGCCGGCTTCGCCGATTGGTGGAGGACCCTGCTGCGGTCCGCCGCCGCCACCGCCGCGCCCGCCCGCGGCGTCGCTGGCGAAGGTGAGCAGCGCTTCGATCTCGGTGTTCTTCGGGAACGCTTTCGTGCGCGGCAGGTAGAACGCGCTGCGCGTGCGATCGACGCGGTACGGACCGGGCCGCAACGCGCCGCCGGCGCCGTGAATGTCGCGGAGCAGGAAGTCTGACGCGTCGACCAGCACGCGTCCGTTGCTCTCAGCGGCGACGGTGAACCCCCAGAGCACCGACTTGGCGAACGAATCCTCGACGGATTTGCGCTCGGCCGGGTTGACACTGCTCGATCGGAACGATTGATTGCCTTGCGTCAGCAGGATCTTCGGACCGATCCGTTCGAACTTCACGACGCGGCCCTGACCGCCCTGCCCGCGATCGAGGCCGATGTCGTTCGATCCGAGACCGGCCGCGAGTCCGGTCGAGAGCAGGAACTCGGTCTCGAGCTTCGGGATCTCGAGGAACAGCGATCCGGTCCGCTCCTCCCAATAGATCGGGAAGTAGCCGTCGAACTTCTGCATGCCGCTCGTGCGTTCGTCGATCGCCGGCGGGCGGCCGCCGCCGGCGGCAGGCTGACCGCCGCCGCCCCGGCCAGCAGCCTGCCCTGAACTTGTCGCCTCTCGACTTTGCTCGGGGCGACCCTGAGGCTCTCGAAGGGTCGAAGGGGGTCGCTGCGCGTGGAACGGCGCGGGCATCAGCGCCGCCAATGACAAGGCGAGTGCGAAGGTCACAGACGCTCGACGCATATGAATCCTCACTTGAAGCTGAACCGGCGGCGGTACGCCGTGGGCGACGTGCGGAACGCTCGCCGGAAATGATGCCGAAGCGTCGCCGCAGTCTGGAATCCTACAACGTGCGCGACCTCGTCGATCGACGGCATTTCTGCCTCTCGACGATCTTCGGCAATCGCGGCACACTACCAGGAGGAGACGATCATGAGCGACATCGACAAGCTCCGATATCCCGTCGGACCGATGGAGCGGCCGAAGACGCCGCTCGATCGCGCCGCGCGCGAGCAGTATCTCGCGACGATCGAACAGTTGCCGTCCCGGATGCGATCGCTCGTCAGCGGCCTGACCGACGCGCAGCTCGACACGCCGTACCGGCCGGGAGGATGGACGATTCGCCAGGTCGTCCACCACGTGCCCGAGAGCCACATGAACGCTTATATAAGGATGAAGCTCGCGGCGACCGAGGACATGCCGGCGGTCAAGACGTACGAAGAGCAGTTGTGGGCGGAGCTTCCCGACGTGAAGACGTGTCCCATCGACGTCTCGATCGCGCTCCTGGACGCGCTGCATCGCCGATGGATCGCGTTCCTGCGTGCGCTCCCCGAGGGGGATCTGACCAAAGCGTTCGTGCATCCGCTGTGGGGCCGCGTGCCGATTGACGAATCAATCGCGATGTACGCGTGGCACTGCCGGCATCACACCGCGCACATCGAACAAGCGCTCGCCGCGGCGCGCGCCTAAGCATCGTCGAGCTGGCAAGGCATTCGCATTCTGTTGAGCGCAGAGGGGGCGACATGCTGTTTTTGGTATTCCTGTGCCTGATTTTATGGTTCCTCGGGGTGATCACGACCAACACGCTGGGCGGCGTGTTACACATCCTCCTGGTCGTCGCGATCATCTTCCTGCTGATTCACGTCATCCAGGGTCGCTCGATCGGCAACGCCTGAGATAGCCTCCGTCGACCGTCGCGAGGCACAGAGGGTGCATCGACTCTCTCAGGAGGAGTTTATGCGCGTGCTGTTCGTTCTCGGCCGGGCGATGTTCGGCGGCTTCTTCGTCTACAACGGGATCAACCACTTCCGCAATCAGAAGATGATGAGTCAGTACGCCGAGTCCAAAGGCGTGCCCAAGGCTGAGGCGGCGATTCCCGCGACTGGCGCGCTGCTGCTCGGCGGCGGCCTCAGCATCATCGCGGGCCTGAAACCGAAGGAGGGGCTCGCCGCAATCATCGGCTTCCTCATTCCCGTGACGCTGCAGATGCACAGGTTCTGGGAGGAGCAGGATCCCCAGCAGCGCGTGAACGAGATGATCAACTTCAGCAAAAACATGGCGATGGTCGGCGCCGCGCTCATGCTGCTGGAGATGCCCGAGCCGTGGCCGGCGAGCGTCGACGCGGCGCGCGCGGCGGACGAAGAGATGTTCATCCATCTTGGCGGCCGGGAGCTGCGGGCGCTGCCGGCGTGATTCATGCACAATTATTAGAGGCAGGCAGTAAAGCCTGCGCGACAACCTGTCGATACGCAGGGTACGACAATGAATACCGCGCTCGCCATCGCAGAGACTGCCTCCATCGCTGAGACCGCCGAGAAGCCGGCCCGCCGTGGTCTCGCACTTGTAGGAACGCTCCTCGCTGGTTCGTTGGGACTTGCCGCCGGAATCGCGATCGCGCTCCTGATCGCCGCCGCGCTTCTCTCTGTGCAGTAACCGGGACTCGGGATTGGGGATTCGGGATTCGATTCTTGAACCCCCAATCCCTAATCCCTAATCCCTAATCCCTAATCCCTAATCCCCAATCCCTAATCCCTACACCCCGTCGATTTTCGTGACTCCTATTCGTCTAGAGGAAAATAGGAGGCCAGATGTCCAAGTACACCTTGATGCTCCGTGAGAGTCCCGAGGCGTTCGCGAATTTCTCGCCAGCCGAACTGCAGGCGATCTTCAAGCGCTATTCGGCCTGGGCCGACGGACTGAGACAGGCCAGCAACCTCGCCGGCTCCCAGAAGCTTCGCGACGGCGACGGCCGGGTCGTCCGGCGCAGCGGAGGCCGCGTGATGGTGACCGACGGTCCGTTCGCCGAAGGCAAGGAAGTGCTCGGCGGACTGTTCGTCATCGAGGCGGGCTCGTACGACGAGGCGCTGAGGATCGCGAACGACTGTCCGCACCTCGACTTCGGCAGCATCGAAGTGCGCGAGGTCGAGATTCTGCGGTGATCGACGGGTTCCGCGAGACCTTCGCGCACGTCGTCGCGACGCTGACGCGCATTCTGGGTCCGCGTCACATCGCGCTCGCGGAAGAAGTTGCGCAGGACTCGCTCGTGAAGGCGCTGCAGATGTGGCCGCACGAGGGCGTGCCGGCGAATCCGTCGGCCTGGCTGATTCAGGTCGCCAAAAACCGCGCGCTCGACGTGCTGCGGCGCGAGAAGTGGCTCGCGGATCGCAGCGACGTGGTGGCCGCGCTGGTCGATGCCCACGCGCCGGCCGCCGCGGCCGGCATGCGACGTTTCAGCGGGGAAACCATCACGTTGCGCGGCGAGCCGGCGGCGGTCGGCGACGACGATCTCGCGATGATTTTTCTCGCGTGCCATCCCATCCTGTCGCGCGAGGCGCGCGTCGCGCTGACGCTGAAAACGGTGTGCGGCTTCGGCGTCGGCGAAATCGCGCGCGCCCTGCTGTCGCGGGAAGACGCCATCGCGCAGCGTCTCGTCCGCGCGAAGCGGCAGCTCCGCGACGCGGACGTGCGGTTCGAGCTCGAGCCGGCCGAGTACGCGTTGCGCCTCGAGTCGGCGCTCGACGTCATCTATCTCCTGTTCAACGAAGGGTACGCGGCCCACGCAGGCGACGATCTCATCCGGACGGAGCTGTGCGGCGAAGCCATTCGTCTCGCGTCGCTCGTCGCGGATCACCCGACGCTGGCGACGCCCGCGGTCCATGCGCTCCTCGCGTTGATGTTGTTGCAGGCCGCGCGCCTGCCGGCCCGTGTCGGCGACGGCGCCGAGCTGCAGCGCCTCGTCGATCAGGATCGTTCGCGGTGGGATCAGGCGCTCATCCAGCGCGGCATGTATCATCTCGATCGCGCGGCCGCCGGCGACACGTTGACGACCTATCACCTCGAAGCCGGCATTGCCGCGTGCCATGCGGCCGCCGCGCGGTACGAAGACACGCCCTGGTCGCGCATCGTTGATCTGTACGACTCGCTTGTCGTCATCAAGCCGACGCCGATCGTCGCGTTGAACCGCGCGATCGCGCTCTCGCGTCTTCACGGCGCCCCCGCCGGCATCGCCGCGATCGAAGCCATCGCCGGCGATCCGGCGCTGGCTCGCTACTATCTCCTGCCGGCGGCGATGGGCGAGTTGATGCGAGAGAGCGGCGACACGGTGCGCGCCGCCGAGTACTTCGAAGTGGCGCTCGAGTGCGAGTGCTCCGAGCCGGAACGACGATTCCTTCAAAAGCGGCTGAACGATCTCCGGACTGACGGCCGCCGCCCGTAGCGCAGCCCTTCAGGGCTGCCAGGCGGAAGTGGCAGGCCTAAAGGCCTGCGCTACGAGACGCCGCCGCTGATGTGCGACCCGCTCTCACGGGACCGCCTGGGCGAGATGATGTTTTAGATGGCCGACGTAGTCGCGCATAAAGTACTCGAGCGTGGCCGGCTCTGACTGCGGGACTTCCTGCCACGCTGTCTCGTGGAGATTGTGGCGCGTGCGCGGACGCTCGAGCGCATTCGGGTCCGCCGCTTCCATGATGTTCGCGATCTGATGGTTGTACGCGTGCCACGCGCGCACGAGGTCGACCCAGCGCCGCTCCTGATACCGCTGCACGCGCACCCACGCGTCCTGGTCGTAACCGGGGAACACGAGATCGTCCTGCAGCTGCGCGCGCACGAAGCGTCCGTGATTGTTCGACGCCGAGTCGAGCAGATGTCCGATGATCTCCTTCCGCGACCACTTGCCCGGCGCCGGACGGACGCTTGCCTCGGCGTCCGAGTACGCGAGCAGCCGCTCCGCCGCGCGATCGAGCGTCTGCCGGAAGTCATCGAGAAACGCCGCGTCCATCACGCGTCGAGCTCGTAGGCTTTCTTCAGCCATCGCTTCAGCTCGTCATCGATGTCGGCCGGCGACGTGACTTCGATTCGGTGCGTGATGCGATCGCCTTTCTTGAACCCGCCGGTGTCGACGAGCCGCTTCGGCGCCTTCGTCGCGCCGAGCGCCAGACCGAAATCCATCCGCGTGCGGGTCGTCGGCTTGATCTGCGCGATGACGTGGTTGCGGTAGAGCGGAACGATCGTCTTGCACGGACAGGCCTTGATGTCCGTGCCGGCCGAGAGTCCCACCTTCAGCAGTGCGTCGTAAATCGGACGCAGTCCGGCTTTGCCGCCCGTGAACAGTGATTACTTATACGTCAAGGCCTCCGGATCGCGCGGGACGAACAGGATGCGCGAATGGCCCATTCGCGCCATCACGTAGGATTGCCGGAGCGCGTCGCGTGCCGCGGGATCGAGCCGCGAATGCTCGAGGCCGATCTGCACGACGCTGTAGTGGCGCTGAAGGAGAAGGCCAACCAATTCCATCTGATTACTCCGGGGGCCCCTACCCCCCGGTATCGACCGCGTGCCGCGCCGCACCTGCTGTTCGAGGTTGAGGAGATCGACGCCTGCAGGCTTGCCGGCCCAGAAGCACAGCGCGAGGTCTTCGCACAGCGCCGGCCCGCTGCGGCTCGCGACGAACGCGATGTCGTCCTCGAACACCGGCGCGCGAGCCATGCGCGAGGCCAGCGACGACGTGGGTTCGATCGACGCGCGCCGAACGGCGAGCGTGGCCGCGACGAGCGGCAGCAGCAGGAACGCGACCGCAAGCATCCACCTCGCATGACCGCTCGACGCAGAATCGTGCGTCGTTGCTTGGTGGCCGTTGGCAGGCCCAAGGGCCTGCGCTACGAACGAGTCTGGCGTCAATCGATTCAGCGCGACTGCGGCGGTCACGCACCACGCCCAGTTCGACTCGAACATCACGTTCCAGTCGACGCCATCGCCGCCAAGAAACGCCAGGCCGGCGATGGAGGCGACGAAGGCGTACCACGCACAGAACGTCACGTGGCGATCGTGCGGGAATCGTCGCAGAAGAAGGACGAGCGCTGCGATGAACACCGGCATGCGGACGATCCATCGCACGAACGCGCGCACCGTTTCCGTCATCGAATACCCGCGCGGCGTCGTCAGGCCTTCGAGAAATCCGGCGCCGAACACCCACATGCACACAGCCAATCCTGCGATCGCGAAGCACGCGCCAGCGGCGACGAGCCGGATCGCGGCCGCGCGGTCCTGCATCCACAGCCATGCGACGCACGCGATCGGGAGCGCCACGATGTTGTGCTTGACGAAGATGCCTACCGACATCAGCGCGGCGGCCAGCCAGAGGCGTCGCGTGGTGCGCGGCTCCGCAATCACGAGCGGCAGACCTGCCGCGGCGACTGCCTGACCGAGAAACTGCGGATCGTCGATGCCGACGTAGTGGCTCAACGAGAGCGTCGCGGCAACAAACAGCACGGCCGCGAACGCCGCCTCGCCCGCCGTGCACCGCATCCGGCGAGCGGAAAGCCCGGCGAGCACCGCGAGCGCGCCGAACGCGGCACACGCGATCAGGCGTCCCGCGACGATCGGATCGCCAATCCATCGGCTCACGCCAAAGACGAGGTAGAACGAGAGCGGCGGATAGTTGTTGAAGAACAAAGTCGGCGGATGCGGATAGAGACTGCCGGCGGCCGCGGCGACCGCTTGATACGCGTTCCATCCTTCGTTGGCATCGAGCGAGATGCGCAGCGGAATCGTCCGCACGACGCGGAGTATCGCTGGCAGCGACGCTACCGCGACCGTGGCGACGATCGCTGCGAGCGTCGGATCGCCCCGACCGCGCGACAGCTTTCGGTGTCTAATGGGTGGAGCATTCATGCCAGATCGATCCGCATCACGATTGCGGCGATTGTCGCGTGGAATCGCCGCCTCCGCCATCACCTCATTCGCCCTGGCCGCCGGCGCTTCGTTCACGGCGATAGGGGCGTACGCGCAGCCGCCGCCGCCCCGCGATCGTCCTCCACCGCCGCCGACCGGAACCGCCATCATCAAGGGCCGCGTCATCGACGCGCAGACCGGCAATGCGCTTCCGCGTGCGCGCGTCCGCCTGCAAGCGCCCGGCAATCGTCCCCCGGTGCTCACCGACGACACCGGGGCGTTCAAGCTCACCGACGTGCCCGCGGGGCCGGTGTCGCTCTTCGTCGATCGATCCGGGTACATGACCAGCCGGTATCCCGAAGCTGGAAAGACGATCCGGGCGAACGTCCGATCGGTAGTCACGATCGCCGATGGTCAAGTTCTCGAGGGCTTGAGTATTCCTTTGTACCGCGGCGGCGTCATCGTCGGCCGCATCTTCGATGCACACGGCGAGCCTGCGGAGTTCGTGCAGATTCAGATTCTCCGGCTGCCGCCATCGGGCCGCGGCAAGCCGCAAATGCGCGGCAATTCGTCGACCAACGATCTCGGCGAGTTCCGGGCGCCCCGGCTCGAGCCCGGCACTTACGTGATTCGAGCGCAGAGCCGCAACAACGCTCCGCCCGATGACCCGAGCGAGTCGCAGCCGGTGCCGACGTACTATCCGGGCGTTCTTTCAATCGATCAGGCGCAGCCGATCAAGGTCGAGCGCGGTCAGACGACGAGCGGCATCGAGATCATGCTGCTCGACGGCGTGTCGAGCGTCGTGTCAGGAACAGTGGTCGATGCAAACGGGCTACCGGCGCCGATGGGCACGTACGTGAACGCGCGCGTGGTCGGCGACTTCATCGACATGATGACGTCTGGCGGCGGCACTGGTGTCCGACCTGACGGCACGTTCCGGTTCAAGCTCGCTCCGGGCGAGTATCAGCTCGAAGTGCAGTCGATGCGTCCGGGCGTCGGCGGACGTCCCGGTCCCGACGATCAGCAGTTCGGCCGGTTGCGCGTCTCGGTCGGCAGCGCGCCGATCTCAGATCTCACGATCGCCCTCGGTCCTGGCGCGACCATCTCGGGCAAGCTCGTGTTCGACGGCGACAGCCCGCTTCCTCCAAACGCCGATCAGATCACGGTGGGCGTCGGATCGCTCGGGAACAGCAGCCCGTGCCAGTCTGAGCGCACCGCGGCCCTCGGGCCCGACGGCACGTTTCGGGTCCAGGGCGTTGTCGGGACATGCGTCGTCCGCGTGATGGGGAACATGGGCCGCTGGTCCGTCAAGTCGATCATGCAAGGCGACGTCGATTTGCTCGATCGGCCGGTCACGTTCGAGCCGGGCCAGCAGCTTCGAAACGTGCAGGTCGTGTTGAGCGACAAGCGAACCGAGCTCGTGCTGAACGTCGTCGACGAGCACGGGCTGGCGACGCGCGAGTACGTCGCCATCGCTTTCGCGACCGACAAGGCGAAGTGGGACGACAACTCGCGCTACGTGCGCTTGTACATTCCGCAGCCCCCGTTGCCAGCTCGCATCCCCGCACCGACTCGAGGCTCGGCTGATCTTCGCGCTGCGCCGACCGAGCGGCGCGATCTCATTGCCGGGTTGCCGGCCGGCGACTACTACGTCGTCGCGTTGGCCGACATCGCGGCGGAGGATTCGCGCGACCCCGGGATGCTCGAGCGGCTTGCGGCCGGCGCCACGCGCGTCTCGGTGACGATGGATCGCAGTCCGCTCGACGTCAGGCTCCACCGCGTCGAGCTTCGGGACTGACAGCCTCACGAGTCGTTCAGCGCAACGCTTTCGCGATCGGATGCCGTCTAAGCGGCCATGGATACCGTTGCGCATGACGTGCGATATGCCCTGCGATCGCTGGCGCGGCAGCCGTGGTTCTCGGCGCTGGCGATTCTCACGCTCAGCCTCGGCATCGGCGCGAACGCCGCGATCTTCAGCGTCGTCAACGCCGTGCTGCTGCGGCCGCTGGCGTATCCCGACGCGGACCGCATTGTCGCCATCACCACCGACTGGCGGAAGACCGGCATTCGCGGCCAGGCCTCCGGCCCGGACTTCCACGACTGGCACGACACGTCGACGTCGTTCAACGCGATGGCGTACTACGTCGGCGGCGAGACGAGCGTGTCGGTGGCGAGGACCGCCGACTACGCGAACGCCGTGCGCGTCACACCTGAGTTTTTCAATGTGTTCGGCGTCGCGCCCGAAGCGGGACGGCTGCCCGAGCCGGCCGAGCAGACAGCGGGCGGTCCGATGACCGCCGTCGTCGGCCACGACTTCGCGCTGCGCCGCTTCGGTCAGCCGGCGGCGGCGGTCGGCGCCACGGTGACGGTCGCCGAATTCCCGCTGACCGTCATCGGCGTCATGCCGCCCGGCTTCGGTTTTCCAGGGCGCACCGACGTGTGGGGGCCGTCGTGGCTGTTCGCCGAGACGACGTCCCGCTCGGCGCACAACTACCTCGTCGTCGCGAAACTGAAACCGGGCACGAGCGTCGAGCAGGCGCAGGCCCAGATGACCGGCATCGCGGCGCGGCTCGAACGTGAATATCCGAAGAGCAACGAAGGCAAGGGCGCCGCAGTGGTGCCGCTGCAGGAGCGGCTCGTCGGGAGCACGAAGGACACGCTGTATCTCCTGCTGGGCGCCGTCGCACTCGTGCTGCTCATCGCGTGCGCGAATGTGTCGAACCTGCTGCTGACACGCGCGACCACCCGTACCGGCGAGCTCGGCGTCCGCGCGGCGCTTGGTGCGAGCCGCGTCCGTTTGATTCGACAGTTGATCACCGAGAGCCTCGTGCTGGCGCTCGTGTCGTCGATCGGCGGCGTGTTGCTCGCGAGCTGGGGCGTGCGCGCGCTGGTCGCGCTCGCGCCCGCGGGATTGCCGCGACTCGCAGAGGTCCGCATCGACGCGGAGGTTTTGACGTTTGCTCTCGCGGCATCGGCGGTCGCGAGCCTGCTCTTCGGCGTCACCCCGGCAATGCAGGCGTCGCGCGTCGATCTGAATACGTCGCTGCGACAGGGCGGACGGGGCGCGCTCGCGATCGGCGGCGCACGACTGCGCAGCGCGCTCGTCGTCATTGAGATCGCGCTGGCGGTGGCGCTCGTCGTGGGCGCGGGCCTGTTGATCCGCAGCTTCCTCGCGCTCGGCGGCGTGGACCTCGGGTACTCCAGCGACCGCGTGCTGGTGGCCGAGACCGCGGTGCCCGCGAAAGATCTCGACAGTGCGAAGCGCGCGACCGCGTTCTACGCGTCGGTACGCGCGCAGCTCGCCGCGCTGCCCGGCGTGCAGTCGGTCGCCGGCGTGCGCGGGCTGCCGTCCACGCCCTCGCGTTCGAGCGGCGGCTACTGGGTCGAGGGAGGACCGGGTCCGGAGACGCTGGGCATTCTGTCGCCGCAGGCGCTGTTCACGGTCGCCACGCCGGACTACTTCAAGACGATGAGCATTCCGCTGCGGCGCGGACGGGATTTCTCGGAAGGCGATCGATTCGACGCGCCGTTTGTCGTCATCGTCAACGAGGCGTTCGTGCGGCAGTCGTTTCCCGGCCGCGATCCAATCGGCCACCGGATTGCGTGCGGCCTCGATTCACCGAACTTCATGACGATCGTCGGCGTCGTGGGCGACGTGCGGACGATCGATCCGTCGCGCGCGCCGCAGCCCGAGCTGTACATGCCGTTCGAGCAGCATCCCCGCTACGCGACCGCGCTGACGCTCGTCGCACGGACGGCGGCCGCCGATCCCTCGATCGTGGCGCCGTCGCTTGGCGAGGTGATTCGCCGCGCGAATGCCGACGTCCCCGTCCGCACCAACACGATGACTTCGACGCTTTCCACCTCGGTCGCGACGCCGCGCTTCCGCACGCTGCTCGTCGGCGCGTTCGCCGCGCTGGCCCTGTGTCTCGCGATGGCGGGGGTCTACGGTGTGATGGCGTACACCGTCGAGCGGCGGACGGCGGAGATCGGCGTCCGTCTCGCACTCGGCGCCGCGAGCCGCGACATCCTGACGCTCGTGTTGAAGCAGGGCCTGCTGCTCGCGAGTGCCGGCATCGTCTGCGGCTGCGCGCTCGCCCTTGCGGTGACGCGCCTGCTCGCCGGCATGCTGTTCGGCGTCACCGCGGTCGATCCGCTGGTGTTTGCCGCCGCGCCCCTGCTGCTCCTTACGTCAGCGATCGCCGCGTGCGCCGCGCCAGCGCTGCGCGCGTCGCGCGTCGATCCAATGATCGCGTTGCGCGCAGAATAAGGGCACAGCGAAATCAGCGCAGAGAGAATGTCTTCTTTTTTTCACTGGCGGCGGGGTCCCACCCCCGCCGCGAGCTGTCGCTGACACCGCGCCGCGGATTCGCATGTCCGCGGCGCGGTGTGGCCGCAGGCGCTGCTGTCCGCGAGTCGTTCCGCCGTATCTGTTCTACCTGGGGCCGACGAGCCCTACTGATTCAATCGTCTGAGAGCACAAGGTAGACCGCAATCGGCGCGATGAGCAGGCATGCGCCGAGGCCGAGGACGAGCGGCAGCGCGCGCTGCAGGATGGACGCGGACGACGAGGCGAACTGCAGCGTGCTCGCGTCGAGGCCCGCGAGAATTTCGCCGAGCCGCTGGAAGCGCTGCACCGATTGCCACGCGACGCTGGCGAGACCGCAGGCGAGGCCCACGGCGCAGGCGCCGGCAATCCCCTGCGCCACGGTGAGCGGCCGCTCGGCCACGCGCGACGCTTCGGCGCGCGCGCGAATCGTCGCCCGCCACCACACGAGTCCCGCCGACGGCAGCCGCGCTTCGTGACGCGCGTCGAACGCATCGTCGCGCAGGGCGACCGCGACGGCGGCGACGTCGCGGCAGATGTCGCACT
Organism: Vicinamibacterales bacterium; assembly: GCA_036004865.1. GTDB lineage: Bacteria > Acidobacteriota > Vicinamibacteria > Vicinamibacterales > CAVVIG01 > QHWF01. The sequence continues at coordinate 12,580 of DASYQZ010000056.1, forward strand.
CGCCGGCATGCGCCGCGAGCGACGGGTCGCACGCGTGCGGCCAGCGACCGCTCGCGACGGCGTCGACGATGTCCTGTTCGCGCACGCACTCCACGTCAGGCTCCCGACTCGCGCAGCAGGTTCGCGAGCCGGCGGCGGGCCCGGAACAGCAGCAGCTTGATGCTGGCGCGCTTGAGACCGAGCGCGTCGGCGATTTCCCGGTGCGACGATCCGTTCGCGTACGCGAGCCACAGCATGTGGCGCTCGCGCGGCTTCAGCCGTCCCATCGCGCGCGCGAGATCGAGGCGCCGCACCGTCCGCTCGGCGAGGTTCGCGGCGTTGGTGTCGAGGCGCGCGTCGACGGCTTCGATCTGCTCGGTCATCTCGACCCGATCCGCGCGCGGCCGCCGGCGATGGTCGTGCACGAGATTGGTCGCGATGCGGAACAGATAGTTGCGCCGGTGCGCGTCGCTCTCGTGCGTGCCGCCGGCGCGAAGGAAGCGATAGTAGGTCTCCTGCAGCAGGTCGTCGGCCAGCCGCGCGTCACCCGTCATCCGCGACAGATAGGCCCACACGGATCGGGCCGTGCGCTCGTAGAACACGCGGAACGCGTCCTCGTCCATGTGGAACGCCTCGTCGGCCTCGCCGACCGCTGCGCCGAGCCGCTCGATCTCGGAGAAGGTCATGTCACGCATGAGTCGTTCGCGGTTCCAGCAGACCGAGGCGCTGCGACAGGAAGTAGGCGACGAGCGCCGACACGACGAACCCGACGCCGAGCGACATCGCGAGGATTGACAGGACGTACAGGACCTGCGCGACCTCTTCCATCATGATGTTCCTCGCGACGAACAGGCCGATGCCGGCGAACGCGATGACGACGCCCACCTGCACCGACCACAGGATGCGGGCCACCGGTGCGCCGATGCTGCGCGGCGAGAGATCGACCGCCGTGGACGTCGACGTCAGGAACCGTTGGCCGGCCGGTGACTGGATGTACGCGATCAGCTCTTCGTTGCTGTTGAGGCGGTCGAAGATTTTCGAGTGCGCTTCGGTCTGGATCTTCACGATGTGTTGCCACGAACGATAGCTGATGATCGAGCGGATGACCCACACGAGAAAGCCGACGATCGTTCCGAACACCGTCAGTCCGGCCATGCCCGCGAGCACGTCCTCGAGCATGTTCATCGCGCGGTTGCGCGTGTCGGGCACGTTGAAGCGCGCGTCACCGATGAAGTAGGAGGGGTTGTGCGCCACCTCGGGATGCTGCGCCAGGAACGCCGCGAGCCGGGGGTACGGCGCAATGTAATCGGGCCGGCCGATCAGCGAGGGGTCGAGCCGCAGCACCTGGGCGAGCGACGGCGGATACTGCTCCAGCAGCTCGCGCAGCCGGTCCCGCGTCTCCCGCGCATTCTCGTCAATCGTGATCGGCGCCACCTGCCGGGGGACGGCCGGTTGTTGTTCCGCAACTCTGACTGCCGGGGCGCTGCGCGTCTGGGCGGATAGGGCGGGCGCCGCCAGAGCCGCCAGAAGCACGGGGAAAAGCAGGAATCGGAGGGTTCGCAGGGTAATCATCACCTCCTTTATTACGAAGATGCGGTCTAGAAGTTAACTGTCAGTGCACGCGGGGCATGCCGTCCGCCGCCTCAGTGGTAAGCTGGCGCCGTTTGAAGGATTGCCGATGAAAGATGGTGATGCCCGGTCGGACGATGACGTGACCGTGCTGCTGGCCCAGTGGCGTCAGGGCTCCGCGGACGCCGAGCAGCGGCTGATGCAGGTGGTGCAGGGCGAGCTCCGCCGCCTCGCCGCGAGCTATCTGCGCCGCGAGCGCGCCGGCCACACGCTGCAGCCGACCGCGGTCGTCAACGAGGCGTACCTGCGGCTCATGCCGCAGCGCAAGGTGCGGTGGGAGAACCGCGCGCACTTTTTCGGGATCGCGGCGAAGATGATGCGCCGCGTGCTCGTCGACCACGCGCGCCGCAAGCGCGCGAGCAAACGCGAGGGATTCGTCGGCGATCCGGTGTCGCTGTCGCAGGTGCCCGATCCGGCGGGCGGCCAGGACATCGACGTGCTGAACCTGCATCAGGCGCTCGACGATCTCGCCGCGCTCGACGCGCGGCAGGCCGACGTCGTGGAGCTGCGCTACTTCGGCGGTCTCAAGATCGAGGAAATCGCGAAAGCGATCGGCATTTCGCCGGCAACGGTCAAGCGCGAGCTGACGACGGCGACTGTCTGGCTGCGTCATCGGATGGCTCGCGGTGAGCGCAGGGATTAGAGATTAGCGATTGTAACGAGTCCGACATGTCAGACTCTTTACATTCGGAGACTCGGGATTAGGGAGTCGAGGAACACGACATGAAACGTACGTTGTGCTTTGCGCTCTTCGTCGCGCTACTCGTGACGCCGGTCGTCGCGCAGGAGAAGTTGAACGCAGACATCAACGCGAAGATCCGTCAGGAGGCCAACAGCCATTCGCAGATCATGCGGACGTTGCACTTCCTGACCGACGTGTACGGACCGCGGGTGACCGGATCGCCAAGCCTGAAGGCGGCGGGCGAGTGGGCGATCAAGACGATGGAGAGTTGGGGTTTCAACAACGGACATCTCGAGCCGTGGGACTTCGGCCATCCGGGTTGGGTCAACGAACGATTCGCCGGGCACATCATCTCGCCGGTGAAGGATCAGCTGACGGCCGAAGTCGTCGCGTGGACGCCGGGCACCAACGGTCCGGTCGCCGCGCAGGCCTATCAGCTCGCGATGCCGGAGCGCCCGACGCCGTCCGAGCTCACGTCGTTCCTCGCGACCGAACGTGACAAGGTGAAGGGACGCATCGTGCTCGTCGGCAAGCACACGACGGTGCCGGTGAATCTCAATCCGGCGGCGAAGCGCCGCGCAGACGACCAGGTGCGCGCGCAGTACGATCCGGACAATCCCAACGCCGGCCAGTTCGGTCGCGGCGGTCGCGGCGGCCAGCAGGGCCCTCCGCCTCCAATGACCGCCAATGAGATCAATCGTCAGGTCGACGAGTTCCTCGTGGCGAACGGGGCGCGACTGCGCGTCAACGACGCGGGGCGCGAGCACGGCCAGATCATCGCGTTCAACAACCGCACGTTCGATCTCGCGAAGGCGGCGCCGACCGTCGTGCTGCGGAACGAGGACTACGGCCGCATCTCGCGGATTCTCGCCGACGGCACGCCGGTCCAGCTCGAGTTCGACATCGTCAACAAGGTGTACGCGGAGGGCACGACCGCGTACAACGCGATCGCAGAGATTCCCGGCACCGACAAGAAGGACGAGGTCGTAATGCTCGGCGGGCATCTCGATTCGTGGCACTCGGCGACGGGTGCGACCGACAACGCCATCGGCTGCGCGGTGATGATGGAAGCGGCGCGCATTCTGAAAGCGATCGGCGTGGCGCCGCGGCGGACGATTCGCGTCGCGCTGTGGAGCGGCGAAGAGCAGGGGATTCTCGGGTCTCAGGCCTACGTCAAGCAGCATTTCGGATCGTTCGAGCAGCCGAAGCCTGAGTACGCAAAGCTCAGCGCGTATCTCAATATCGACTCGGGCACGGGTCACGCGCGCGGCGCCGGCGTGTTCGGACCCGCGTCCGCGGCGGCGATCGTCCGCGAGACGCTGAAGCCGTTCGAGGATCTCGGCGTCGTCGGTGCGTCCGCCACCAGCAGCCGCAACGTCGGCGGCACCGACAGCACGGCGTTCAACAACGCGGGGCTGCCCGGCATCGGCTTCGGCCAGGATCCGATCGAGTACAACACGCACACGCATCACACGAACCTCGACAACTACGAGCGCGTCATCGAGAGCGACGTGAAGGAATCGGCGATCGTCATCGCGGCGACGCTGTACCAGCTCGCGATGCGCGATGAGATGCTGCCGCGCTTCCCGAAGACCGAGATGCCGGCGCCGGTCGTCAGGACCACGTCATCAGCCCAATAGCGACTCCGACGTGAACCGCAGAGCTCGCAGAGCACGCAGAGAAAAACTTGTCTCTGCGTGCTTTGCGGTCTCCGCGGTGACCGTCGTGGAGGTCATCGCGGCGTGACCGGCTTCCGCCGCGAGCTCGGGTTGCTCGATTCGGTGGCCGTCGTCGCCGGCGGGATCGTCGGCGTCGGCATCTTCGCCAATCCCTCCAACGTCGCGCGCGTCGTCGGCGATCCTGTGCTGATTCTGTTCGTGTGGGCACTCGGCGGCGCTGTCGCGCTGATTGGCGCGTTCGTGTGGGCCGAGCTCGCGTCTCGCTATCCGCACGTCGGCGGCCAGTACGTGTACCTCCAGAGCGCGTATCATCCGGTGGTCGGATTTCTCTACGGCGTCGCGCTGCTCTTCATCATCAACGGCGGATCGCTCGCGGCCGTTTCGATTCTGTTGGCCAGCTACATCGATCGATCGTTCGTGGCGCTGGGTCCGGCCGGTGTGCGTGCGGCGGCCGCGGCGGCGCTCGTCGCGTTGACGGCCATCAACGCCGTCGGCGTGCGTGCGGGCAAGCGGACGAACAACCTGCTGATGGCAGCGAAGGTGGCCGGGATGATCGCGATCCTCGCGATGGCGTTCGGGCGCAGCATGCCGCCCGCGAGCCGCTTCGAGGTGTCGCGTGAGGTGTTCGCCCCGACGTCGGTCCATCTCCTCCTCACGGCGCTCGTCCCGATTCTGTTCGCCTACGGCGGCTGGCAAAGCTGCGCGAACATCGCCGCCGAGATCAAGAACCCCGCGCGCAATCTTCCGCGCGCCAACGTGCTCGGCGTCCTCGTCGTCGTCATCCTGTACCTGTCGCTGAATCTCGCGTATCTTTGGGTGATGACGCCGGCGCAAATCGCGGCGTCGCCGGCGCTGGCCGCAGACATGGCGCGCACCGCCGCCGGCGAGGCCGGCGCACGGTTCGTCGCGTTGCTCATCGTCGTATCGAGCCTCGGCTTTCTCGCGGTGGTGATCTTGACGGGCGCGCGCCTGATTTACGCCATGGCATCCGACCGGTTGTTCTTCGCGCCGGCCGCGCGGCTGCACCCGCGCTATCACACGCCGGTGTTCGCGCTGTGGTTCCAGGCCGCCGTGTCGCTCGCGCTGCTGACGACGAACACCTACGATCAGTTGCTGTCGTACGTCGTGTTCGCGGACTGGCTGTTCTTCGGGCTGACGGCGGGCGCGCTCGTGATCGTCCGGCGCCGCGCGCCCGTGCCCGCCGGCGAAATCGCCAGCATGCCGGGGCATCCGGTCACCACGTTCATCTTCATCGCCGTCGCGGCCGGCATCGTTGTGAACAGCTTCATCGCGTACCCGGCGCAATCGCTCATCGGCTCGGCGATTCTCGCCCTCGCCGCCACTGCGTTTTTTTTCAGCGTCAGCAGTCAATGAACAGCAGCGCCTGCGGCCACACCTCGCCGCGGACATGCGAATCCGCCAAGCGAGCGCGAATGCGCGAGCGCTGTCACACGCCGTGGCAGCGGCAGCGGCAGCGGCGCGGCGGGGGTGGGGCCCCGCCGCCAGTGGAAAATGAAGTTCCCAACCCTTGAATACATCGCCTGGGCCAAGTCGCTGCCGCCGGTGGAGATCAACCTCGCGCGCAGCGGGATCGATCACTGTCCGGTCTCGCTGCTCGGGTTGAAGGCGTCCGATCTCGTCGCGACGCTGCCTGTGAAGTACGGCTACGAGCCGCTGCGCGACGCCATCGCCATGCGCTACGGCGTGCGAGGCGCACAGGTCTTCCCCCTCTCCGGCGGCACGAGCTACGCCAACTGGATCGCCTGTGCCGCCATCCTCGACCGGTGCGCACGCGGCGACGAAGTGCTCGTCGAGCGGCCGACCTACGAGCCGCTCCTCCGCATTCCGCAGGCCCTCGGTCATCGCGTGCGGCGGTTCGACCGGCGTTTTGAGAGCGGCTACGGTATCGATCTCGACGAGTTCGAGTCGCTCGTCTCGCCGAAGACCCGGCTCGCCATCGTCACCAACCTGCACAACCCGTCGGGGGCGCGAATCCCCATGAAAACGCTGCGTGCAATGGCCGACGTGCTCGATCGCGTGCACGCGTACCTGCTCGTCGACGAGGTGTATCTCGAATGCGTGTTTCGCGATCAGACTCGATCGTGCGTCCACGCCGGTTTGAACGTGGTGACGACCAACAGCCTGACGAAGGCCTACGGTCTCGACGGTCTGCGAGCGGGATGGATCCTCGGTCCGGTGGCGCTCGTCGAGCGCGCGGGACGCATCAACGATCTGATGACCAATAACAGCGTGGCGCCCGGCGAGCAGATGGCGCTGGCGGCATTCCGCCATCTCCGCGCGATCGATCGACGGGCGCACGACATCCTCGATCCGAATCTCGCGCGCGTTCGAGAGTGTTTCGAGCGTGAATCGCGGCTGCAGGCGGCCATGCCCGAGGGCGGCAACGTCGTGTTTCCGCGGCTGCCGGCGCGCGTCGACAGCGATCGGTTGACAGCGCGGCTCATGGAGCGCTATTCAACGCTCGTGGTTCCCGGACGCTTCTTCGAGTCGCCGCGGCACATTCGCATCAGCTTCGGATGCGATCCGCACCGGCTCGCGCGCGGCCTCGAGAACATCTCGCGCGCGCTCGATGATTTCGCCGCCGGTGCGTAACGATGGGGAGGAAACCGTGATTCGACGTGTCTGCGCGGTCGCGGCGGCGTTCGTGCTCTGTTTCGCGGTCGCGCCTCGCGGACAGACACGAACGGTGAAGGCGCTCGTCGGCGGAACGCTGGTCGACGGCAACGGCGGCAGGCCGATCCAGAACAGCGTCGTCATCGTCGACGGTGAACGGATTCGTGCCGTCGGGCAGGTGGGCTCGCTCGCCGTTCCCGCCGGCGCCGAGGTGATCTCCACCGAAGGGATGACGGTGCTACCCGGCCTGTGGGACATGCACGTGCACCTGCAGATCGTCGGCCACGCCGACTACGACCACTGGGACAAAACCTATCCACCCGCGTTCGAGTCGATCATCTTCCCCGCATCGGCGAAACAACTTCTGCTCGCCGGCGTCACGAGCGCCCGCGACCTCGGTGGTCCGCTCGACGTGAGCGTCTCGACGCGCGATCGCATCAACGCCGGCAAGATTCCGGGTCCGACGATGTACGTGTCGGGACCGTTCATCCAGCACGAACCCTATCCGGGAACTGCATCGTATCGCTGGGGCGTCAACGGACCGGATGATGCGCGCGCGAAAGTTCGAAAGCTCGTCGAGGGCAAAGTCGATGTGATCAAGCTGATCGATCAGGATCAGATGACGATTGTCGAGGTCATGGCGGTCGTCGAGGAAGCGCACAAGGCCGGCAAGCCCGTCGTTGCGCACGCGCACCGGCCGGAAGAAATCCGCCGTGCGCTCGCCGCCGGCGTCGATTGCCTCGAGCACACCGGTCTGGCGACCGCGCCCGAATACCCCCCGACATCATCGCGATGATTCGCGAGCGGACCGCGAAGATGGCGCTCGGTCCGCTGTGGTGGACGCCGACGGCCGAAGGGCTGCTGAACTACGAGTACTTCCGCGACAACCCGGAAGCGCTCGACGATCCCGCGTGGCACGAGGGGCTCTCGAAGGACATCGTCGACGACGTGCGCAAGTCGATCGAGCATCCCGATCGGCTGCCGTACTACCAGCTCACGCCGGCGCGGCGGCCGACGCTCGCGCACAAGTTCAATCAGCTTCGCGAGGCGGGCGTGACGCTCCTCATCGGGACCGACAGCGGTATCCCGATGAACTTCCACAGCCACTCGACCTGGCGCGAGCTCGACGCATGGGTGAACGAGTTCCACGTCGATCCGATGACCGCCATTCGCGCGGCGACCTACTGGCCGGCGGTCGCGATGAAAGTGGAGTCGCAGGTCGGCACCGTGGTACCGGGAAAGTTCGCCGACATCATCGCGGTCCGCGGCGACGTGCTGCGCTATATTTCGCTGCTGCAGCGCGTCGATGTGGTGATCAAGCACGGCGTCCGGTATCGCTAAACTTTCGCGTGCGAGGCTTCGTCTACTGTCTTTACGGAGGAATCGAATGCCCGATCGAACTTGCAAGGAGTCGTTCAAGATCGCCGCGGATCAGCTCGTGGACACGTTCAAGAAGCTCGTGCACGAAGGCAACGTCCGCCGCGTCATCATCAAACAGGAAGGCCGCACCATCGTCGAATTCCCGCTCACCGTGGGCGTCATCGGCACCGTCTTCGCGCCGATGCTCGCCGCCGCCGGCGCCCTCGCCGCCGTCATCACCGAATGCACCATCGAAGTCGAGCGCACGGTGGCCGACGACAAGAGGGACGTGGCCTAAAGCCGCAGGCGGCCGACGCGAACAGATCGTGGTCGGCCGTCTGCTTCCCTAGATACCAGTCGAGCAGCAGTCGCGAGGCGAAAAGCCGAACGTCATGCCGTTGCCGCCATACCCGAGCGCAAACAGATGGCGCGGGTAACGGCGGTGCGGGCCCGATGTAGGGCAGGCCGCCGCATGCATGAAGCCGGCGCACGCTTCGTACGGATCGACCTGCGCGTTGCCGCGCGTTCGAATCGCGGCGGCGGCGTGAATGCCGGTTGCCATCGACAGCCGCCGGCCGTCGAGCCATCGTCCGCCGAAACCGGCGGCACGCCGGTGGCGATGTTCGCGTTCGAGCTGCGCCGCGCCGGCGCGTAGTAGACCGAATCGCGCTCGGCGAGATGACACCTGATGTTGAGCTGCCGGATCGTGCGGACGACATCGCGCGTGGCACTCCGGCTGAGTTGCCAGATGCGACGCGTGCGTGTGTCCCCGTAACGGTCGGCGAGCTCCGCGTAGTCCGCATCCGGGTCCTGCATCAGGAGCGCGGTGCTGGCGGCCATGCTGCCACGGCCCACGTGTGCGGCGTCGAGAAGCGCGACGCGCAGACCCGCACGGGCGAATCGCCACGCGATGGTGGCCCCCGTGATTTCCGCCGCCCACGATGGCGATGTCTGCGGAGATTTGGCGCCGCAGCGGAGGAAAGCGTGCAGTCTGGATGCCGGCCTCCCGACCCAGTACGACGTACCCAGACGCAGCCGCGGCATAGTCAGCGCGCAACCGCAGAGCTCGCCGAGGTCGCCAGGCACGCGTTTTCGCGGCGCGCCCAACGCGTTCCGCGGTTGGCGTTACATCATGGCGACCCACTTGCTACGTGGTCAAGGTATGGTCCATGCCGCGCGCCTCGACACTCTGCCGTACTGGGCCGATTCCGCCTCGCTGCCCCGGTTTCCCAAGCTCGATCGCGACGAAGAGGTCGACGTCGCGATTATCGGCGGCGGCATCAGCGGTCTGACGGCGGCCTATCTGCTCACGGCCGCTGGCAAGACCGTCGCGCTCGTCGAGCGCGAGCGGTGCGCGGCCGTCGATACCGGTCACACCAGCGCGCACGTGACGATGGTCACCGATCGGCGGCTCACGGATCTTGTCAAGACGTTCGGCCGCGATCATGCGCAGGCGGTGTGGGACGCGGGGCTCGCGTCGATGGGGCAGATCGATGCGATCGTCCGTGACGAGCGCATCGCGTGCGACTTCGCCTGGGTCCGCGGCTATCTCCACGCGCCCATCGGCGCGAAGCCGGGCGACCATCGCAAGGCGTTCGAGGACGAAGCGGCGCTCGCGTCCGAGCTCGGGTTCGACGCCGAGAGGATCGATAACGTGCCGTTCGTCGGCGGGCCCGGCGTCATGTTTCCGGATCAGGCACGCTTTCATCCGCGCAAGTACCTCGCGGGGATCGCGCGCACCGTCGCCGATCGCGGCGGCATGATCTTCGAGCACACCGCGGCCGATGAATTCACCGACGAACCGCTGTCGGTCAAAGCGAACGGCCACACGATCACCTGCCGGCACATCGTGCTCGGCACGCACACGCCGCTCATGGGGAACACCGGCCTCGTGCGCGCGACGCTCTTCCAGACCAAGCTCGCGCTCTATACGAGCTACGTTCTCGCGGGGCGCGTCGCGAAGAACGATCTGCCCGACGCGCTCTTCTGGGACACCGCCGATCCGTATCACTACCTGCGTCTCGAGCGGCATCGCGACTACGACGTGGTGATCTTCGGCGGTGAGGATCACAAGACCGGTCAGGCGAGCGACACCAACGCATGCTTCGATCGGCTCGAGCGAACGCTGCGATCGATGAACGGCCGCATCGACGTCACGCATCGCTGGTCGGGACAGGTGATCGAGACACCCGACGGTCTGCCGTACATCGGCGAGATGACGGCGCGGCAATTCATCGGGACCGGCTATTCGGGTAACGGCATGACGTTCGGCACGCTCGCCGGGATGATGGCCGCGGACCGCGTGCTCGGACGGAAGAATCCGTGGACCGATCTCTTCGATCCGGGCCGCACGAAACTCTCCGCCGCGTGGGACTACATCCGCGAGAACACGGATTATCCGTACTACATGATCCGCGACCGCTTCGCCGGCAGCGAAGGACGGTCGGCGCGCGCCGTGCCGCGTGGAACCGGCCGCGTGTTGACGATCGACGGCAAGCGTGCCGCCGTCTATCGCGACGAGACCGGCGCGACGATCGCGCGATCGGCGATGTGCACGCACATGGCGTGCGCCGTCGACTGGAACGAAGCGGAGCGCACGTGGGACTGCCCGTGTCACGGGTCGCGCTTCAAGCCGGACGGATCGGTCATCGCCGGTCCCGCTGAATCGCCGCTCGAACCAATCGACTGAACTCTGGCAGGAATCCTGCTCTCTTAGGTCACGCCCCCCCAAAAGCGTCTGGGTACACGACGCGCACTGCACAGTTGTGCACGCGTCTGTCGCGATTGTGTACGAGTCATACGGACCAGGTTGATTTCGAGAATGGACTGAGGGGGAGAGATGGCGATGCAGCGGCACAGCCTGTTCGAGGCGCTCCGGGCGTATACGGCTCGGGTCCAGCTTGTACCCGATTCGGTCCGCGTGCTCGTGGTGGACGACGATGCGAACATCCGGGCCTTCGTCGAGCGGGCGCTGTGCATCGCCGGCATGACACCCATCACTGCAGCTGGCGGACATGAAGCGCTGATCGCGGCACAGACGACCCCGGGTGGCTTCGATCTCGTCGTCACCGACGTGCGGATGCCGCACATGAGCGGACCGCAGTTCATCGACAGGCTGCGTCGTACCGAGCCGTACGTGAAGGTGCTGTACCTCACCGGCTTCAACGATCAACTCTTCAAGGAAAAAGGCGCGCTCTGGGAGGATGAAGCATTCCTCGACAAGCCGTGCACGGTGAGAGGCCTGCTCGAAGCCGTCGCGTTGCTGCTGCACGGCCAACTTCCACCGGAGGTTCAGGGCGCATGAATGGAACTCATAACGGCGTGGTCCTGAACGTCGACGACAGCGACGAGCGTCTGCGTTTCCGGACGATGGTTCTCGAAGATGCGGGCTTCGACGTCCTCGAAGCGCGCACCGGCACGCAGGCGCTGACGATGGCGTCCGACGCGCAGCCGTCGCTGGTGCTGCTCGATGTGCTGCTGCCCGACGTCGACGGCCTCGAAGTGTGCCGCCGGCTGAAGGCCGATCCCGCGACGAGAAGAATCCCCGTGCTGCACGTGTCGGCGGCGTTCCGCGACGAAGAGCATTGGGTGCAGGGTCTTCGTGTCGGATCGGATGGCTATCTCCGCGAACCGATCGGCCCCGATGTCCTTCGTGAGGTCATCCACACGCTGCTGCGGCGCGTCGAGGCGGAAGCGGTTGCCCGTGAGGCGCGAGAAGTCGCGGAGATGGCGCTGCGCGCCTCGGAGCGGCGCTATCGCGGCGTCGTCGAGAACGCGCCGTACGGCATCTGCCACACGACGGTCGATGGCCGGTTCCTCGCCGCCAACGATGCGCTGGCGAAGATGTTGGGCTATCAGTCCGCCGCCGAGCTCGTCGACGCGGAAAGCATCGTGCCGTTCTACGTCGACGCGGCACAGCGATCGATGCTCACCGCGAAACTACAGAGCGAGCGGATGGTCGGCCCGATCGAATTGAACTGGAGGCGGCGCGACGAGCGGCCGCTCCGCGTGCGTATCTCGGGGCGTCGAATCGAGGAAGGGTTCGAAGCGTTCATCGAGGACGTGACCGAGCAGCACCGGCTCGAGGATCAACTGCGCCAGGCGCACAAGCTCGAAGCGATCGGCCGTCTCGCCGGCGGCGTCGCGCACGACTTCAACAACGCGCTCACGGTCATCCTCGGCTTCGCCGACGTGCTCGGGCTGCAGATTGGCGCCGACACGCCGATGGGACAGGACCTCGCCGAAATCCGCCACGCGGCGCAGCACGCGGCCGGCCTCACGCATCAACTGCTCGCGTTCTCGCGGCAGCAGCCGCTGAATCTGGTGATTGTGGATCTCAACGATCTCGTGCGCGATGCCGGTGGAATGCTGCAGCGGTTGATTGGCGAGACGGTTCGCGTCCAGACGGTCATCGCGGCGTCGATGTGCCCGCTCAAGGCCGACCGGGCGCAGCTTCAGCAGGTGCTCGTGAATCTCGCGGCGAATGCCCGCGACGCAATGCCCGACGGCGGAAACTTGATCATCGAGACGGAAGCCGTGACCGTGGATATCGACTCGCGTCCGCTGCACGAACCGCTGGCGCCCGGTCAGTACGTGCGCCTGAGCGTGAGCGACACCGGCGCCGGCATGGACGACGCGACGAAGCGGCAGATCTTCGAGCCGTTTTTCACGACGAAGGAAGTCGGCCGGGGCACGGGGCTCGGTCTCGCGACGGTGTACGGCATCGTCAAGCAGTTGGGCGGCTCCATCTTCGTCGACAGTACGGTGAACAGCGGCACGCGATTCGATCTGTACTTTCCGAGAGCCGAAGGCGTGCCCGATCTGACGACGATGGAAAGCGACGCCCACGATGCGCCCGGATCGGCGACGGTCCTGGTCGTCGAGGACGAGCCGCGCGTGCGCGCCCTGACCACCGGGGCGCTCGCGCGCCACGGATATGAGGTCGTGGAAGTCGCGGGATCGCGCGAAGCGCTCGCACTGCCCGACGAGATCCTCAATTCGGTGGACCTGCTGCTGACCGACGTCGTGATGCCGTTCATGTCGGGCCGCGCGCTCGCCAAGCGTCTGCGGCAGCGGCGCCCGGGCATCCGCGTGCTGTACATGTCCGGCTATGCGGGCGACGGCGCGGTGCGGGACGGATCGATGCTGCGCAAGCCGTTCGCGGCGCCGGCGCTCCTCGCGGCCGTCCGCGCATCGCTGCGGGACGATTCTCAATCGAACTTAGAACTTAGAGCTCAGAACTCAGAACTCGGACTCCGGACTGAAAAGCCGCACTGAACGCGGACCCCTTCCGAGCGGTGAGTTCCGAGTTTGAGTTCGAAGTTCTAAGTTCTAAGTTCTAAGTTCTGAGTTCTGAGTTCTGAGGATATGCTCAGGCCATGTGCGACCTGAGCGACGCTCACGATCATCGGCATTTCGGGTTTCTCGTCGACACCCCCGAGATTCGAGCGCTCATCGACGAAACGGCGCGGCTGACGGCGTCGATGAAGGAGGTGGCCGCGCGTGTGGAGGCGCTGCGTCCCGCGTTTGGACGGCTGCTCGCGTCGGAGAATTGGCTGCCGGAGCATTGCGCGAAGCCGGACGAGGCCAGCCGCATGGGCGGCGGCATCGGGCAGTACGCGCTCTATCGCGCCGAAGACGGATCGCTCTGTCTGTTCTCCCTCGTCGTGCCGGTGGACGCGTCGACACCGGTGCACGATCATCTCGCGTGGGGACTCGTCGGCATCTATCGCGGGAGGCAGGACGAGACGGTCTATCGGCGCCTCGACGACGGCCGCGACCCGTCGCACGCGGATCTGGAAATCGCGAAGCGCCAGGAACTGGGCCCCGGTGAGTTCTACACGCTCCTTCCGCCGACCGACGACATCCATTACGTGCGCACGATCTCCGACACGCCGTCGATCTCGATCCATCTGCTCGCCAACGACACGGCGTGCATCTGGCGCCACCGGTTCGAGCCGTCGACCGGCGCCGTGACGCCGTTCCGATCGGGATATGCGAACGCGCCGTGTCCGCCTGACGCTTGAAATCAATTGATCGTCTCGCAGTAGAATCGACAGTTATGGCTACCAAAACAAGCACAGGCGTGAGCCTGCAGGACGGGCGTCTGTTCCGCCAGGCCTCATACATCGACGGCGCGTGGGTCGATGCGAGCGGACACGGCGTGATCGAGGTCGACAATCCCGCGACGGGTGAAACGATCGGGACGGTGCCGCGCCTCGGACGCAACGAAACGCGTCAGGCGATCGAAGCGGCCGAGCGCGCGTTTCCCGAGTGGCGCAAGAAGACCGCGAAGGAACGCGCCTCCGTCATGCGCCGCTGGTTCGATCTGATGATGGCGAACCAGGAAGATCTCGCGCGGCTGATGACCACCGAACAGGGCAAACCGCTCGCCGAGTCGAACGGCGAGGTCGCGTACGCCGCGTCGTTCCTCGAGTGGTTCGGCGAGGAAGCGAAGCGCGTGTACGGCGACACCATCCCGCCGCATCAGGCCGACAAGCGCATCGTCGTGACCAAGGAGCCGATCGGCGTTGTGGCGTGCATCACGCCGTGGAATTTTCCGCTCGCGATGATCACGCGCAAGGCGGGTCCGGCGATTGCCGCCGGCTGCACCGTCGTGTTGAAACCGGCGTCGCAGACGCCGTTCTCCGCGCTCGCGCTCGCCGAGCTCGCCGAGCGTGCCGGGATGCCGACGGGCGTGCTCAACGTCATTACCGGCGCGGCGACCGAGATCGGCGGCGAGCTGACGTCCAATCCGATCGTCCGCAAGCTGTCGTTCACCGGATCGACCGAGACCGGCAAGATCCTGATGGCGCAGTGCGCGGCGACCGTGAAGAAGGTGTCGCTCGAACTCGGCGGCAACGCGCCGTTCATCGTGTTCGACGATGCCGATCTGGATGCGGCGGTCGAGGGCGCGATCATGTCGAAGTACCGGAACACCGGTCAGACGTGCGTATGCGCGAACCGCTTGCTCGTGCAGGACGCCGTCTACGACGCGTTCGCAGCCAAGCTCACCGAGGCGGTGAAGAAGCTGAAACCGGCGCCCGGTCTCGAGGCCGGCGCGACGCAGGGTCCGCTCATCGACGATCGCGCCGTCGAAAAAGTCGAGAGCCACATCAGCGACGCGACGTCGAAGGGCGCCCGCGTGCTGGTCGGCGGCAAGCGCCACGCGCTCGGCGGCCGTTTCTTCGAGCCGACGGTGCTGACCGACGTGACGCCGGCGATGGTCATCGCGCGCGAAGAGACGTTTGGTCCCGTCGCGCCGCTCTTTCATTTCAAGACGGAAGCGGACGCCGTCGCGCTCGCGAACGACACCGAGTTCGGCCTCGCGGCGTACTTCTACGGACGCGACATCGGCCGCATCTGGCGCGTCGCCGACGCGCTCGAGTACGGCATCGTCGGCATCAACACGGGAATCATCTCCACCGAGGTCGCGCCGTTCGGCGGCGTCAAGGAATCGGGGATCGGACGCGAAGGCTCGAAGTACGGCATCGAAGAGTTCCTCGAAATCAAATACCTCTGCCTGGGTGGCCTCTGATGCGTCTTGTCGCCGGTGGTGTGGTTGTTTACCTGACGGTCGCGGCGATGGCGGCGCAATCGACACCGTCTACGGGGTTCGCCAAGAAAGGCGGCAACGCGGAAGCCGCGAAGATGAAGAACCCGGTCGCCGCCGCGCCGGCCTCGCTGTCCGCCGGCAAGCGGTCGTATCAGCGGCTCTGCGAGAAGTGTCACGGTCCCGAAGGCAAGGGCGACGGCACCGCGATCACCGAAACCCAACCGCCGGACATCACCGATGACAAATGGGAATTCGGATCGACCGACGGTGAGCTCTTCGCGGCGATCCATGACGGCACGTCGAAGGACATGGAAGGTTACAAGGAGCGGATGACCGACGCGGAGATCTGGAACGTCGTGAATTACGTCCGGAGTCTTGCTTCGAAGCCGTAGGGCGGACCCGCGTGTCCGCCCTGGGCCGACACATGGGTCGGCCCCTACCTTTTTCGTTTACGCGTCGGACGTCGACTCTCCAGGAGCCCGCCGAGCGCCAGGTTCGCGATGTCGTTCGCGACCTGCTCCTGTGTCAGCCGTCCATCCTGCCGGAACCAGCGCGGCAGCCACAGAATCATTCCGAGCACGCTGAACGCCGCGACGGTGAGATCGACGCGGCGCAAACGGCCGGCGCTCTTCAACTCGCCCAACGTGTCGCGGACCAGATCAAAGTACACGCGCATCCGCTCCTCGAGCTGCCGGCGCGATGCGGGCGGCAGCGCACGGATTTCGTCGCCGAGGTGCGCGACGGCGCCCTGGCCGCGCGTCGTGATGCGCGCGTGGCGCACGATGAGCTGCCGCAGACGATCCTCCGGATCGCGAATCGCGCGAACGGGAAGCACGACCTCGTCGCGCACGCGATCGAGACCGAACGACATGATTTCGAAGAGCAGCGCTTCCTTACTGTCGAAGTAGTGATAGAGCCCTGCCTTCGTCAGCCCGAGCGCGCGCGCCACATCGCTGACCGACGTCGCGTCGAACCCGCGGTCCCGGAAAATCTGCGCCGCAGTGCGACAGATGTCGGCGCGGCGCGCGTCGACCCGCGGCGTAGGTGCAGGCCGTCGTTGAGCAGGCATCGAAACGCGCGTATTATGCGCCCAACCGACCGGTCGGTAGGTCGCGACCCGGCTCGTCATTACGTGAAACGAATTCCGAATACGGAAATTTGGAAGTTTCCGCCGCTGCTGAGCGTCGCGCGCCGAAAGAGACCGGAAAGGCATCGACAGAAGCGGGTACGACTACTGCACAATGGCAGCAACCCCATGTAGGGCGGCTACTGCTCGACTTCGAGGAGGAGACTGGGCATGCGAACGTTAGCTCGATTGTTCATCGGGGCCGCGTGCATCGCGGTGCTGCCGGTCGCGGCGTCGGCCCAGACCAGCACCATTGCCGGCACGGTCCGAGACACGTCCGGCGCCGTGCTGCCCGGCGTCACTGTGGAGGCGTCGAGCCCCGCGCTGATCGAGAAAGTTCGATCGGTGACGACCGACGGGTCGGGTCAGTACAAAATCATTCAACTGCGGCCCGGCTCCTACACGGTCACCTTCACGCTGCCAGGGTTCCAGGTCGTGAAGCGCGAGAACGTGGAGCTCACGTCGGACTTCACCGCGAGCATCAACGCGGATATGAAGGTGGGCGCGGTCGAAGAGACGATCACGGTGTCGGCTGAGTCTCCGGTCGTCGACGTGCAGAGCATCACGACCCGCACCGTCATGACCCGGGACGTGCTCGACACGATTCCGACGGGCCGCAACATTCAGGCGGTCGGGATCATGATTCCCGGCACCAACGTGTCGTTCGGCGGCGGGTCGGCGCTGAACCGGGACGTCGGCGGCTCGGGCAACCTGCAGCAGTCGCCGCTGAATTACAAGGGCTCGCCCGACTCGGTGCAGACCGTCGATGGGATGCGCCTGAACAACCTGTGCGCCAACGGCGCGTACAGCGGCGTCTACTGGAACGACGGGAGTTGGCAGGAGATCAGCTACGTGACGGGCGCCGACTCCGCCGAAATGGCTCAAGGCGGCATCCGCGTCAACATGATCCCCAAGGACGGCGGCAACACGCTCCGCGGCATGGTGTTCGGCAATTACACGACGGGGGATTGGCAGGCCGAGAATCTCCGGAGCAACCTCGCCGGCGACCTCACGTTCAATCCGAACAACCGGCTCACGAACATCAGCGTCATCGACAAGATTTGGGACTTCAATCCTTCGGTCGGCGGTCCGATCGTGAAGGACAAAGTGTGGTGGCAGGCAACCTTCCGTCACTGGGGCGTCAACAAGACCACGGCCGACAGCTTCTTCAACGCGTTGGGGCCGACCTCGCTCAGATACCAGGCCGATCCGGGCCGGCCCGGCATCGACGATGGGCACATCGTGAGCCGAGCGGGCCGCGTGACGTGGCAGGTGAGCGGGAAGGACAAGATCTCCTACTACCACGACGATCAGAACAAGTACCGCAACCACTGGGGTATCAGCGCCCTCGTGTCGCCCGAGGCCGCCGGCGTCCAGGTGACGCCGACCAGCTTCGTCTCCGTGTCGAAGTGGACGCGCACGCAGTCCAACAAACTGATGTTCGACGTCGGCTTCGCGATGTACGACCAGGAATACACCGAACTGTATCAACCGGCGGTGACCGGCCTGAACGACAAGGTCTGGGATCCGGGCACGATTGCGGCGTCGAAGGTGTACTCGATCACCGAGCAGACCAACAGCAAAGTGTTCAACGCGTGGAACGCGCCAGCGGATCACTTTTCGATCCTCCGGACGTACATGGGGTCGGCGTCCTACGTCACCGGCTCCCACGCCTTCAAGTTCGGCGGCTCGCTCAGCGAGGGTCCGCGGCGCACCGTCGAACAGTTCACCGGCGACTTGACGATGACGATCAGCGCGCTGAACAGCACGTGCGGCGCGCCGCCGTGCCCGCAGGCGGTCACGCTGCGAACTCGACGCGATCAACGCGAGGGCATCAAGGGCGACATGGGCCTCTTCGCGCAGGATCACTGGACGATCAAGCGCGCCACGATCAACGCCGGCGTCCGGTTCGACTGGTACAGAGAACAGGTGCTGGACGAGGATCTGCCCGCCGGCCTGTGGAACCCGGCCGCTCATTTCAACGGCTTCGAGACGAACAACTGGAAGGACATCAGCCCGCGCGTGGGCGTCTCGTACGACGTGTTCGGCAACGGCAAGACCGCCGTGAAGGCGAGCGCCGCCCGCTATGTGAACGGCGAGAACGTGGCGACCGCGGCCGCCCTCAATCCCCAGAACACGATTAGCCGCACCGATACGCGAACGTGGACCGACCTCAACGGCGACTTCACGATCTTCAATCCCGATGGAGCGGTGCAGCTCGCCGAGCTCGGACCGTCCACGAACGCGAATTTCGGCAAGCTGATTCAGTCGACGACATACGATCCGAAGGTGCTCAACGGCTGGGGCGTCCGGCCGTACAACACGGAGTACGCCGTCAGCGTGCAACACGAGCTCGCACCGCGCGTGTCGCTGAACGGCAGCTGGTATCGGCGGTCGTTCGCCAACCAGCTCGCCGTCGACAATCAGCTCACGAGCACCAGCAGTTACGACGGCCCGTTCTGCATCACGACGCCGTCGGATCCGAACCTGCCGAATGGCGGCGCCTATCAGCTGTGCGGCCTGTACGACATCAAACCGACGTCGCTCGGCCAGGTGCAGAACGTCTACAAGCTGGCGAGCGACTTCGGCGGGGTCACGGATGTCTATACCGGCTTCGACGTCACGCTGAACGCACGGCTGCGAGCCGGCACGTTCGTACAGGGCGGCTTCAACGCGCAGCAGCGTCACTACGACACCTGCAACGCTCCGCTCGAGGCGGCGGTTCCCGGCATCACCGCGCTCGCCTATACCGTTCTGCAGGTGGACAACCCTGAGAAGGTGTTCTGCGATCAGAAGTATCCGTTCCGCCCCGACGTGAAGTTTCTCGCGTCGCACACGCTGCCGTGGGACGTGTCGATCAGCGGCACGTACCAATTCAGCCGCGGCGTCCAGAATCCCTTTTATCCGAGCGTGAGGGCGGATTGGCCCGTGCCCAACGCGCTCGTCGCGCCCGGACTCGGCCGCAACCTGGCCACAGGGCTGACAGGCACCAAGACGCTCAATATCATCGAGCCCGGTACGGTGTACGGCAGCGAGAACCTGAACCAGATCGATCTCCGCGCGTCAAAGCGGTTCAGGTTCGCCCGTTACACGTTCCGCATCGATGCGGATCTGTACAACGCGCTCAATAACAACTGGCCGTACACCGTGAACACGACGTTCTCGACGGCGCCGACGAGCGCGTGGCTGCGACCGACCAATGCGTTACAGGGCCGGTTCTTCAAAATCGGCGGACAGTTCAACTTCTGAATTGAGGATTGAGGATTGCGGATTGAGGATTTATTGACTGATCGGTCATCGGCGATTGCGGATTGATTGCGGATTGATTGCAGATTGGGATTGGTCGACAATCAACCAATCGACCAATTCGCAATCAACAATCAACAATCAACAATCAGTCAATTAATCCGCAATCCGCAATCCTCAATCCGCAATGACAGTTTCCTTCCTGGTGATTGCGGCCACAGTCCTCGAACTGGCCGCTCGTCCGGTTCCCCTCCGCACCGGTATCGGTTCGGCCCACGACGCGGTCTCGACTTCTTCTCCGGACGCGCAGCGGTTCTACGATCAGGGTCTCGCCTATCTCCACTCGTACGTCTGGATCGAGGCGGCGCGATCGTTCAATCAGGCGCTGCGGCTCGATTCGAAGCTGGCGATGGCGCATCTCGGACTCGCCATCGCGTACACCGAGCTGAGCGCGCCGGCGGAGGCGCGCGAGGCGCTCACGCGTGCGAAAGCTCTCTCCGGTTCCGCCAGCGAGCACGATCGCGTGCATATCGACGCACGCGCGCGCCAGATGGCTGGAGACGTGCCGGCGTTTCGCTCGGCGCTCGATGCCGCGCTCGCCAGGTATCCGGACGACGAGGAACTGTGGCTCGCGCGGGGACAGGCGGAGTCGCCGGACCCGGAAGAGCGCGGGCAGGGGAGCGTCGCGGGATCGATCGCGTTTTACGAAAAGGCGCTCGCGCTGGCGCCGGCGCACTTCGCCGCGCATCACTATCTGACGCACGCCTACGAGAACACCGGCCGCGTAGACGAGGCGCTCGCGGAAGGCGCAGCCTACGCGCGGATGGCGCCCAACGTGCCGCACGCGCGGCACATGCTCGGTCACAGTCTGCGCCGGGTCGGCAAGGTCGAGCAGGCGATCGAAGAGTTTCGCGCGGCCGACGCGCTCGAGGCGTCGTATTTCGAGGCTGAAGCGATTCCCGCCGGATACGACTGGCACTACCAGCACAATCTCGATCTGCTGGCCGCTTCGTATCAGTACGTCGGCCGCATGAAGATGGCCGAGCCGCTCTTCAAGACGTCGTTCGCGATCGCCTCGCCGCTCGTCGTGCAGGAATTCAACAAGCGCGCGTGGCCGGTGTTTCTGCGTGCGCGTGGCCGCATTGATGAAGCGCTGTCGGCGGCGCGCGTGATGGCGGGTCATCGGTCGCCGATCGTCAGCGCGGCGGGACACGTCGAGGCGGGACGCGCGCGGCTGGCCCAGGGCAAGTTTCAGGCGGCGACCGACGAAGCGAACGCGGCGCTGCGGCTGATGAAGTCGGCGCGCGAAGGCGCCGGGCTCGTCGCGACGCCGCTCAAGGCGCTGCAAGGCGAGTTCTTCCTGCGCACCGGTCAACGCGAGCGCGGCCGCGCGATGCTCGAGCAGGTGACGCGCGAGGTGCGCGCCGCGGCCGGACCGGACGCGTGGACGCAGGCGACCTTCGAGATCGAGGCGATCGCCCGCGCGGCGCGCGAGGCGGGCGACTGGAGCTTCGCCACGTGGGCCGCGCGTCAGATGATCGAGCACGACGCGCGTTACGCGGGCGCGCACTACGCGCGCGCGCTGGCTGCGCGGCACGAGGGCGACGAAAAAACCGCGCAGGCGGAGCTGGCTTTGGCGGCACAATATTGGGTCGACGCCGATTCTGACTTACCCGAGCTGAAAACAATCAGGAGCACACGACCATGAGGCGCATGTACGCGATCCTGGCGATCGTCCTATTGGCTTCGTTGACGGGCTTTGCACAATCGAAGCCCGACGTGACCGGCAAGTGGCTGTTCAACGTCCAGACCGACGCAGGGACCGGCACACCGACCGTCACCTTCAAGCAGGACGGCGAGAAGCTCACCGGTCATTACTCGTCGCAGACGTTCGGCGAGGTGGATCTGACCGGCAGCGTCAAAGGCAGCGACATCAAGTTCTCGTTCACCGCCGACGCGCAAGGCACGTCGCTGAACGTCACCTACACCGGCACGATCGAGAACAAGGACTCGCTCAAAGGCACCGTCGATCTCGGCGGCCTCGCGCAGGGCACCTTCACGGCGAAGCGGCAATGAAGACGGTCATCTTCGCCATCGTCATCGTGGCGTTCGGCAGTACCGCGCCCGCGCAAACGATTGATGCGGCCGCCGTCTACCAGAAAGCCTGCGCGAACTGCCACGACCAGCCGACCGGCCGGACGCCGTCGCGAGACGCGTTGAAGGACCGCACGCCCGAGGCGATTCTGCAATCGATGACGAGCGGCACGATGTCGGTCAGCGCGATCGCGCTCAGCATGGCGGAGAAGCGCGCCGTCTCGGAGTACCTCGCCGGCAAGGCGCTCGGCGCCGCCGCCGAAACCGCGGGCATGTGCGCGAACCGGCCTGCCGCGTTCGGCGATATCCCGGCGTCGGCATGGAACGGGTGGGGCAGCGACGTCGCGAACTCCCGGTTTCAGCCCAGACCGGGTCTCACCGCGGCGGAGGTGCCGAACCTCAAACTGAAATGGGCGTTCGGGTTCCCGGGCGGCTCGCAGGCGTACGGCCATCCCGCCATCGTCGGCGGACGCGTGTTCGCCGGCAGCGACAACGGCAAGTTCTACGCGCTCGACGCGAACACCGGCTGCATGTACTGGTCGTTCACCGCCGACGGCGGCATTCGCGCGGCGCCGACGGTCGCGAAAGCCGGATCGCGCACGGCGGTATTCTTCGGCGATCTCAAGAGCAACATGTACGCGGTCGATGCGGCAACCGGCGAGGTGATCTGGAAGCAGCAGGTCGACGATCACCGGTTCTCGCGCGTCACCGGCGCGCCGAAGCTGCACGACGGCAAGCTGTACGTGCCGGTATCGTCGGTCGAAGAAGTGCCGGCCGCGCAGCCGAAGTACGAATGCTGCACCTTCCGCGGCAGCGTCGTCGCGCTCGACGCCGGGACCGGCGCGCAGATCTGGAAGACCTACACCATCCAGGAAAAACCGCAGCAGGTCGCCACCAACGCGACCGGTACCGCGCTCTACAAGCCGGCTGGCGCCGCCGTGTGGTCGTCGCCGACGATCGATTCGCAGAAACGCGTCGTGTACATCGGGACGGGCAACTCGTACACGGATCCGGCCGCGCCGACGAGCGACGCCGTGATGGCGATGGACATCAAGACCGGAAAAATCCTGTGGTGGAATCAACTCACGCCGTCCGATGCATTCGTCATCGGCTGCGGTCCCAACAGCACCAACGCCAACTGTCCGAAGGACGTCGGACCCGATTTCGATTTCGGGAACGCGCCGATTCTGCGGAGCCTGGGCGGCGGACGGCGCGTGCTCGTCATCGGTCAGAAGTCTGGCATGGTGTACGGCCTCGATCCCGACCGCGAAGGCACGCTGCTGTGGAAATTCAAGGCCGGAAAAGGGAGCGCGCTCGGCGGCATCGAATGGGGATCCGCGGCTGACGATCAGCAGGCGTACATCCCGGTGTCGGACGTCCTCGCGCCGGCGGCAGAGGCCGGCGGTCTCTTCGCGTTGAAGCTCGCGACCGGCGAACAGGTGTGGCACACGCCGGCGCCGAAGCTCGAATGCACGGGCGGCCGCGGCTGCACCGGCGCGCAGTCCGCGCCCGTCTCGGTGATTCCGGGCGTCGTCTTCTCCGGATCGGTCGATGGTCATCTGCGCGCGTACTCGACGAAGGACGGCAGCATCATCTGGGACTTCAACACGGCGAGAGACTACGACACGGTGAACAAGGTGCCGGCCAAAGGCGGATCGATCGACGCCGCCGGTCCCGCGATCGCCGACGGCCTCGTCGTCACCAACTCGGGCTACGCGTTGTGGAGGGGACTGCCGGGCAACGTGCTGCTCGCGTTTTCGGCGAAGTAAGCTGGCGAACCGCGAAAGAAACCAGCGTCGAAGCTGGCACGAATCAGCGTTCCGGCGGGCAAATCACGGGAATCGTCTCGCGCTTGTTCCGGCGGTAAATGCGGAAGTCCTCGCGATCGACTGTGAGGACGGCGTGCCGCGGATACAGTTCGCTCATTCGAATCAGACAGAGATCCGGGAGATCCGGCTGCCGGTCCGAGAAACGCTTCGCGAGAGCGGCGAGTTGCGGAAGGTGATCGTTGCACTCGAACGCGATCGTCACGAGACCCTCGGTCACCATCGCCAACATGACCGAGACGCTTTGCAGGTGGAAGGCGGTTTCAGCGAGTACCGGCTCGCAGGTGAGCAGCGGCTCAGTCACGCGCCCGGCCAGGCCGACGGCCCAGTCGTGATGCATGTCGTCGCGATTCGCGAAGGCCACGAGGAACCCGGTGTCGGCGATGCCTTTCACCGCTTCGTGAAACCTTTGCGCGTCGAGAGGTCGCGTGCGCGCCGCACGGAGCCGGCCAAACGCATGAACGGCCGCGTCGATCCAGATTTCGCTTTTTCGAGCTGTTCACGCACGATTTGGCCCTGCGATACACCGGTCCTCGCCGCCTCGTCTTCGAGCCACTCCGCCAGCTCCTTCTGAAGCCTGACTGTCAATGTATGACCCATACGCCACAATTGTAATACATCTCGCTCAGGGTTCGTCGCGCGTGATACCCGGAAGTAGCGGTCCTGCCGCTCAACATCAGCAAACGTCTAACGCGGTGGCAGCGACCAGAGCTGTGCCTCGTAGCTCCAAACCGTGAAGGCGAGTCGCCGGCCGTCGGGCGACCATGCCGGCTGAGTCTTGTTCGAGGGATCGGTCGTGACCTGACGCGGCTCGCCGCCGTCGAGCGGCAAACGGAACACCTGAAAGAATCCGTCGGCCGCCGGCGCGATGAACGCGACCTCGCGTCCGTTCGGCGAGACACCCAGTCCTGGCGCGTCGTGCTCGGACGCGAATTGACGCACGATGCGCACGTCCACGCCGGTGCGCGGCACGACGACGATCGCGTGGCGTCCCGATCCTTCTTTCACGACCGCGACGATGTGCTCGCTGTCGGGCAGCCATTCGCCGTGGCTGATTTCCGCATCGAGACCTGGAATGTCGATCTCGCGCGGCTCGCCCGACACGTTGCCGGTTTCTTGATCGATGCCGGCGACATACAGCACCGATCGCTTCGTCTTTCGGCTTGCCCCGTCGAACAACAGCCAGCGGCCGTCCGGCGACCAGCGCGGCCATCCGGTCTCCGCGCCGCGTCCGAGTTGGCTGATGCGCCGCGCCGTCGCGTCGCCGTCGGCTCGCCGCAGCCAGATGTCATCGGACTGATCCTTGTGCGAGTGAAATGCGATCCACTTGCCGTTCGGCGACCAGCAGAGCGACTGATCTTCCGAATTCGAGTCGTGCACGATGCGAGACGGCTTCGTCGCCGGCTCTTCGGCGTCGGCAGAAATGATTCCGACTTCCTGCGCGATGTCCGGATACTTCGCATCGTCGACGACGCGCCGCCAGGTGCCGTACGTGATGCCGAGCCATTTGCCGCCCGGATCCCACGACGGCGTTTCGCTCTGAAACGCGGCGAGCGAGCGCGCCGGTCCGCCGTCCGCCGGCGCCGTCGCGACGACCGTGCGATAGCTCTGCGTCTTGAACAGCACGGCGCCGTCCGCGGCGACCGTCGGTGCGTACGAATCACGCGAGAACGCGGTCAGCCGCCGCGCGCGGCCGCCGCTGACGGGCACGGCCCAGAGATCGAGCGTCCCGCCGGCGTTCGCCATCCCGACGTAGACAGTCGTGCCGTCGGGAGCGAAGGCCATCGGGCCGTACGCGTCGAGGTCGGGATGGGGTCGGACGGCTGTCTGGCCGCACGGGATCGTCACGCGAGAGCGGCCGTCGACGAGCGCGAGGCAGGCGACTTTCCCGCCCGGTGTCCACGCGGGCAAACTGGCGCGCGTCGCCAACGTTGTGACCTCGGCCAGCCCGCCGTCGGCCGGCACGATCCACAACGCTGCGCCGTCGCGGCCGTCGACAATCGCGGCCAGCGATCGGCCGTCGGGCGACCAGACGGCCTGACGCAGCACGTCGGCCGCTTCACCAGCGGACAGCTCGCCGCCGCTTGGCCACATCGCTCCGCGCGTGCCGGCCGCGCGGTCGTAGAGCTCACCACCGGCGAGAATCCGCCGGCTGTCGGGATGCCACGCGAGATGGCGAATCTGCGCCTCGCCGGCTGGAAGGTCGACGATCGGTCCGCCGTCGATCGGCCGCACGCGCAGGAACCGGCCTTCGGAATACGCGACCCATCGGCCGTCAGGCGAGATCGCGGCCGCGGGATCGCGATAGCCGACCGGTCCGTACTGATGCGCGGTCGCGACCCACGTCAAGGACGCAGGCTCGCCAGCCGGCGAGCGGCGGAAACTCAGACCGATCGTGACCGCGGTGGCCGCGACGATGACGACGAGAAGCGTCGCGCGAACAGTCGCCTGGCGCACACGCAGATTCCAGTGAAGAGCAGTGGTTCTATGTCGTGCGTTCGTGTTTTCGTGGTTGCATTTATGGTTGCGACGTCGAACGGGTCGTCTTCTTGTGCGCGTCGAAGAAGTCGAGGATCGCGCCGAGGTTCGGGGCGACGACGCCGCCGTGCGAGCCGCCGGGCACTTCGATGTATTTCACCTCGACCCCGAGCTCCTTCATTTTCTCGACCATGTTCCGCGAGCCCGAGACGTTGACGGTCGCGTCGTTGTCGCCGTGCACGACGATTTCCGGAATGTGGCGGAAGCGTTCGATGGTCGCCGGCACGCCCGATCCCGCAATCGGTCCGATCGCCGCCCAGATGTCGGGATACTTCGCGGCGATCTTCCACGTGCCGATGCCGCCCATCGAGTGACCCATCAGGTAGATGCGCGTCTCGTCGATCTTGTACTGCTGCCGCACGCGCTGCAGCACCGCCATCACGTCCTGTTCGCTGAGTTCCTGCGTGCGCCGCACGGTCGGATCGGTCGGCGCCGTGCCGACGCCCCAGCCGTACGAGCCGTCGACGCGATATCCGAGCGGCGCGGCGACGACGTAGCCGTGCTGCTCGGCAAGCGGGGGAAGCTGTTTGTCGTAGCCGTCGAAGAACGAATCCTCGGTGCCGCCCAGTCCGTGCAGCGCGATGACGAGCGGCGACGGTCTCGCGCCGGTGTACGTCGTCGGCACGTACATGCGATACGGGATGATCTCGTTCGCGCTCTCGAGCAGGTAGTGCCGCTTGAAGTCGCCCGTGCGTCCGGCGAACGGATCCTTCTTCGTCTTGAGGGCGGCGGCGAACGCTTCCGCGCCGGCGAGATCTTTTTCCGGATCGAACGTGCGCAGCTCGAGGCGGCCGCGGTTCACGTTGCGCAGGCGATCGACGGCGAAGAGAATCTCCGCGCGCGCGGCTTCGGGTGCGCGCTTCGCCTCGCCCTCGAGGCGCGCGACCGTTTCGTCCAGTCCCTTGCGCAGCGCGATGTTCAACGTCGCCGTGCCGAGCGCCGCCGCACCGTTCGACACCTCGACGGCGAGCAGGTACCCGCCGTCGGCAACATCGCGCACGTCGACCTCGAACGGGAAGGGCGATTCGCGCAGGTCGCGGCCGACGCCCTCGAACGTGCCGAGATCCCTGACGAGCTCGGGCGCGGTGGTCGCCCCTGTCGAGCTCGACGCGCCAGGCGCGGCTTGCGTCGGACGCTTGCGCAGCGCGACCTTCGCGGTCAGCGGACGTTCCAGGCCGATCGACGGCGTGTAGATCTGCTCGAGACGAAAGGCGTACGGCTTCGCCGAATCGGCGACGACGCCAGCCGTGCGGATGACGAGCGAGCTCGCGAAGTCGGTCTCGTCGGTCCAGGGACGTCCCGCGAGCAGCGTCATGCCTTTCGCGAAAAGCCGGCGGAGCTCGCCGTTCCTGCCGAGCCGGGCGGCGTCCGCAATCTGCGCGTCGAGCGCATCGATCTGCGCCTTCAACTCGCCCTGCGGTTTCACCGTGTTCTTCCGCGTCGTGTAGCCGACGCGCAGCGACGAGAGGGTGGTCAGCGCCTGGGGCCACGCGATGGCCGGCGCAACGATGACGATCAAGGCGGCGACGAGAGTGTTTCTAAGCTTCATAGCGGTGAATGCTACAACTAGGTCACGTAGGGCGGGTAGGGCGGGTAGGGCGGGTAGGGAAAAACGCTCTACCCGCCCGACCTACCTGCCCCCTCCGACCCACCTGCCCCCTCCGACCCACCTGCCCCACCCGCCCTACCAGACCCACCAGACCTACCAAGGCACTTGCGACGATCGATAGAAGTTGATGCCGAGCGCCGTCCATCGCGGACCGTGCGACGCGAGGCGGACTTTGAGCTCGTCCCACCGGCGCCGAGTCGCGCTCGACCAGCCGATTTCGGCGATCTCGGCGAGGCGCGGAAACGCGAGGAACTCGACGTCGCGCAAGTTCGCCGTCGTTTCGGACCACAGCGGCGCTTCGACGCCGAGGATCGACGATTCAGGCACGCCTTCGAACAACGTCGCCGGATCCCAGTCGTACGCATCGCGCGCCTCGATGTAGGCCGCCCAGTTCTGTCCGATGACGGTCTCCTTGTCGTACTTCATGTCGAGATACGTTCGGTTCGCGGGCGAGGCGATGACCTTGGTGCCTTGCGCCGCCGCGGCGGCCGGCGATGCGTCCGGGCGCCAGTGCTGCACGATCGACGCCGGACGCAGCGCGGCCCCGGCGATTTCGTCCCAGCCGATCATCCGCTTGCCGTGCGAGTCGACGATCCCCTGCACGCGAGTGACGAATGCCGAGTACTGCTGCGCCGTCAGCGTTTTCACCTCGTCTCCGCCGATGTGAAAGTACGCACCCGGCGTCAGCGCCGCGATCTCGCGAACGACGTCGTCGATGAATCGGTACGTGACGTCGCTGTCCACACAGAGCGCACTGAAGCCGACGTCGATTCCGGTGTAGAGCCCGGGCGCGCGGCCATTGCAGTTCAGCTCGGCATACGATGCGAGCGCCGCGTTCGTGTGACCCGGCATGTCGATTTCCGGAACGATCGTCACGAACCGGCTCGCGGCGTACGCGACGAGGTCCGCGTAGTCCGCTTGCGTGTAGAAGCCGCCGGGTCCGCCGCCGACCTCGGTGCTGCCGCCGTGCCGCGTGAGATTCGGCCACGATTTGATCTCGATCCGCCACCCTTGATCGTCTGCGAGATGCAGGTGAAGACGATTCATCTTGTACAGCGCGATCAGATCGATGTAGCGCTTCACGTCGTCTGTCGTGAAGAAATGCCGCGCGACATCCAGCATCGCACCGCGCCAGGAGAATCGGGGACGATCGACCACGTGCGCGGCCGGCGCCCACACCTGGCGGGATTCATCCGGTCTGACGCCGTCGTACTCGACAAACGGCGGCAGCAACTGGCGGAACGTCTGCACGCCGTAGAACAGACCGGCCGGCTGGCTCGCGCGGATCGTCACGCGCTCGGGCGCGATGGACAGCTCGTACGCGTCATCACTTACTGGGCTGACTGGACCGGCTGCGCCGGTTGGGACGACCGGCGATGAGCCGAGTGTCAGGACAATGCTCGCGGGGGGAATCGACGGACCGGCCGCCTGGACGCGCGGCGGCTGCGGCGCGGCCGCGATTCCGATCCAGTCCGACAGAAAGCGTCCGATCGCCGCGACGCGCTCGTCATCCCGTGGAACGACGATGACGGTTTGCGGCGTGAGGACGAAGCGCCGGTCGCCCGAGATCTCGATCGACTCCGGCAGCGGAATCACGGCCGGAGTCGCGCTCGGCGGCGGCACCGCAGTCTGCGCGGCGCACGACGACACGACCGCAGCGAGCAGCGCGATGGCGACGCCGCCAATCACCGCGATCCGCGGGCGGTGGTGTTGGCGCGGACGAATTGAATGATCCGCTCGGCTGCCTCGTCGTTCGGCTCCGCCACCTTGCTCCAGATCGTGTTGTGCGTGCGCGCGGCGATTTGCGCGATGTCGACGTGCGCGGCGCCGGCGGCCTTGAGCACCTGCACCATCTCGACGTTCTGCTGCCGGCGCCACTCGTCGTCTCCGTCGGCGTAAAGCACCAGCATCGGCGGCGCGTCCTTCCTCAGGTGATGCGCTGGCGACGCGTCGATCCAGACGCTCTTGTCCGTGCCCCAGACGCTCTTGTCCCGATCCGGCGCCACGCCGGTCCGCTCCACCCAGTAAAACGCGCTGACCGGCACGACGCCGCGGATGTCGCGCAGCGCGAGCTTGTGCGCCGCGACGTAGCGCTCGTCGGTGCCGAGCAGCGCGACGAGATACGCGCCCGCCGAATGACCGATGACGAAAACCTGATCCGGATTGCCGCCGTACTTCGCGATGTTCCGCTTGACCCACGCGAACGATGCCGCGGCGTCCTGAATGTGCGCGGGATGCGTGACGGCGGGAGAGAGACGGTAGTTGACCACGGCCGTCGCAAAGCCGGCGGCCGCGAAACGCTGGCCGATGAACGCCTGCTGATTCTTGTCGCCGGCCATCAACGCGCCGCCGTAGTACGAGACGATCACCGGCACGTTCGTCCGCCCTTCGGGCAGATACAGATCGAGCTTGTCTTTGTTGTCCGCGTAGTTCGCGTTCGGCAGATACGCGAGATCGCGGACGACGCGCGCGCCCGCCGTGTCGGCGGCGCGGGCGCCCGGCGGCATGGCCAGCATGAACGAAGCCAGAGTCGCGGCGACGAGTTTCATGGCGCACTCCTTGGAGGGACGGCCTGAAGGGCCGTGCGCGTCCATCGGGTCGTCATTATACGCACGGCAATCGCGCTCAGCGGCTCACCGGATTCGCGCGGAACGCCCGCTGCGTCCGCGCCCTACGGCTTCTTCGCGAGGAATTTGATTCCTTTGAGCGCCTCGGCGTCTGACGACAGCTCCGATTGACCGGCGGGAAAGCTTCCTCGCTGGAGGATGAACGCGACAACGTCGGCGGTCTCCTGGCGGCTCAGCGTGCCCGGTTTGTCCGCCGGCATGCTGATACGAATCCGTTCGAACAGATCGTTCACGGCGAGATCGTTCCAGTTGGTGTTGAACTCGCCGCCGGTGAGCGACGGCGCCTGATCGAGGCCTGCCAGTTCGGGCCCGTGGCAGCTCGAGCACTTCTCGGCGTAGATGCCCTCGCCTCGCTTCGCCTGTGCCTCGCTGTACACGCCGCTCTGCGTGGTTCGTTCGGCGGTCGCCGTCGTGGTCGTGGCCTGTTCCGCACGCAGCAGCGATCCGCGCATCGCACCACATGCGACGACGAATCCAATCGCGATACTGATCTTCATCATGTTCAATCCACAAAGGCTTCGCTCTAAAACGCAACCACGAACACACGAAAGCACGACAGAAGATCCATTCACGCGGAAATAGTCTACGCGATCGCGGCGAGCGCTGCAGCTTGCCTGGCGAGGAACGCGACGCGCGCGTCGAATGTCGCGAACCGCTGATCGGTGGTCTGGCCCTGCACGTAGCGGAAATAGATCTGCTGGATCACGACCGCGATCTTGAAGACCGCAAAGATTTCATAAAAGCGGATGTTCGAGAGATCGCGCGTTGATCGCGTCGCGTAATGGTCGATGATCTCGTCGCGGTTGAAGTATCCCGGCCGGTGCGTCACCGTCGTCAGCGCGTCGCGCTCGAGTCCTGGAGACGACGTCGTCGCCGGCGCCCAATACGCGAGCAGGATGCCGAGGTCCACGAGCGGATCGCCCAGCGCGCTCATTTCCCAGTCGAGCACCGCGACGATGCGGCCGACGTCGTCCGGATCGAGCATCACGTTGTCCAGCTTGAAGTCGCCGTGGACGATGCCCGGCGGATTGGCGTCCGGCGGCAGCCGCTGCCGCAGCCAGTCGGCGAGCGCGTCCATCTCGGCGAGCGGCGTTGTCTTCGATCGATGCCAGCGATCGGTCCACCCGCGCACCTGACGCTCGACGAATCCCGCGGGCTTGCCGAGAGCAACGAGGCCGTTGGGGCCGTTGGCGGTGACGTCGATCGCGTGAAGGCTCGCGAGCGTGCCGATGAGAGCCTCGCTGACGCGCCGCCGCGCGCCGGGCTCCGCGACGGCCGGCGGCTCCTCCGCGCGCACGACGAGCCCGTGGCGGCGCTCCATCGCGTAGAACACGCAACCGATCACGCTCGTGTCCTCGCACAGCAGATATGGCCGCGGCGCCAGCGGAAACACCGTGTGCATCGCGGACAGCCAGCGAAACTCGCGCGCCATGTCGTGCGCCGTCGGCGCGACCGGGCCGAAGGGCGGGCGGCGCACCACGATCTCCGTGTCGCCGAAGCGAATGAGATAGGTGAGGTTCGAGTGGCCGCCGGGGAATTGCGCGACTTCCGGCTCGCGCGTCAGGTCGAGTCCCGGGATCGCGCACGCAGGCAGCCGATCGCGCAGCCACGCGACGAGGCGAGGCCAATCGAGCTGTTCGCCGCCGCGCACTTCCCGTGCATCGGATGGCATCGGAAAAGGCTATATCATGCCCGCCATGCGTTTCGAGCACTCAGACAAGTCCAGGGATCTTCAGCGGCGCGCCGCGGCGTTCATGGACGAGCACATCTATCCGAACGAAGCGACCTATCACCATCAGATCGCCGAAGGCGATCGATGGCAACCGGTGCCGATCATCGAAGAGCTGAAGCCGAAGGCGCGTGCCGCGGGACTGTGGAATCTGTTTCTGCCCGAGAGCGAGTACGGCGCGGGGCTGACCAACGTGGAGTACGCGCCGCTCTGCGAGATCATGGGACGCGTGCCGGGCTTCGGTCCGGAGGTCTTCAACTGCTCGGCGCCCGACACAGGCAACATGGAAGTGCTCGTGCGCTACGGCACCGACGCCCAGCGCAGGCAGTGGCTCGAGCCCTTGCTCGCGGGCGAGATCCGATCATGCTTCGCCATGACCGAGCCCGACGTCGCGTCGTCGGACGCGACGAACATTCGATCGAGCATCACGCGCGACGGCAGCGACTACTTGATCGACGGCCACAAATGGTGGATCTCCGGCGCCGGCGATCCACGCTGCAAGATCGCCATCTTCATGGGCAAGTCCAGTCCCGATGCGGCGAAGCATCAGCAGCAATCGATGATCCTCGTGCCGACCGACACGCCGGGCGTCACCATCCGGCGGATGCTGCCGGTCTTCGGGTACGACGATGCGCCGCACGGCCACGCGGAGATCACGTTCGAGAACGTGCGCGTGCCGGCGTCGAACATCCTCCTCGGCGAAGGGCGCGGCTTCGAGATCGCGCAGGGGCGCCTCGGTCCCGGCCGGATTCATCACTGCATGCGGCTCATCGGCGTCGCCGAGCGTGCGCTCGAAGCGATGTGTGCGCGCGTGACCAAGCGCGTCGCGTTCGGCAAGACCCTGGCGGAGCAGGGCACCATCCGCGCCGACGTCGCCGACTCGCGCATGGAGATCGAGCAGGCGCGCTTGTTGACGATGAAGGCCGCGTATCTGATGGACACGGTGGGCAACAAAGCGGCGCGCGGCGAAATCGCGATGATCAAGGTCGTCGTGCCGCGCATGACGCTGCGCGTTCTGGATCGCGCCATTCAGTCGCACGGCGCGGCGGGCGTGTCGAACGATTTCCCGCTGGCGTCCGCCTGGGCCCATGCGCGCACGATTCGTCTCGCGGACGGCCCCGACGAAGTGCATCGCGAAGCGATCGCCAAGCTCGAGCTCGCGAAGGTGAATTAGGGCGACTTGACCAGCGTCACGCTCAAGTCATTGAACTTGTCGCCGGTCAACACGAATGGCTGGTCGAGCGTGGTGTAGCCGTTCCTGCTGAACCGCACCGTGAAGGTTCCTACCTCCAGGTCGTAGAACTGATAGGCGCCGTCGATGCCGGTGGTTGTCCGGCGACTGGCGTTCGCGCCGTCCAGGATCGTGACCATGACGCCCGCGATCTTCGACCGATCCTGCGAATTGGTGACGAATCCTGAAACTGCACGGTAGTACCGTCGCAAGCCTCCCGGCTCCACGTCCATCGTCAGGAACGTCTCCGCATCGCGGTACTTTGCGCGGATGGCGACGCTTCCGGCTCGCAGTACCGTCACGAATCCGACGGAGTTCACGGTGGCGATGTTCGCATCGCTGGCCGACCAGGTCGCGAGACCCGTGACGTCCCGCGCCTGGGCCGCCGTGCCGTACTCCGCATGGCACTGGTAGCCGTCGAGTTGCTCGCCGCACCCGATTGACGTGAACTCGCTCGACGGTGCTGCCGGACTACAAGCGGTCCCGAGCGCGGCAACCAGAACGACGCATGACAACGCTCGCAACAACAATTCGCTCCGTTGCATTGAATGAAGAGATGTCTGGAGCTGCAAGCAGCAAGCGATGTGCCCGTGTCGAGCTGCGAACGAACGACGAAAATCAGCCTGTTGATGCCGTTGAAGACATGTGCACCCGCAGGATTGAAACCGCAGTCACAATGTTGATGCGCATTCGATTGGTGTAGTCTCAGGCGTCAGTACTTCCCGATCGTCGACAACAACAGTGAATCTTTCCGCCGTCGCAGCAGCTCTTTCGATCGCCATCGGCACGGCCGCCGTCGTCCAGCGTGGCAATCCGAGTGGCCAGCTGGCGCTGGTGGGCGGGACGATCTATACCAACCCCACGCAGGAGCCCATACGCGGCGGCGTCGTCCTCATTCAGGACGGCAAAATCACGGCGGTTGACCGTGAAGCGTCGGTGCAAATCCCTCGAAACATCGAAGTCATCGACTGCTCGGGACTGACAATCACCGCGGGCTTCTGGAACAGCCACGTGCACTTCTTCGAAAGAAAGTGGGCGAATGCGGCGGCGATTCCGGCCCCCGAGCTCACCCGGCAGCTTCAGGACATGCTGACCCGATACGGATTCACCAGCGTGTTCGACATCGGATCCTTGGGGACGAATACGCGTCGGCTTCGCGACCGGATTGAGTCCGGGGAAGTGCCGGGCCCGCGAATACGTTCAACAGGGGAGGTGCTCGTCGCGCGAGGCGCCGTTCCGTCGGACGCCGTCCTCGGCGTGCTGGGCGTGATGAAGGTCGCGAATCTCGAGATCACCGATGTCGCGGAGGCAGCGGCGGCGTCGACCAAGCAGCTCGAGGCAGGGGCGGACGGAATCAAGGTGCATCTCCAGCCTCCTCCTCGGCCCGGTTCGCCAATTCCCGAGCGCGCCGTCCAGGCCGCGGTCAACGAAGCCCATCGCGCCGGAAAACCTGTCTTCATCC
>DASYQZ010000057.1:0-11902 GCA_036004865.1 Vicinamibacterales bacterium
TGCGGCTCGGCCGGCTGCTGCGCAGACGCGCCCCGCGCGCTTATAAACAATGTTGCGATACCAACCATCGCCAAGTCCGCGACTCGGCGTCTGTTCCCGAACATCGTCTCCTCCGATTCCCGAGTTGTCACGGAGTTGTCAGAAGTCCGACTTGTCAGACTCGTGACATGTCGTGACAGAGGAGATTTCTAGATGCGCAGAGGAGAGATGAGGGCGGGTTGATCTGGCCCTGCAGGCGGAGACGAGTCGGAGTCGATGTGATGCAGTCGCGGCGCATCGACCACGACGTCAGACGCCGGCATGTCCGCAATTACAGTCCAGCCAAACAATCGCGTCATCCGCGTTGGATCCGCGGCGCCGACGGCTGACGCTGTTGTGTGATCGTGACCGCAGCGCTCCGGCGTGCGGCCGATGCGGGCCAACGGCGCGGTGACGTGATGGCAGGTCGGCGCGCTCGCCGCACTGTTCGAGTGGGTCATCTCGCACGACGTGGCGCACTGGTCCATGACCAGCGGAGCGGCCAGAAGGGAGATGACCAGACACAAGGTCAGCGACGCACGAACCATCCATGCGATCGTACACTAAGGCTTCATGTCAGCGATTCTCTTCGTCCTCTGGACGGCGGCGCACGTCGCGCAAGGCAGCACCGGTGAGCTGCGTCTGGTCGTCACCGATCCCGCGGGGCTGCCGGCTCAGAGCACGGTCGAGATTGTCAGTCAGGCAAACGAGGTTCGACAGCACTTCGACAATCAATCTGACCAACCGGCTGAACGTGATCAACTTCGCTGGATTGTTTTCGGGTACGGCCCTCGCCCCGCTGCGCAGCGTCGCGGTCCGCCTCCACGCGGCGTTCTAGCGCATCATGCACGCCGCACCGGCATCGTTCATGCGATAGCGCGCTCTCGCCGCCGCGCAAACGCTAGCCGAACGACAGCCACATCAATCCCAAGATCAGCGTGGCGACTGTCACCAGCGCGCCTACACGGAAGTAATCCCGAAAGCCGACGTGCACCCCTTCGGCGAGCGCGCGTTCGACGACGATGATATTGGCGACCGATCCGGCAGACAATGTCGTTCACGAGGAACGCGGAGAGCAATCCGGTCGCGAAAATGACGGTCGGCAGCAGATGATGTGGATGCAGGCGCGCGAGGATCCATTCCGTGATCCCGTCGAAGAAGCCGGCGAGCCGCAGGTTCGCAGCCACGAGCATCATGGAGAACAGCAGGACGATCGTGCTGAAGTCGATGGATGCGAGCGCCTCGGACGCACCGACGATCCGGAACGCCACCATGAGCACGGCGCCGATGATCGCGGCGCCTGGGCGATCGATTTTCATCCACGGGAATTTGCCGAGGGCGAATACGAAGTAGCTGCCGAAGAAAATCAGGTACGCGGCGAGAATGTGTGCGTCGGACAAGAGCGCGGGACTGAGACGAACCATCGTTTGTATACTCTAGCGGCGTTACGCACGGCTCACAGATGACGACAGTCAACGTTCGGTACATCGTCGAGAACGTCGATGCCGCGGTCGCCTTTTACACCAGGCCCTTGGGCTTCAGCCTCATTTCCAGCGCGGCGCCCGCATTCGCCGACGTCGCGCGTGGCGACCTGCGCTTGCTGCTCAGCGGACCGGGGAGTTCGGCCGCGCGGCCACTGCCCGATGGGCGGCGGCCCGTGCCCGGGGGATGGAATCGTATTCACCTGATCGTCGACGACCTCGAGGCCGAAGTCGCCCGGCTTCGCGCCGCCGGGCTGTCGTTCCGCAACGACACGTCACCGGACCCGGCGGCAAGCAGATTCTGCTCGACGACCCGTCCGGCAACGCGGTCGAGCTCTTTCAGCCGGCCCGCTGACGGTTTCCTTATCCGCGACCGGCTGGCGCGATCCTCGCTGACGACTGCATCCGCGTCGCGCTACGAAGCCGTCGCCAGCGTAATAGTGAATCGCGCGCCGCCGCGCGGACCGTTGTCCGCCCGGACGGTGCCGCCGTGCAGTTCCACCAGGTGCTTCACGATGGCGAGCCCGAGACCGGTGCCGCCCGGATCGCGCGCGCGCGATTTCTCGACGCGATAGAACCGCTCGAAGACGCGCGACAGATCCCGTTCCGGAATCCCCGGCCCCTCGTCCGCCACGGTGATGGCGACGCGACCGGCGATGGGCGCCGCGTCGATCCGGATCGTCGACCGTTCGGGCGCGTACGTGATGGCGTTGGCGACCAGGTTGCGCAGCGCATCATGCAGCTTTGCCGGATCGGCGCGCACCGCTTCGCCCCCTGCGGCGACCGCCACTTCGAAGCGCTGACCGCGTCGATCGGCCGACGGCATCACGTCGGCGATCACATTGTCGATGAGGCCGCGCGTCTCGCACGCGATGACCTCGAGCGTCTCCTGACCGGCGTCGAGCCGCGCCAGACGCAGCAGATCCTTGACGAGCCGTTCCATACGCTCGGTATGGCGCGTGATGATGTCGAGGAAGCGGCGGCTCTCCTCGGCGCTCGTGCCGTCGGCGAGCGCTTCGACATAGCCGCGAATCGCGGTCAGCGGCGTCCGGAGCTCGTGCGACACGTTGGCCACGAAGTCGCGCCGGATCTGATCGGCGCGCCGGAGGTCGGTGATGTCGAGCAGGACGAGCACGACACCCTGCGCGCCGGCGCCGGTCGCGGGGGCGGCGCGCGCCAGGATCGTCCGGGACGGATCGCGCGGCGGCGAGAGCTGCAGCGGCTCGGGCGCGCGGCCGAAGAGCACGGCCGCCACCAGCTCGGCGATCGCCGGATGCCGGATGGTTTCGACATACGGCCTGCCGATCGCCGGCTCGTCGACCTTCAGCATCTGACGGGCCGCGTGGTTGACGAGCTGCAGACGCCCCTGCGCGCTGACGATGATGACGCCCTCGACCATGCCGCCGAGGATCGCTTCCATGCGCGCGCGATCGCGCGTTTGTTCGTCGAGCCGCCGCGCGATCTCCTGCACCGAATCGTCCAGCGTGCGCGCCACGTCGCCCAGCTCGTCGTCGCCGAAGCCGAGGCCCGGCGGCGTGAGATTGCCGCTGCGATAGCGCCGGGCGACCTCGGCGATGAGCCGCACGCGCTGGCCGATGCGCGCCGAGAACAGCCAGGCGATGAGCGCTCCGCCGACGAGCGCGACGCTCAGCGCCACCAGCGTCGCGGTCAGGACCGGCCGCAATTGCTGGCGGATGGTCGTCAGCGGCAGCGCGACGCGGACGAACGCGATCGCGGGATGCTTGACCGGCACGGCGACGTACGACATGTCGATCTTCAACGTCGCGCTGTAGCGCCGTGATCGTCCAACACCGGCGCGCCGCGCATCGATGACTTCCGGCCGCTGCGCATGATTCTCCATGCCGGCCAGCGCGTCGAGCGGCTCGGATGAATCGCCGACAACACGGCCGTCGGGGGCGATGAAGGTGACGCGCGCCCCAATCAATTCCCCGATGCGGTCGGCTTCTTCATCGAGCTCGGATGCGTCGGAATTCGCAGTCGTGCGTCCCAGGAGGTCGGCGGCGAGGCGCGCCTCGGCGACGAGTGTGTTCTCGATCCGCGCGTCGATCTGCCGCCGCATGACCGTTGCGAACAGCGCGCCGGCCACCGCCAGCGCGATCAGCGCCGAGGTGAACGCTGCATAGAAGAACCGGGTCTGAAACGAGCGGGTGGGCCGAACAGTCATTCCTCGGATTCGATGAGCTTGTATCCGAATTGCTTCACGGTGACGAGCGCATCGACCAGCATCGGCAGCTTCTCCCGCAGACGGCGCACGTGGACGTCGACGGTGCGCGTGCCGCCCGTGTAGCGATAGCCCCAGACGTCGGTGAGCAGCACGTCGCGCGAGAGCACGCGCCCGCGGTGCTGCAACAGGTACTCGAGGAGCAGGAATTCCTTGGCCGTCAGCGTGACGTCGCGTCCCGCGAACGACACCACGTGGCGCTCGGTGTCGACCACGATTGGCCCATACACCAGCGTGCGGCTCTGCGACGCGCCCCGCTGCGCGCGGCGCAGCAGCGCGCGGACTCGCGCGACGAGCTCGTTCGGGCTGAACGGCTTGGCGAGATAGTCGTCGGCGCCGAGCTCGAGGCCGACGATGCGCTCGGACTCGTCTCCGCGCGCCGTCAACATGATGATCGGAATGCCCGCCGTCTTCCTGTCGGACCGGACGGTCCGGCAGACCTCGAGGCCGTCGACCTGCGGCAGCATCAGGTCGAGGATCACGAGATCGGGCGGCTTCGCCGCGATCGCGGCGAGCGCTTCGCGTCCCGACGCGATGCGATCGGTCGCGAACCCGGCTTTACCGAGATAGTGCGCGACGAGGTCGGCGATGTCCGGATCGTCCTCGACGATGAGGATGCGCGTCGACATCGCGATCATTCTACCGGCGGGGAATACGGCTGAGCCCCGGTGAGGGCAGCACGGCTGTAACGCCCGCGTTAAATATTGAAATCATTAGAGAAATACGGCTGAACGCGTTGGCATCGCGCTCGCTCCCCTGGTCCCGCAGGAGGTAGGTCATGAGAGCGTTCCTCGCAACAATTCTGAGTGTTATCGCGGTGGGCGTGCTGCTCATCGCCTACGGTCTCATCGCGCCGCGCGCGGCAGCTGCGCCAGGCGCGCCGGCGGTCCCTGGTCTGGTCCAGTACGACGCGCGCGGTCAGGCGTACGAAGTGGCGCGCCCGGTGTACGCGAGCGAGCGCGTGGATCTCGTCGACCCGTATTCGCCGTACGCCGTGCGCACGTCGATGGGATACCCGGCCGGCAACGTTCGTCCGGTGGCCGCGCCTGCGAGTTATGACCCCTACATCGCGCCGGTTTCGGCGCCGCGTCGCGTCGTCACGACGACCTCGCAGGCGCCGCGAACGACGAGAGTGGTCGAGCGCCGGTCGGGCCGTGACTGGAAGAAGACCGCGCTGGTCATCGGTGGGTCGAGCGCAGCCGGTGCGGGTCTCGGCGCTGTCTTCGGCGGCAAGAAGGGCGCGCTGATTGGCGCGGCGATCGGCGGCGGCGCGAGCACGCTCTACGAAGCGACAAAGCGGTAAAATGCGCATGAGATGCGCACACTCCTGATAATGGCTCTGCTGGGCGCGGCGCAGGCCGCGCCCAGTCTCCAATTCCGCGGCACGCCACCCCTTTCCAAGCACGCGACGATTACGACCACGCCCGCGGCGCCGAGCGCGGCGCCGGGCGCCAAGGTCGCAGTGTTCGTCGACATGGTCCCGAATCCTGGCGTTCACGTCTACGCGCCCGGGGCGAAGGATTACCTGCCGGTCAAGGTCACGTTCAAGCCGCAGGCTGACGTCAAGGTCGGCAAGACCGTGTACCCGAAATCCGAGATGATGTTCTTCGCGCCGCTCAACGAGACGGTGCCCGTGTACCAGAAGGCGTTCCGGCTCGCGCAGGACGTGACGCTCGGAAAATCGCTGAAGGCAGGATCGACCGTGACGCTGGCCGGCACGCTGGAATTTCAGGCGTGCGACGATCAAGTGTGCTTCGTGCCCGAGTCCGTTCCAGTCAGTTGGACGGTGACGGTCAAATAAACCGAATCACAGCAATCGTCCGACGAGCGGATATCCCCAGATCACACCCAACGCCGTCGTGATGCACCCGACGGCGAACGACACGCCGCGCGCGATCGTCCGATTGTTGCCGAGGCGCGCGAGCGGCCATCCGAGCAGCCCCGACATCGCCGCCATCCCCAGCGTCGAGCCCAGTCCGAAGAGCGCCATGTAGCTGAGGCGCGCGGCCGTCGACGGCAGGGTCGCGAGGACGAGCGCCGTCAGCGCCCCGCTGCCGGCGAGGCCGTGAATCGCGCCGATGACGAGCGGCCGCCGCGCCAGCGTCCAGGCGCCGATGTGAATGTGCGCCGGCACGCCCGGATGAACGTGGACGATGCGGCCGTGATGATGCACGTGAACGGGACCGGCCGATCCCTGCCGGGCCGCACCGACGATCGCGCGGATGCCGAGCGCGACGAGCATCAGCGCGACGCCGAGCTCGAAGATATCCGAGGCGGACGCCGGCATCTCCGCGCGCAGGATCACGAGGACCGCGCCGATCGCGACGAGCGAGATCGTATGGCCCACCCCCCAGCAGGCGCCGAGGAATGCCGCCTTCGCGCGCTGAGCGCCGTGATGACTCTCGCGGTGATCGGTCAGCAGCGTCGAAACGGCCGCGAGATGATCGGGCTCGAGCGCGTGACGCATGCCGAGGAGCGATCCGAGACCGGAGCCGGTGACGAGTTCGAGAACTGGCATAATCAACGTCGCGAGATTCGCCGCGAAACTGCGAGCCATTGTACGTGAATCTCATACTCATTGCGATTGGCGGTGCGCTCGGATCGGTCGCGCGCTATCTGTTCTCCACGTTCGTGCTTCGCGCAACCGGATCGCTGTTTCCCGCCGGCACGTTCGCGGTCAACGCCGTGGGCTGTTTCGTGTTCGGCGTGATCGCCGGCGCCGCGGAACAGCGTGTCGCGATTCCGCCGGAGATGCGCGCGTTCCTGCTCATCGGTGTCCTCGGCGGGTTCACCACGTTTTCGTCGTACGCGTTCGAGAGCTTCACATTGATTCGCGACGGCCAGCTACTCTGGGCCTCGATGAATCTCGCCGGTCAGGTTGTCATTGGCGTCATTGGTGTCGCCGTCGGGTTTGCGATCATGAAGTAAAAAAATGCTTCCAACAGAAGGCAAACTGCTGCGGATCTTCGTCGGCGAGGCGGACCACTGGCACGGGAAGCCGCTCTATGAAGCGATCGTGATCGAGGCGCGCAAGCGCGGCCTCGCGGGCGCGACGGTCCTCAAGGGCTTCATGGGGTTCGGCGCCCACAGCCGCATCCACACGGCAAAGCTCCTCGAGCTGTCGCAGGATCTTCCCATCGTGATCGAGATCGTCGACGCGCCCGACAAGATCGAAGCGTTCATGCCCGACCTCGAGCGGATGGTCGGCGATGGTCTGATTACGCTCGAACGGGCAGAAGTTTTGTTGTATCGACCTGGACGAACCTAGAGACATGCATCCCTGGCACGACGCCTACGTCGATGACGCACAGATCGCGACGGCGTTTCCTGTCGTCATCGAGATCCCCAAGGGCAGCACGAACAAGTACGAACTGGACAAGGAGACCGGACTGCTGCGGCTGGATCGCGTGCTCTACAGCGCGGTGCACTATCCGGCCGACTACGGGTTCATTCCGCGCACCTACTGCGACGACGGCGATCCGCTGGACGTGCTGGTGCTCGGCAACGAACCGGTGTATCCGCTGACCATCGTGGAGGCGCGCGCGGTCGGTGTGATGCGCATGCGCGACGAGAAGGGGATTGACGACAAGATCGTCGCCGTCAGCGTGCGCGATCCTTCGGTCGCCGATTACACCGACAAGGCGCAGTTGCCGCCGCACCTGCTCAGACAGGTGCGCCGCTTCTTCGAAGACTACAAGGTGCTCGAGCACAAGCAGGTGGTCGTCGAGGATCTGCTCGGGCCGGAGGAGGCGCTCGTGATCATCAGAGAGGCGCTCGAGCTGTACCGCCGGCTCCGGCGCGGCGAGCTGCGGTAGGCCGATTTGGGATTCACGACCCTCGTCGCCGTCGCGTCGGTCATCGCCGGCGCGATCGCGTCCGTGGCCGGATTCGCGATCGGCAGCATCCTGACCCCTGTGTTCAACACGCGCGTCGACATGCGGCTCGCCGTCGCGGCGGTGTCGATTCCACATTTCGTGGCCACGGCCGTCCGTTTCTGGAGGATGCGCCGCGACACCAATCGCCGCGTGCTGAAAACGTTCGGCGTGATGAGCGCTGCCGGTGGATTGACCGGCGCCGTTCTTCAGCAATACGCATCGTCGCCCATTCTCATCGTCGTCTTCGCGGCGCTGCTCGTGTTCGTCGGGATCGCAGACCTGACCGGTCTCTCTGAGCGGATGCGTTTCGGACGAACGGCCGGCTGGATTGCCGGAACGATCTCCGGGCTGCTCGGTGGCCTGGTGGGCAATCAAGGCGGCATTCGGTCAGCCGCGCTGCTCGGCTACGATCTGTCGCCGGCGCAGTTCGTCGCGACCGCGACGGCGATCGGGTTGATCGTGGACGCGGCACGGATGCCGGTCTACGTGGCGACCGACGCGCGAGGTCTCGTGCTGCTCGGCCCGACGATCATCATCGCGACGGCTGGCACCGTCGCCGGCACCTTCGCCGGCGAGCGGATCCTCGAGCGAATCCCGCCTCGCCTGTTCCGGAAGCTCGTGGCGATGCTCGTGCTCGCGCTCGGCCTCTACATGTTCTCGCGAGCCGTCATTCTGTAATTGCGCCCGCCGCACGACAGGTATAACCTGAGCGCCGTTACCGTCAGGCGGTGAGCGTCTGCGCTCACGGAGTTCACCGATGAAGATACACGTCATCCACGCGACGATCGGGTCCCTCGTTCTGGCGGCGCTGGCGGCCACATCCGGGCCGCGCCTGGTCGCCGCGCAGTCCGCGGCGCCTTCGCTGGACTTCGAGTTCTTCAAGACGCGCGTCCAGCCGATTTTCGTGGCGAAGCGTCCGGGGCACGCGCGCTGTATCTCGTGCCACATCGACGGCACGCCGTTGCGTCTCGAGCCGCTCTCGCCCGGCAGCACGACGTGGACCGATGAAGCGTCACGCAAGAATTTCGAGACGATGCGGCGCGTCGTGATGCCGGGCAACGCGAAGAGCCGGCTTCTCGTGCATCCGCTCGCCGAGCAGGCGGGCGGCGATTTCTACCACAACGGCGGCAAGCACTGGAATTCACAGAACGATCCCGAATGGCAGGTCCTCAAAGCCTGGGTGCTCGGTGACACCAAGCGCGGGAGTGAACAGCGATGACGACCAA
Source organism: Vicinamibacterales bacterium (assembly GCA_036004865.1). GTDB lineage: Bacteria > Acidobacteriota > Vicinamibacteria > Vicinamibacterales > CAVVIG01 > QHWF01. The sequence continues at coordinate 8,843 of DASYQZ010000057.1, forward strand.
GCACGCGTTTCGTTGGGTTCTCGGAGCGGTGAGTGCGCTCGCGCTGTACGGAGTTCTGACGCTGCCCCTCAGCGCTGCGAACAGAGTGGTGATCGTCCAGACCAACAGCGCCGGCGACAACGTCCACATCATCGATCCCGCCACGAACAAAGTGGTGGGAACCGTTGAGGGGATCGAAGTCAACCATGGCGCCGCGCTGGCGCCGGACGGCAGCCGCATCTACATCAGCGACGAAGCGCTCAGCACGCTCGACGTCGTCGATGGCAAGACGCTGAAGGTGATCAAACAAATTCCGCTGAGCGGCCACCCGAATAATCTCGCCATCGGTCGCGATGGGCGGCGCGTGTACGTCGGCATCATCCAGGCGCCGGGCGGCGTGGACGTGATCGACACGGCGACGTTGCAGCGCGTCAAGACGTTGCCGACCAGGGGCACGATCCACAACGCGTACGTCACGCCCGATGGCAAGTACGTCGTGGCCGGCTCGATTCAGGGAAAGACGATCAACGTCTTCGACGCGAAGACCGAAGAGCCCGCATGGACGTTGGAAATGGATTTAGGAGTCCGTCCGATGACGTTCTCCGGCAATCCCGACGGATCGACCAAATGGCTCTTCACGCAATTGACCGGTTTCAATGGATTCGCCGTCGTCGACTTCGCCACGCATCAGGAAATCAAGCGGATCAAGAATCCCGATCTGCCTCCGGGGCGATCGACGGTTCCGCAAGGCTCGGATCCGTCTCATGGCATGGCGGTCACCGCGGACCAGAAGACGCTCGTCGTCTGCAGCCGTTTGAACAACGCGCTCTACTCGTACTCGCTGCCCGAGCTGAACAACATCGGGACGGTATTTCTCGGTGGAAAGGGCGCCGGCTGGGTGACGCTCACGCCGGACGGACGGAAAGCGTACGTCGCCAATCCCGTGACCAACGACGTGTCCGTCGTCGACATCAAGTCGATGAAGGAAGTCGCGCTGATTCCGGTCGGCTTCGTGCCGAAACGAAACACCACGGGCGTCCTCCAGCAATAGCAATCGAGGGGCGCGATGAAGAGGCTGTTGGCTCTCGCGGTGGCGATCGGCTGGATCGCGTCAAGCCCCGTGAACACCGCCGCCGGGCAGAAGAAGTGGACCGTGCCGCGAACGGTGAACGGTCAGCCGGATCTGCAGGGCATCTGGGACTTCCGCAGCGCAACACCACTCGAGCGTCCGAAGCAGTTCGCCGACCGGGAATTCATGAGCGCCGACGAAGTCATCGCGTACGAGCAGCGCGCGCTCGAACGTGAAGACGGTCGCCCGCCCGATGATCCGCGTACCGAGCAGTCGGTCCATCCTGCCTGGTGGCTCGACTACGGCAAGACGGTCGTGAAGACCAGGCGCACATCGCTGATCGTGGATCCGCCGGACGGGAAGATCCCGCCGATGACCGACGAAGGGCAGAAGCGAGCCGCCGCGCGTCGTGCCGAGGCCAGAACTCATGGGCCGGCGGACTCGTACGAGAATCGAGGTCTGTTCGAGCGCTGCCTGACGCGTGGCGTGCCGGAAGGATTGCTGCCCGGTCCCTACAACAACAACCTGCAGATCCTGCAGACTCCCGGATACGTCGTGCTTCTCACCGAGATGATTCACGACGCGCGCATCGTGCCGATCGACGGGCGTCCGCGCGACGGCGCGAACGTACGCCGCTGGCTTGGGGACGCACGCGGTCGTTGGGAAGGCGATACGCTGGTTGTCGACACGATCGACTTCACCGACAAAACGAACTTCCGCGGCTCGGGTGCGAGGCTGCATCTCGTCGAACGCTTCACGCGTCTCGACGCGGACACGCTCGAGTACCGATTCACCGTCGACGATCCGACGACGTGGACCCGGCCCTGGACCGTGGCGTATCCGATGATGAAGACGGACGGTCCAATCTACGAGTACGCGTGCCACGAGGCGAATTACGGTCTGGCGGACATCCTGTCGGGTGCGCGAGCGGAAGAGAGGAAAGCCACCGAGGACGCCGCGAAGAGAAAGCCGTAACCGCCACTGCGAAGTCGTCCGACACGCCGGCCACTAATCCGCAATCCCTACACGATCAGATTTCCCGCACGCCGTGGCTCCGCATGAGGAAGTACGCGGCAACCATGATGAGCAGGGCGCCATTGATGCCGATGACCATCGGCGCGCCGAGGAACGTGGCGAGGTAGCCGCTGACGAGGCTGCCGAGCGGCATGCCGCCGCGGAACGCGAGCATGTAGATGCTCATCACGCGGCCACGCATCTCGTTCGGGGCAATGAGCTGCACGAGCGACGTGACCGTCGAGAACACCAGCATCAGCGCCGCGCCAGTGAGAAACAGCAGGAGGTCGCTCAGCCAGAGGATGCGCGACATCGCAAACCCGATGATCAGGAGTCCGTACATGGCCTGCACCAGCAGCGCCGTCAGACCCATCTTCCGGAACTTGCCGAGCCACGCGATGATCAGCGCCCCGACGATTGAGCCCGCCCCCGAGAACGCCATCAGGTGACTGTAGGTGCTCGCGCCTTCGTGAAAGACGCTCCGCGCGAAGAGCGGCAGGAACGTCAGCACCGCGAAGCCGAGGAACGTCGTCGCCGCCGCCAGCACGATCAGCGCGCGCAGCGTCCCGTGATGCCGTACGTACGACAGACCGCTGCGCAGCTCTGCCCGCATCCCTGTCGAGCTCGCGGGCGGGATGTGCTTCACGCGCAGCATCATCAGCGTGTTGATCACGACGAGGACCGACAGCGAGTTCAGAAGGAAACAGGCATTCATCGCCTGCGATTCGGTGTAGCCCCAGCGGGTGAACGCCGCGAGCGTTGCGCCGAAGAGCAGCGGACCGAGGACGCGCGCCACGTTGAACTGAATCGAGTTGAGCGCGACCGCGTTCGGCAGATCCTTCTTGTCGACGAGCGACGGGATCAGCGACTGATACGCCGGGCCGCCGAACGACTGCGCGACGCCGGTGATGAACGACAGCGTCAGCACGTGCCAGATCTGCACGGCGTGGAAATACATCAGGAGCGCGAGCGCGCCCGACGTCCCCATCTGGAGGCAC
>DASYQZ010000058.1:0-5590 GCA_036004865.1 Vicinamibacterales bacterium
TTTGCCGGGATGAACATCGTGCCGGCGCCGTACTGCTTGCCGTTCGCGTTGAACGGCGACTTGATCCAGTGGACCTCTTCGTTCGCCTTCAGCAGGCGGTTGACCGCGACGAACCCGTCGTTCACCTCGTGGCTCAGGAGATACCCTCCGCCACTCGGCGCCTGCGCCACCTTGCCCGCCGGCGGCGTGATGAGATCCGGAACTTTCTCGAACGGGCCGTCGAAGCCGTCGAGGATGCGATCGAATTTGATCCCCATCGAGTACGACAGGTTGTAGCCGGTGACGTCGTACGGCGGCCGCGGTGGTCCGCCCGGATACGGGATGTCGTCGGGATGATCCTGCGGCTCGAACATGTCCATCACGTGCGCGCGGAACGGCTGCGCCGCCTTCACGACGTATGAGCCGGCGGGATACGGCTTGCCGGCAACGGTGAACGGCGCAGTCGCGCGATGCACGGTGACGCCCGCCTTCATCAGGATGTTCATGAACTTCGTCGCGGTGAGGAAGTCGGCCTGATCCGACGGGAGGATGAACCCGCGCGGATCGCGCATCTTCGGATCGCGCAGCACGTTGTTGTAGACGGCGATCGGTGCGCCGGCACCACGGCCTCCGCCGCCGCCTCCACGTCCGCCGAGCGCTGCCCGCGGTCCGATGTTCTCGCCGCGCGACGCGCCCGCCTGTGCCGCTTCGATGGCCTCACGCGCCGCGGCAATCCGCGTCGGATGGATCGTCCAGTTGTCGCGATTCCCCTTGTCGATGGCGTTCTTCGCCATCTTGTACATGTTGAAGAGAAAGTCTTCGTGGCGCTTCGAGGCGACGTCGAGGACCGCGTAGTTGTTCGTCACGGAGTACTCGACGGCCTCGCGGAAGTAGAACGTCCGGGGCTCGATCGGATTCGGGACGTCGGCGCGCGGAAGCTGCATGTCGAGGACGAACGGAATGTCGACCGGCGTCGGGTTGCCGATCGTCTCGGTCAGAATCCCGATCTGGTTGTGGAAATACGAGGTCGTCCGGATGCCGCCGTTGAACCAGGTCGAGTAGTTCGTGGCCGACCGCATCACCGCGCCGGGCTTGCCTTCCGCGGCGAGGCGCGTGTGGATGGCCGACCCCACGGTGTCGATGCCGAGCACGACGAGCGGATCGAAGTTGTAGTTGAAGGGATCGCGGAACGGCGGCGCGAAGAGCACGGCGCCCGCCGGCCCCGTCTGGTGATGGTTGTACATGATGACCGGGAACCACTCGCGATACATCATCTTGTTCGCGTTGGTGCTCTCGGACATGTTCATCATGTAGAAGTCGCGGTTGTCGTCATGGCCGATGTACTTCTGATAGAGCCGCGGAATGCCGTTGGTCGATCGCTGCTTCTCCTCGGCCTGCCGCATGTACCAGTTCGACACGAGCTCCATGCCGTCCGGGTTGATGAGCGTGCAGAGGATGACGGTGTCATTCAGGATCCGCAGCGTCTCCGGATCGGTCTTCGTGTTCAGGCGATAGATCGTTTCGATGAGCTGCTGCGCGCCGAGCACTTCAGTCGCGTGGAGGCCGCCGTCAATCCACACGACCGCCTTCCCCTCGCGCGCCATCTGCCGCGCCTGTTCCTCGTTGACTTCAGCCAGCGCCAGCTTGCGGTTCGCTTCCTTGATGAGCGGCAGCCTGCGGTGATTCTCCGGCGACGTGATGATGGCGGTGAACTCGGTCCGGCCCTCTTCAGTCTTGCCGATGTCGACCACCATCATGCGCTCGGATTGCGCGTCCATCTTCTTGAGGTAGTCGACGTACTGCGTGTAGTTGACGAGCCGGTAGTTGTCGCCGATGTCGAAGCCGACCTGCTCTTTCGGACCGGTGACCTTCGGCGCGGCCGCCGGCTTCTGCGCGTACGGCGCCGCAACGGTGACGGTCACGGCCAGCGCGACGAGCGCCGCGTATCGCTTGAACATAGAAACCTCGTGAAGGGAAGACGAAACTGCGGGATCGTATCGCGGATTGCGCCGGCGGCGACAGGTAATTAGATGTGTACGCGTGTGCGCATGAGCAGCACAGTCACCAGGATGAAAATGATGTTCGGAGTCCAGACGGCGATGAATGGCGGGGGCCAGCCCGTCTGCGGCGTCGTGAAGGCCACGACGAAGAAGAAACGCACGAGTAAGAAATAAACGACTGACGCGATGAAGCCGATCACGATCGAGCGGAACCGGCCGCGCATCCATGCCGAAAGACCGAACGCGAACGGGCCGAGCGCCAGCGTAGCGAACGACATCGCCCAACGCTGGTGGTACAGGAATCGCGGTCCGCTCGTCCTCAGCTCGCCGAGCGTCAGCTCGTTGGAGCCTTTTGGCTGGGGGCGACCGGCCAGGGTCTCACGGAACGCCTGGTTCCCCGCCGGCGAGATCCAAGCGATCGTTACCAGCATCAGTGCGCAGCAGACGACGCTGATGGTGACGATCGATCGCCAAGTGCGGCGAGTGGCTGCGCGGCCGCGCAGACCGCACACGATTCCGATCGCTACCCCGATCGGCAGCGTGAACGCGATCGCCTGCGGAAGGAGGAAGAGCAACAGCCAACCGGCCTGGCGACCGTCTTTCGCGTAACGAACGATCTGCGACAGCGGAGGGTACATGAGGACCATAGTCACGATGCCGGTGGCGACGCACGAGAACGCGAGCGTGCGGCCGAGCGCGTGATCATCGGCGGCGGCCCATTCGCGCGTCAGCGGCCATGCACGCGCCGTTGCGTGCAGGCCAATCACTTTCCAGAACGCGACGTAGCCGGTGAACCGAATCCACCGGCTGCGCCAGACCTGTTTGCGACTGGCCGCCTCCGCGTACTCGGACTGGAGATCGGCGATAACCGGATCGATCAACCGCGTCATCGCGGTTGCACGGCAGATGCGTGACGCCCATTCGCGCAGCCGACTGCCGGGAAGAGGCTGGCCGCCATGTCGGGTCATCGCGCGAACTCCGGCAGGAGGCGCGCGAGGTGCGACCACGCGTCGAGGACACGGCGGCCGAGCGGCGTCGCTTCGTAGATGCGCCGCGGCAGCCCGCCGGTCTCGGGCGGCGCGGTTTCGAGCCGGGATGTGATGAAGCCCTTCTCCTCCATCCGCCCGAGCGTCACGTAGATCGTTCCACGCTTCAGCCGCCGCTTCGACGCGGCGACGAGCTCGAGGCCGTACATGCCGCGCGTGCCGGCGAGCAGCTCCAGCACGAGCGCCTGCTTGGCGGGCAGAGTCGGCATCCGACGCTTGCGGCGCGGCATCGCCGTGATCTTACAGCTTGTAAGACTGCTGTCAAGCCGTCATGGTGCTACGCTGTACGCATGCGCGTGACCGTCTTCTCCGACTACGTGTGACCGTACTGCTACCTCGAAGAGCCGGTGGTCGACCGGCTGAAGCGGGAGTACGGCGATCGAATCGAGGTGGTCTGGCAGGCGTTCGAGCTGCGCCCCGAGCCGGCGCCTCTGCCGCCGCCGGACTATCCGGAGCGCCGGCAGCGATGGGCCTCGTCTGTGTTACCGATGGCGGCGGAGCGCGGGTTGGAGATGCGGCTGCCGTCGGTTGCGACGCGGACGCGGCTGACACATCAGGCGGTCGAGATCGCGCGCGACCAGCGTCGCTTCGACTCGATGCACCGCGCAATCTTCGAAGCCTTCTTCCACGACAGCCGCGACATCGGCGACCCCGACGTGCTGGCTGACATCGGTCAGGCGGCCGGCATCGAGCCGGCACTCATGAAGCGCGCGCTCGCGGAGGCGACCTGTCTGCCGCGCGTGCTCGAGCAGGAGCAGCTCGCGTACCGGCTCGGAGTGAATGGCGTGCCGGCGATCTTCGTGGGAGCCGATCTCGACACCGCCGAACCGGTGATCGGTGCGGTGCCGTACGACTGGCTGCAGGCCGCTGTTGACCGCGCGCTTTCGGGCGATTCAGTCGAGTGGCGCCGCCGCGCGCTCAGATCGGCAATCCCGCTCAAGGAATCCGACTGACGCCAACGACACACGACCAACGACTAACGACCAACGACTAACGACTAACGACTAACGAATGGTCTGACTCGCGACCGGTGACTGAAGACTGGCGAGAGCCGCCGCTGGTATCAGCCGCGCGGCGATGGCCGCCCGCTGTCCGGCGTCGAGGTCGAACCGCGATTTGTCGATCGAGAAGAATTCGGCCGCCGTGCGCTTGGCGCGCATCAGACCTTTGACGCTGTGCGCTTTCGACGCGAGCAAATAGTGTCCCAGCTCGTGCGCCAGCGCGCGCCCCATCGCACGGCTCAGCAGCGTTTCCCGCTCCGCGCGCGGGATCTTGTCCGCCGGTCCGGTGGTCCCGCGCGTCTGATCCATCAGCAGGCTCGCATTGGCGTACGACACATAGATGGCGTGCTCAGGCGCGCCGTCGTCGTCGAACACAATCCAGCCCAGCGGCACCGTTGTTTCGTCACGCCTGATGCGGTTGGCCCAGTGGCCGATCGTCACGCGCAACGCGGACGACACGCGGCCGTCCTGCTTCCAGACGATCGTCAGGCCGGCGGCGCGCCAGATGTCGCCGGCTTCCGCCAGCACGCGCTCGACGAGCGACGGTGAGATGTCCGACGCGGCGATGACGTCGATGACGAATGGCGGCACATTCGTCAGGGGTCGCGCGATGAGCGAAGAAGACGTGATTAGAGCGACACCGGCGATGAGGCTCGTGGCCATCAACATCTTGTCTGCTGTAGACGGACGTCGAGGCCAAAAGTTTGATGTCCGATCTCGCAAAGATCGGGCACCAACAGCGCGCAGTGTTCAGATCTGAAAATCTACCGAGACGATGTGCTCGCTGAGGCTGACGCCGAGCTGCGCGACGGGGACGTGCTGAGGATTTTTTGCGTAGGCATCGAGCGCGGCGCGATCGGGAAACGTAATCATCAGGCCCGTGTCGTACGAGCGAGGCGCGCGCACGACGTCCTCGCCAACCTTCAAATCGATCACGCCGTCTAAGGTCTTCAGCGCGGCGAGCCGCTCGCGGTGTTGTGTGCGCGCGGCGGCGTCCGCGTCGGGCTTGTACTTGAAACAGACCAGATGTAGCAGCATCAGAGCTCTTCTCCTTCGATGTCATCGTCGGCCATGTCCACGACCACGCTGTGGATGTCGACGCGGAACCATTCGCGAAACGTTCTGAGATCGCGCGCCTGCGGCCACGCCGACTCGTCCTCGGTCCAGGCCGCGAGCTGGAATTCGAACAGCCACGGGGCGTTCTCCTCGATCCACTCGTGCACGTCTTCTTCGAGCTCGAGCTCCGGCAGCAGGCACGCGGTGCCGAACGGCTTCGCGCGCGCGACCGTCAGCGTCCCGCGGTTCGCCGCGGCGTCGGTCTGCCGGGTCCAGTTGACGTAGGGTTCGGCGCCGGTGATGGAAATCGCGATGCGGTTGATGACGCGCATCGAAGGATTCTACAAGTCTCAAGTCTCAAGTCTGAAGTCTGAAGTCTGAAGTGAAGTCCGAAGCAGCCGAAGCCGGAAACGCTGAACACTCGCGCGTGGGCGAGGCGTTTCGCTTCGAGACTTCCAACTTCTCTTCAGACTTCAGACTTCAGACTTGTTTAGACCAGCCTCGCTAT
>DASYQZ010000059.1:0-57934 GCA_036004865.1 Vicinamibacterales bacterium
GAACGACGCCGTGAATGTGTCGTTATCGCTGTACTGCGGAGTGAGCCCCGTAACCGCGAGGCTCGCTGTGCCCGTGGCCTGATTGACCGTCTGCGTCAACGTGGCTGACGTGCTGGCGGCATAGCTGCTCGTCCCCAGATATTTCGCGGTGATCGACCGTGTTCCAGCGTTGATCGCGGTCGTCGTCAGCGACGCCGACCCGCCGCTCAGCGAGGCGGTGCCGAGAGAGGTCGCGCCGTCGAAGAACTGGACGGTGCCGGTTGCCGCCGACGGCGTCACGGTTGCCGTCAGCGTCACCGACTGACCGAACGTCGACGGATTCAACGACGAAGTGGGCGTCGACGTTGTCGTCGCAGCCTGACTGCTGACGTTAATCAGCACGCTCTTTGTCGCCGTCGTGTAATTCGTCGTGTCGGTCGGTGTGAACGTCGTCGAGAGCGTCTGGCCGTTGCCCGCCGAGAGCACCGTACCCGCCGCCGGCGCGTAGACGAAACTGCCCGGCACACTCGCACTGGCGTTCAACTGCGTGCTGCTCAGCGGAGTGCCTGACACGATATCCGCCGGGTTGCCCCACGTAATGGTCGGCGTCGCCTTCAGCACGTTGATCGAGACCGACTTCGTCGCAGTGTTGTAGTTGGCCGCGTCGGTCGGCGTGAACGTGACCGAGAGCGTCCGGCCAGTGCCGGCGTTCAACACGGTGCCCGAGGCTGGTGTGTAGGCGAAGGTGCCGGCCACACTCGCCGTGGCGTTCAACTGCGTGCCGCTCAGCGCGGTCCCGTAGGTGATGTCGGCCGGGTTGGCCCACGTCACGGTCGGCGTCGCCTTCGAGACGGTGAACGACTGGTCGACATTTGACGCCGCGTTGTAGTTGGTGTTGCCGGCTTGTGACGCTCTCACCACAACCGTCCCGACGCCGGTGATCGTGACGGTGCTGCCGGCGATCGTGGCCGGACCCGACACGATGCTGAAGGTGACGGCGAGGCTGGACGAGGCCGTCGCAGTCACGCTGAACGGTGCGTCGCCATACGTTTTGCCCGCGAGCGTGCCGAAGGTGATCGTCTGATTCGCCTTCAGGACGTTGATCGCGACCGACGTGGTCGCGTTGTTGTAGTTGGCCGTGTCGGTCGGCGTAAACGTCACCGACAGCGACTGGCCATTGCCGGCGTTCAACACGGTGCCCGACAGCGGCGAGTAGACGAACGTGCCGGCCACACTCGCCGTGGCGTTCAACTGGGTGCCGCTCAGCGCGGTTCCGTAGGTGATGTCGGCCGGGTTGGTCCACGTGATGGTCGGCGTCGCCTTCGAGACCGTGAACGACTGGTCGACATTGGTCGCCGCGTTGTAGTTGGTGTTGCCCGCTTGCGACGCTCTCACGACAACCGTCCCGGCTCCGATGATCGTGACGGTGCTGCCGCTGATCGTGGCCGGACCCGACACGATGCTGAAGCTGACCGCCAGACCGGACGAGGCCGTCGCAGTCACGCTGAACGGTGCGTCGCCATACGTCTTGTTGACGAGCGGACCGAAGCTGATCGTCTGATTCGCCTTCGACACGTTGATCAGCACGCTCTTCGATGTGCCGTTGTAGTTGGCCGTGTCGGTGGGCGTGAACGTCACCGACAACGTCTGGCCGTTGCCGGTGTTCAACACCGTGCCCGACGCCGGCGAGTAAACGAACCCGCCGGGCACGCTTGCCGTGGCGTTCAACTGCGCACCGCTGAGCGCAGTCCCGTAGGTGATGTCCGCCGGATTGTTCCAGGTGATCACCGGCGTCGCCTTCAGCACGCTGATCGCGACCGATTTCGTCGCCGTGGTGTAGTTGGCGGCGTCGGTCGGCGTGAACGTCACCGACAGACTCTGATCGTTGCTCGCGTTGAGCACCGAGCCGGCCGCCGGCGCGTAGACGAACGAACCCGCCACGCTCGCCGTGGCGTTCAACTGCGTGGCGCTGAGCGCGGTCCCGTAAGTGATGTCGGCCGGGTTGGTCCACGTGATGATTGGCGTCGCCTTCAGCACGTTGATGACGACGGATTTCGCGACCTGGTTGTAGTTGGTGGCATCAGTCGGCGTGAAGGTCACCGAAAGCGTCTGCCCATTGCCTGCGCTCAACACCGTGCCGGCGGCCGGCGAGTACGCGAACGTCCCGGGCACCGTCGCCGTCGCGTTCAGCTGCGTCGCGCCCAACGCCGTTCCGTAGGTGATGTCGGCCGGATTGTTCCACGCGATCGTCGGCGTCGCCTTCGCAATCGAAATCGAACCGGTGTCGCTTGCCTGACGATAATTCGGATCGCTGCTCGTGAACGTCGCTGTCGCTGTGTACGTTCCCGCATTCACGGGCGCCGACGATCCGCCCGGGTTGTACGTGATGCTGAACGTCCCGATGATTGACATGCCGCCGATCCCGGTTGCCACGGCGGTCGCGGGGTGTGACGTTCCATCGAATGTGAACGAGCCGCCAGTGACTATCACCGTCGGAAGGGCCGGCGCGATGACGACCGTGCCCGTCGCGCTGCTGCTGACGTAGTTCGGGTCGCTGCTCGTGAAGACGGCGACCACGCCATACGTCCCGGCGTTCACTGGAGCGTTCGCACCACCTGGTGTGTAGGTCACGCTGAACGAGCCCGACACCGGTGCGCCATCGATGCCTGTGGCCGTGGTTATCGCGTCGTGCGGGTTCCCGTCGTAGACGAACGATCCACCCACCGTGATGATGGCCTTCGGCCTCACGCTGATCGTCACGGTTGCCGCGTTCGATTCGAGCGAACCTGTGGCAAGAACATCGCGCGCCTTGTACGTAAAGCTCGCCGTGCCGTGGAACTGCGCGGCCGGCGTGTACGTGAAGGACCCGTTCGCCTGCAGGGCGACCGAGCCTTGCGCCGCAGTCACGTTCGACACGAGCGTCGCATTCAACGCGTCGCCGTTCGCGTCGGTGTCGTTGCGGAGCAGGCCCGGCGGCGCCACGGTAATAGGCGTGTCCTCGTCCGTCGCGTAGCTGTCGTTGTTCGCGATCGGCGCGATGTTCGAGGGCTGACCACCGGAGAATCCGATCGTGACGGACTGAAGCGCCGGTGTAACCGTGATATCAGTCGAGCCGAGCGCGGCCAGATACTGGATATAACGCGATGTCGCGGCGATTGCAGATCCCGAGGACGAGATCGGCGTCTCGATCCACGTGCCATCGGGCGTCGGCGTGTTGCCGGTGCGCACGGTGATGGCGAGGCTCGTGTTCGCCGGCGCATCGGCCGTCCATGAGATGGTGCCCCACGCCGTCGGAACTCCGGCATCGAACACGCGCGACGCAAAGGTGCCCGACGCCGGATAGGGCGTCATGCGCAGCCAATCGACCGACAGCGATCCGCCGCCGGGGTTCGCATCGCTGACGATCGGCCGCAGGCTGCTGCCAAGATTTGCGTTGGTCTGGGTCGCTTTCACCAGGCCGTCGATCGAATAGGTCACGGTCGTACCGATCCAATCGATCCGATATCGGTGCGGAACGCCAATCCAAGGTCCGCCGGGAATCGGCGTATCGACTTGAATCGAGCTGTCCCTGGTCCTCGCGAAGAGCGTCTCGGTCGTATTGTTCGTGCTGAAGAGGGCCCACGGGAAGTCGACGTTGAAGCTCGAGGTGAAGCCGACGTGCTGGAACGCCTCCGCGCCGAATGTCGCGACGAACTCGATCGAGCGTCCCGTCCCGAAGCCTGCGGTTGGATCCAGACCGGCACGAGCGCCGTCGACGGTCAACAGGCCGCCGGCGACGGTTGCAGCGCCGCCGGCGCTCCACGACTGGCCGAGCCAACCCGCGGGTAATGCCGTCCCGCCGAATTCCACGCCGATGACGGGCGCGAGCGTCACTTCTCCGTCGGTCGTCTGCGAGACGTAAGTCGCCGTGCCTGTGCCCGCACTGAAGTTGGTCACTGTCGTGTCGACGAATAAGGCCGGCGGCGCCGTCGGCGTCGTGAAGCTGGCCGTCGTCGGCGGCGATGGCGACGTTGCGGTGTTGTTCTGATCGTCCACCGACCTCACGCGATAGTAATAGGTGGTGTTTGCGAGCAGACCGCGCAGGGTCATGCTGTGTGATGCCACGAGCGCCGGGTCGCTGATGCTCCCCGTGAGCGCGCCTGGTGTGGTGCCGAACAGCACTTGTGAACTGGCGAACTTGTCAGTCGTCCAGGTGATGATCGCCTCAGACGATCCAGGGAAGCTCGTCACGGTGTGCGCGACGTTCGCGATCCTGGGCGGGAGCGTATCCGCCAACGGACCGCCGACGCCGTAACCAATCAGAAGCTCTGATATCACCGGCGTGAGCTGCGGATTGGTCGTCGTCAGTTGTGCGCGGTACTGGATGTATCGGGACGTGCCGCCGATCGTCATGCCCGACAAGACCTGCGCGAAGCCGCTCCATGTCCCATCAGGAATAGGCGTGTCGCCCTTTCGCACGCTGACGGTCAGCCCCGTGCCGGGCGGCGTGCCCGCCGTCCATGCGACGTTTCCCCAGTTCGTCGCGCTGCCGGCGTCGAAGATCCGCGAGTCGAACGTGCCGTTGGACACGTACGGCGGGTTCATTCGCAACCAATCGACGGTGATCGTCCCCGGAAACGATGTGAAGTAGTCGCTCGCGGCAATCGGCCGCATCTGGGTGGCGATTTGAACCGGATGATTCGCGACGACCGTGCCGTCGATGGAGTACGCGATGTTGGTCGGGTTCCAGTCGATCCGGTAGCGATGCGGCGCGTTGAGCCAGCTCCCAGGGATTTTCTCCTTCAGCTCCGTCGTGCCGTTGTGCGACTTGACCCAGAGGTCGGTGCCGGCGCAGGGAGGAGCAGGCGTCGGGCAACCGCCCTCGCCCGTACTGAACTGGGCCCACGGCGCCGCCGCAAATGTCGTCCCGAAGCCGGCGTGCTGAAACGGGTCGCCCGTGAACGTCGCCCTGAACTCGAGCGAATGACCCGGCGAATAGAACGCGTCGGTGTTGACCCGCGCGCCATCGACCGTCAAAACTCCGTTCGCGACCGTCGCACCGCCGCTCACGAGGCAGTCGTTGCCGTTCCACAAACAACTGGACCACCCCGCTGGCAACCCCGGACCGTCGAAGTCGGTCGAAACGCCCGGACCCAGGATCACCGCGCCATCGTCGATGAGCTCGACTTTGGTCGATCCACCAGGTGAGCCCGCCGAGAAATCGGCGACGGTCGTGTCCTTGAATGCCGCGCTCGGCGTTGTGAAGTTCCCGACGGATGAGACTGCGACGTTGGGAAGCGGCGACACCGCATCGGCGGACTTGACCTGATAGAAGTACTGCGTGTTGGCAGCCAGTCCTGTCAGCGAGAGGCTGTGTGAGGTCACGAGCTCCGAGCTCGACGGGCCACTCTGAAGCGCTGATATCGAGGTCCCGAAGTCGACGTGTGACGTCGAGGCTTCGTTCGTGGTCCACGTGATGATGGCGGTCGAGAGGCTCGTGACCGTCGCGAGCACGTCGGAAATCACCGGCGGCGTCGTGTCCGGAACGTAGGTCGCCTGATATGAACCGGCAGCCGCGGTGAAAAGCGCATAGTCGACGCCCTTGATCGTGTCGGGCGCATAAGACACCGGTGCGCCGGCCCGCGTCAGACCCGTGAGAGCGAGACTGCCCGCTCGAATCGGCAGCATCGTCTGCAGGCCGTTGGCGCCGGCGCCAACGGAGATGGAGAAGCTGAGCGTGTGCGTGATGGCGTTCCACGCGATTCCGCTGAAGGCGGACGCGTTCCGGCCGTCCAGCCATGCGAGCATCTGCCGCGCCGATACGACGGGAACGCCACGCGCCTGCGCCGACGCCACGATGGCGTTCGATCCTGTCATCGATTGCTTCGGGTCGGTGACGGAGTTGAAGTCCGTGTGCATGTTCGCCGTGAACGCGCCGAAGAACCCTTCCGGTCCGACGGCCTTGTCCAGGAGCGTGTCGACCGTCAACGGATAGAGCTGGTTGGACTCGTCCGTCATCTGCGTCGGCGCCTGGAAGACGTCGATCATCGTCCCGTCCGCCTTCGCGAAGCGCATCGGCATGCCGGACCCGGTGAACATGCCGGGTCTGTTCGCGACCCAGTCGGGCGGCCAGTAGTAGTAGTTGGTGTCGAGCCGAATGCCCTTGGTCAACTCAACCTGCGGTAGCGTCGTGTAGTCGCTCCAGGCGACGCAATGTGCTCGGTGCGTGACTCCCTGCGGCATGCCTGGGTAGTCGGCGTACAGAGCGGCGATCTGGTCTGTAAACGCAGTACCGAGTGCTTGAGCGTCCAAGCTCGCACAGTTGTTATTGAGGTGCAGGAAGATCTCGAATCCTTGAGCCGAGTACGCCACCACCTCAGCGTTGCTCAACTTGCCGGGCTCTGAATAAATGTACGAACTGCCGCGGACGCACTCCCAGTTGTCCGCCGAGCAGTTCAGCGGACTGAATGTCTTGTACTGCTCGAAGCGCGGTCCCGTTCCGCCGTTCCCATGGTCGTCTCCGGTCATGACGACGACGGCCTTCTTGCCGCGAGGGAAATACCAGAAGCGCGGCAACGGCTTCTTGTCGTTGTTCAAATTGAGAATCAGGTTCGCCAGCAACCGCTGCTGCTCGTCAGCCTGCGGAATCTGAACCTTGTTCAAGTTCACCCAATCGGGCTGCGGGTCGGAAGCCGACGCGCCAAAGAAAAGATCGCTCGAACGAATCGGCGCGACGCCATCGCGATCCTGTCCGGCCCACGCCGGATTGCCCTGACGCATGTACACCACGGAGCGCGCGAGGTCGAACATGAACGCGGCCGCCTGACCGCCGCTCGATCCGACGCTGCGCATCGTCACCGCCGGATTGGCCGTCGCGGTCGTGGCGTTCGAATACAGCGTCGCGATGGTCGTCGCGCCGCTCGCCGTCACGAGATCCGCGTCGCCGTGGTACTGAATCGGTTCGCCGACGAGCCCGGCGCCCGGTCCGGACGACGTGTTGAACAGCACATAGGCGTTCGACCGGGTCGACGCCTGGTCCGTCAGCCCCAGCAGCGCGTAGAGATCCTTGTCGGGACGCATCGCGATCAGGTTGCCGCCCGCGTTCACAAAATTGCCGAACCTCGTCGCGTCGGAGGGCTGCAGCGGCATCTCGCCGAGGATCACCACGTCGTAGTCGGACAGCGTCACGGCCCCGGCGATCACGTCGCCGATGTCCGCGACGGCGAACGCGTTCAATCCTTCCGTACGCAGGATTTCCGCGTAGTACGTCGTGAAGGGATTGGCGGCGCTCGTGACCACGAGGATCGGATTGCCAGGGGCCGGCGGGATCGCCATAGGATGCTCGGCGAACAGCAACAGGCCGAGACACACCACGGCAAGACGGACGAATCTCTTCACCACGCTACGCATTCGTGATCCTTGTTGGATTTAGAGTGGGAGTACGAGTACGACCAAGGTCCAGCAAAGACCTCGCCGAGTGGGCCATGCGCCGTGAAGAACGGCGAAATGCGTCAGTTAGTCAACGTTTCGCGGCAGAACCCGACCGGTGAAGGGAGGAAGAAGTCTGACGGTCAGGTGAATAAAGTCTGCAGACCGAACCGGGCTCAGCGATCCACGAGGTGCTGGCTGATGGCGAAGAGCGCGAGCTCGAGACGATTGGTGACACCCAGCTTGCTGAAAATTTTCGTCAAGTGGTGTTTCACCGTTTCCTGGCTCAGCGAAAAGCGCTGCGCGATCTCGCGATTGCTGTAGCCGGCCGTCACCGACGACACGATCTCCAGCTCGCGCGGCGTCAGACCGAATTTCGACTCGACCGGGCTGAACATCTGCGTCCGCAGCGTTTCGACCAGGCCCGAGACGCTGTCGCGGCCGATCCAGTACTCGCCGGCCATGACCATGCGCACCGCTTTCATCAGCAGCTGCGACGCCGATTCCTTCAACACCAGCCCGCGGGCGCCGAGCTGGAGCGCCTTGACGATGTCGTCGCGCTCGATGCTCGCCGTCAGCAGAATCGTCCGCGTCGCCAGCGAGCTGCCGCTGAGCGCTCGCAGCACTTCCAGGCCGGGCAGACCAGGCATCGCCAGATCGAGCAGCAGGATGCTCGGCTCCACGCGGCGTGTGACCTCCAGCGCCTCGTGGCCGTTGAAGGCCTGTCCGACGACGGAGATGTCCTCTTCCGCCTCGAGGAGCTTTCGGAGGCCTTCGAGCAGAATAGGATGATCGTCGGCGATGACGACTTGAATCGTTTTATCCATGGGCATTTCGGGGTAACCAGATTTCCACGCGGGCGCCCTGGCCGGGCGCCGATTCCACTGCGAGCGTGCCGCCGATCGACCGGACCCGTTCCCTGATCACGACGGGTCCCTTGCGTCCGATTTCCAGGTCCGCCTGCGAATGTCGTCCCGCGAATCCGAATCCGTGTCCGTCGTCGTCGATTTCGAATTTCCAGTAGCCTTCCGGCGCGCTCACGCGGACGAGCACGGTCCGCGCGCCGCTGTGCTTGCGCACGTTCACCAGCGCTTCCTGCACGATGCGTGCGATCTGACCGCAGACGCGCGGCGACAGCGTCAGCTCGTCGATTTCCGAGACGAAGTGCGCGGTGATGCCGTTCTGCTGCTGGAACCGCCCGACCATGTCGGCGAGGTGCTCGAGGATGTGCGTGGGCTCGATCGACGGCGGCTTGAGCTGCTGCATCAGGTCGCGGAGGTCGAGAATTTCGTGCTGCAGCACCTGCTGGATGTGCGCGAGACGATGGCCCGACGGCGGATCGTCCGCGGCTGCCGCTCGGCGCCATACGTCGATTTGCATCTCGAGCCCGATCAACGACTGGATGATGCCATCGTGCAGCTCGCGCGCGACGCGCGCCCGCGCCACGGCGCCGACTCGCGATCCGAGCTGACCGAGCAGATCGAGCGTGTGCATCGTCGGCGCGATCCGCGTCGCGATCGCGCGCAGCATCCGGAGCGAGCGCGAGCTGGCCTTCGCGTCGAACACGAAGAGACGGTCGTGCCACTTCCCGCCGAAAGAGGTCGACACGACCAGCACCGACTGAAACGGATGCGCGGCGAGGAACTTCTCCGGAACCGCGATCGCCACGTGACGCGCCTTCACCTCGTCGCGCTGCAGTCCACGAATCTGAACACGATTGCGAGCGCTGTACCCTGCCGCGGTCGCGAACCAGCTCTCAATGTCTGTGGGAAAGAGATAGGTCGCCTCGTCGCACGCCGGCAGCTCGACGTATCTGGCGACAGAGACATCGGCTCGCTGCGCCTGCCACGAGTGAATGCGGCCGGCCGATCGATCGTGCGCGACCAGCAGGATCGATCGCGCGTCGAGCAGCTTCAGCAACTCGGTGAACGCGGCCTGAATCGCTTCGCGGACGCTGCCTGCCGGCCCGATGCCTTCCATGATGCCGGTGACGGCCATCGCTTCGGCGCGAAGGTGCCGGTGCTCTGCCATCAAGGTGCTGATGCGCGCGGCCGCGAGAAGAGTCACGACGAGCAGACCGAGGAGCGCGCCACCGCCGCCGTGCGACACAAGCACGACCGCCACGGTCCCGCCGATCACGAACGCGATGAGCCACAACATTCCGTCGCGCAGCGGCGAATGGCTGCGTGGAAGGTCAGTCTGATGGGCAGCGCCTGCGGGAACTCGACCGAATGGGCTCCAGAGTGCGCGCGACGATCCGATCACGACCCTCGTTCCCCCAATGTCGGGCGCAATTCCGAGCTGCCCGGTAAGACAAGGCAGAATTATCGGCTTTGCTACGTAAGATGGCAAGTGCTGACAACGGAGAATTCTATGGACACGCAGGCGAGCCACCACGTCCGTTCGATCGACAAAATTGTAAGCTCCGGCGCGAGGGGACCGAAGCACAGCGAACGGCATGCGATACGCAGGCGAACTCGCCGATGCCGACCAGTACCCCGTCGCTCATGGACAACGTCGAGTTCGCCGCCGAGATCGAGAAACTCGAGCTGAAGACGCCCCGTACGGGGCTTCCGCTCTCGCACTCGGAGCATTCGGGATGGGACGACCTGGACGAGGGTCTCGTGACCGATGTCGTCAGCGACGACTCAGAGAGCGCGGAGTGGACTCCGAAGCGGGCGACATCCGCTGACAGATCTGTATTCGGGGAGGAGGCAGCGCCTGCGGCGCCGGCCCCGAAGCGATCGTCGGTCGGCCGCACGCGTCTGCTCGTGGCCGGCCTTCTGGTGATGATGGGCGTCGGCGCCGGCGCGGCGGCGCTCGTCTTTCGCGATCGCCTGGCGCTGATCCTCCACTGAGATTGGCGATCCGTCAGCGGGGCGGTTGGAGCTGCGATCTCCTGGCCAGCGATCGGTAGTACTCCTCGATCGCCTGCCGGAAGCCGTCGGGCACCTGATCGGATCCCGACAGCGACAGCGAGTCGTTCCCCGTTTCGACCTTTCGCCGCAACCCGAACTCGAACTTCTTCAGCTTGTCGAGCGCCGCGGCCTGAAGCTGCTCGAGACTGCGCGGATCGGTGTAGAGGCGATCGTTGTCGAACTTCTGCAGATCGCGAATGATGTCCTCGAGCTCGCGCGGGCTGACGCCGGTCGCCTGCAGCTGGCGTCGGAGCGCGTCGGCGTCGTTGAGCCATTCGCGATACTCGCGCCGCCACTGCCGGATATCATCCGGATTCCAGTAGCCGCCGTAGTAGCCGCCCCAGTTGCGCGCGTCGCCGCCCCAGTTGCCACCGCGATTCGGCGATCCGTTGTTGTAGCCGCCGTTCGCGCCGCCGTTCTGCGCGCCGTTCGCATTCTGCCCGTCTTGACCCTGCGACCCTTGCGAGTTCTGCGAACCCTGCGAGCCTTGCTGACCCTGCTGGCCGCTCGGCTGCGACTGCTGGCCGTTCTGCTGCGACTGCTGGCCGTTCTGCGATCCCTGCTGATCGCGTCCCTGCTGCCCCTGCGGATTGCGGCCGTTCTGTGAGCGCTCGCGCATACGCTGATCGATCGACTCCAGACCGCGCGTGAGATCGCGGGCCTTGTCGGCCGCGCGTGACATGGCGTCCTGTTTCGACGCCTTGCCCATCGCGGAAGAGGCGTCGGCGATTTTCTTCTGCAGCGCGTCGAGGTTCGTGCCGATCGTTTCTTCCATTCCTCGCGCGTACTGCGATCCGGAACCCTGCAGCGTCGCCTTCGAGTAGCGGATCATCTCGCGGATCTTCTTGTCGCGGATGCTGCCCGCCGCTTCGTCGAGCCGGCGCGAGGCGTCCTTCTCGTCGCGGCGCGTTTCGTTGGCGAGCCTCTCGAGCTGCTGCTGGAGGTCGGCGACCTTCGCGTCCATCGCGTCCTTGCGCTGCGCGAGCTGCTGCGCGCGCGCCTGACGCCCGTCTCCCGCCTGGTCGAGGCTGTTCACGTCGGAGGCGACTTCCTTCTGCTCCTTCGCGAGCTCCTCGGCCTGACGCAGCGCGCGCTGGATGTCGCGCTCGCCGCGTCCGCCTTGATTTCTTTCGAGCTTCTGCTGCGCTTCGCGCAGGCGATCGAGCGCCTGCTGCGCCTGGGCGCCGCCGTCACTCGAGCCGTTCGCCGCCGCCCGCCGCATGGCGTCGGCCGCGTCCTGCATGCGCCGCATCGCCTCGCTCAGCTCCTGCCGCTGCTCGTCGCGCCGGAGCTGCTCGAGCTGCCGCGCCGCCTTTTCGAGCTCCTCGGCCAGCGCGCGCTGGTTCGCGCCGCTGTTGCCGCCGCCGCTCTGTCCCGACTGGGCGAGCCGCCGCTGCCGCTCCATCTCCTGCTGCTGCCGCCGCGCGAGCTCCTTCAGCTTTTCCACGAGCTGATCGATCTGGTTGTCGCCGCTCTGCTGCATCGCGCGCTGCTGCATCTCGTACTGATTGGCGAGCTTGTCGAGCTCGAGCTCGAACAAATCGGCGAGATCCTCGGCGTACTGACTACCGCCGCCGCCGCCGCCGCCGCCCCCGCCGTTCTGCATCGAGACCTGCAGCTCGTACTGCTGCTCGGCTTCCTGCAGCAGCTTCAGCGCGCGCTGCTCCGGCGATAGCGCGCTATCGGGCTTCACCGCCTTGAGATCGTTCTCCGCCAGCTTCATTTCCTCGGATGCCTTCGGCAGCACTTCCGCGAGCTTGTTGAACGCCGGATCGACGGCGCCGAGGCGCGCTTTCAGCTTGCCGACGAGCTCGTCGACCTGCTCGCGCAGCTTCGCCTGCGCCAGATTGATGAAGACGACGTTCTCGCGGAACTTGTCCGCTTTGGTCTTCGCCTTGTCGCGGACGATGTTGAAGGTCGCGGCGACGATTTCGCGCTGCTGGCGCGACAGCTCGCCGACCGCCTGCTGCCCGCCGCCGCCGCCGCCACCGCCCATGGCCTGCGACTGCGCCGCTTTGTAATCCTTCCTGAACGGCCGGATCTGCACGAAGTAGATGTCGCTCGTCGACGTCTTCGGTCCCTGCACGACGTCGGTGTCGGTCGCCTTCGCGTAGTACGACACGAAGTCGCCCGGCTTCAGGCCGAGCTCTTCGAGATAGATCGTGTGCCCGGCGCTGACTTCGTTCAGCGGCTTGCCGCCGCCGAACAAGTTGATCGTCTTCGTCGCGCCGCCGTTCACCGAGTAGAACAGCTGCAGCGAGCGGACGCCGTAGTCGTCGTCGGCGCGCGCTTCGAGGAACAGCTCCTCGACCGGCGTCGCCTGCGTGTCGCGGCCCGGCTTCGTGAAATGGACGGCCGGCGCCTGATCGTCGATGACGTCGATCGTGTACTGTGGCGATGCCTCGACCTTCTCGCCGTGCGGTCCCGTCAGCTCGATGCGATAGAAGCCCTGACGATCGATTCGGAAACTGCCCGTCAGCGATCCGTCCCCCTGCGTCGTCAGCGGCGCGGACGCGCCGTCGTTCAGCAGGATTCGACCCGAAGGCGCCGTCATCGTCGGCGTGATGTGCAGCCGGACCTCGGTGCCGCGGATCGCCGCCACGTCGCCGCCGTCGTCGACCTTGCGCGGCGGCAGTCCCGTGTACGACGGGAACACGTACTCGAGATCGAGCTGCTTGACCGTCGGCAGATCGACGATGGCGAGCGTGAACGTCTTCGAGATGACGCCGTTCGATTCAACGTAGTAGTCGGTCTGTTTTTCGAGGTGGAAGAGCATCCCCTCGAACGTGCCGTCGGCGGCATTGTTTCCAGTGCCGGCGGCAGGCACCAGCGGCACGCGCTCGAACGGCGCGCTTGGCGACGTGCGCATCAGGACCGCGGCGTCCTTCGCACTGAAGCCGACGAGCTTCGCGCGAATCGCCTGGTCGGCGCCGCGCGGCACTTTCGCACTGCCCGGCGTCACCTCGATGCTGTACGGACTGGCGGCTTCCGCGCTGCGCGAAATCACGAGAAGCGCCGACAGACCGTGACGCAAGTACGCCGGACCGAGCGCGACGAACAGCGCCGCCATCGCCATGATGGCGGCGAGCGCCACGGTGTGACGCTTCACGGCGGACCGATCCACGATGCTGCCGCGCTCCACGGCCCGGCACTGCTCGATGGCCCGCTCGACGAGCTTCTCGACGAGCCGCGGCGAATGATCGGGCGATCCGCCGTGGGCGGTCGCTTCGACGGCGCTGATGATGGCCGCTTCGAGCGTCGGGTCGCATTCCTCCAGGTACATCGCGACCTGCGCGTCGGTGACGCGGCGGCGCAGCGGCCACACGAGACCGTAGAACAGCAGTCCGACGAACACTGCGACGGAGATGATGCGGAACGCGATGATGGCCGTGGCGCTGAAGCGGAACGACTCCAGACCGGACGCGGAGAGGAACAGCGCGAGCAGCGTGCCGGCGACCACGACGAGCGCGCCGCGCATGGCGAGCCTCAGACGCCAGCGGTTTCGCACGCTCCGAATGACGTCAATCAAGTGCTCGCGAGCGTTCATGTCGCCCTCTTTTTTTCAATGGCGGCGGGGCCCCACGGGCACCCCAACGCGGTTGCCGCGTTGGGGACCCCGCCGGGTCGCCGCGAGCTGTCGCTGATGCTGCGCGGCAGACCGCGCGGCATGGCCACAGGCGCTCGAGACAGATTACACCCGCACGCCCTCAATGCGGCGATCTACAAAAACTTCTCTCGACGCGACAGACGATTCGCGATCATCGTTTCGATCGCCAGCAGTCCCAATCCCGCCAACAGCAGGTACCACCACAGGCTCTGACGCCGCTCGGCATCTTCCTTTGTCATCTCCTCGGGCGCGGCCGGCTGGACGTTTTCGCCAGGGACCGGAGTCGCATGTCCGGTAACGGACGCTACGAGCGCGCTCGGATCCAACGGCGCGAGATCGGACTCGACCGGGTCGAGGTTGACCGCAATCGCCTCGGGACGCCCCGCGCTCGCGCCGGTGCCGCGGATCTCGTAGATCCCCTGGTCGTTCAATTCGAGCAGACCCTCGTTGCCTTCGCCGAGGGTGCCTTGCGTCGTCCGTTCGCCCGACGGCGAGACGACGATGCGAGCGGCCCGCGTCCGTGCGCGCGCGGTGAGATCCAGGACCTGGCCGACGGTGAACCACGACGCGGCCGCCTCGTAATGCGCCAGGTAGCGCACGAGCTGATGAACCAGCGGCAGGAACACCGGCTTGACCGCGATGTCGGTTGTCGTATCGTCGAGCGTCGAGGTCCAGACGATGACGCGGCCAAGCCCGACTTTCTTTTCCACGGCGGCCGCGGCGCCGTCGTCGTAGCGGGCGAGGACGCGATCGGTCGGCCCGGCTTCGAGCGTGCGGTAACGGAAGATGCGGGCCGCTGAAAAATCGCCGCTGCGCGGCGCCTTGAACACCTCGAACACCGGGTGACTGTAGTCGCGAAAGCCGAGCGATCCGCTGCGGCCCGATGTGCGATCGACCGCGCCCGCCAGACGTCCCGGGAAGAGCTCCGTCTCGTTGGACGGCAGGGTCGTGCGATCGCCGGCCACGACGAGCAGTCCGCCGCCGCGCTCGACGTAGCGCTTCAACGCGCCGCCTGCGCCGGGCGGGAAGGGCGTGTCGTTCAGCACCACGACCGATCGCTTGTCGAACGTCGCCGGCACGACGCGGCTGGCGGAGGTGACGTCGATCTGGAACGTCGGCGTCGTGCCGATCGCGAGCGCCTTGGTGAGGAACAGGCTGGCGTCGGATCGATCCAGTGCGTCGACGACGACGATCGACACCGGTTCGCTGGGCGTCAGCACGAAGTAGAACGCGTTGTCGGCGGGCAGCGGATCCGACGCGGCGTGGATCGAGCCGCGGACGTTCGGCCCGACCAGCGTGAACGGCGAAAACGTGACCGATGAGGATGCACGCGGAGCGATCGTGGCGCGCGTCGTTTCGATGTCGTGGCCGTCGACCGACAGCACGACCGGGACATCCTTCAACGCCTCCTCACCTTTATTACTGAGGCCGGCGGTGACCGTGACCCGTTCCTGACCGGAGAACGACGCGCGGCCGAACGATACCGACGGCACCGACAGATTGGCGGTCGCGGGCGACGCGACCGACGCGGTCGTCAGCGTGATGCCTTCCGGAAACTTCGCGTCTTCCGATCCGCTCCATCCCGTTTTCTGGAAATCGCTGATGAGCACCGCCTCGCGCCGCTTCACCGGGGAGCGGCTCAGGATGCTTTCGGCGAGCTTCAGCGCCGGTCCGTAGCGCGTGGCGCCCGACCCGACCTTCGCCGTGTTGATCGCGGCCTCGAGCCGGCTGCGATCGGACGTGGCGCGCATGTTTTCTTCGGCGTTGCGCGAGAAGAGGACCAGCGTCGCCTTGTCCTCGCGTCCGAGTCCGCGGACGACCGACCGGGCCGCGTCGCGAGCCTTCTGCCAGTGATCGCCGTACCCCATGCTCGCCGACTGATCGAGGAGGATGACCATTTCGCGCGCGCCGCCGGTTATGGCGGTGGCTCCCGCGTTCTGACGCAGGAATGGACGCGCGAACGCGAGCACGATCAGCGCCACGGCCGCTGCGCGCAGCATCAACAGCGCCCAGTGGCGGATGCGCCGCCGCCGCACCGACTGATAGGGGATCCGCCGGACGAACATCAGCGACGGGAACTCGACCACGCGCTTCCGCTCGCGCTGAATCAGATGGACGAGCACCGGGATGGCGAGCGCGCCAAGTCCGAGCAGAACGAGTGGACTAAGAAAAGACATGATCAGGGATTCGGGATTTGGGATTCGGGATTCGACATCCTCATCTCACGCGCATCAACCGCTCGCGGCTCGACAGATAACTGAACAGCGCACGATCGAGCGGTTCGCCCGTGTTCAGCAGGGTGTAATCGATCCGGTGCTCGGAGAACTTCGTCGTCAGCGCGTCGATGTGCGCGCGGATCATCGCGCGGTATTCGTCGCGCAGCGATTCGGGCACGACCGGTATCTGCTCGCCGGTCTCCAGATCCTCGAAGCTGGACGCATCGTCGTACCCGAAATCGACCTCCGCGGGATCGAGCACGTGAAAGACGATCAGCTCGTTGCCCAGAAACCGCAGCGGCTTGATCGCTTCGAGGATGGTGTCCGGCTCCTCGTAGAAATCCGAGATGAGGATCAGGATGCCGCGCCGCTTGAAGTGCTCGGCCATCTTGTTCAGCGGCACGCCGAGATTTCCGGGACGATCGGCCCTCGCGCGATCGAGCGTGTGCAGCGTGATGTTGAAGTGCTTCGCCGACGGCGGCACGTGCGTGACGATGTCGCTGTCGAACGTGATGATGCCGACACGGTCGCGCTGCCGCTGCGCGAGATAGGCCATGCAGGCGCCGACGAAGCAGCCGTATTCGAGCTTCGGGATGCCGCGGCTCGCGAACTGCATCGACTTCGAGATGTCGAAGAGGATCGAGACGTTCGTGTTCGTGTCCGCTTCGTACTGCTTGACGTAGTAGCGATCCGTGCGCGCGTAGAGGCGCCAGTCGACGCGGCGGATGTCGTCGCCCGCCACGTAGCCGCGGTGCTCGGCGAAGTCGATCGACGCCCCGAAGAACGGCGCCCGATGCAGGCCGTTGATGAAGCCTTCGACGACGGTCCGCGCGAGCAGTTCGAGATTGCCGATCCGCGCGAGGATCTGGGGATCGACGAATCGAGCGCCGGGGACTACGTGTGTTTCCATATGTATTTCGGATCTCGGATTGCGGATTGCGGATTTATTGTGGATTGAATCGACAATAAATCTGCCCGAATCGTCAATAAATCCGCATTCCGCAATCCTCAATCCGCAATGTTACATTCCACTCTTCGGCGTCGGCACCGCGGACAGCAATTCGTCGATCAGCGAGTCGGTCGTGACGCCTTCCGATTCAGCGCGGAAGTTCGTGAGCACGCGGTGGCGGAGCACCGGGTGCGCGAGCGATCGGATGTCGTCGAAGCTCACGTGATAGCGGCCGCTCGTGAGCGCGCGCGCCTTGGCGCCGAGCACGAGGTACTGCGCCGCGCGGACGCTGGCGCCGAACGCCACGTACTTCTTCACCGAGTCCGGCGCCTGTTTGTGCTTGGGCCGGCTGGTCCGCACGAGGCTCAACGCGTAGCGCATCACCGGCTCGGCGACCGGGACGCGGCGCACGAGCCGCTGGAACGCGATGAGATCGGCGCCGCTCACCGGACGGTTGTAATGCGGGTCGATGATCGCGGTCGTCGTCCGCACCACCTCGTACTCCTCGTCCTCCGGCGGATGCTCGATGACGATGTGGAACATGAAGCGATCGAGCTGCGCTTCCGGCAGCGGATAGGTACCTTCGAGCTCGATCGGGTTCTGCGTCGCGAAGACGAAGAACGGCTCGGCGAGATCGTAGGTCCGCCCCTGAATGGTGACGCGATGCTCCTGCATCGCCTCGAGCAGCGCCGACTGCGTCTTGGGCGGCGTGCGGTTGATCTCGTCCGCCAGCACGATGTTCGCGAAGATCGGTCCCGGCGCGAAGACCATCTGCCGGCGGCCGGTCGTGGTGTCTTCGTTGATGATGTCGGTGCCGGTGATGTCCGACGGCATCAGGTCCGGCGTGAACTGGATGCGGTTGAACTTGAGATCGAGCACCTGCGCCAGCGTGGCGATCAGCAGCGTCTTGGCGAGGCCCGGCACGCCGACGATGAGACTGTTGCCGCCGACGAACAGCGTCATCAGCACGAGCTCGACGACGTCCTTCTGGCCGACGATGCGTTTTTCGAGCTCGGCAATGATCTGCTTGCGCCCCTGATTCATCTTGTCGGCAAGCGCGACGTCGTCTGCGGAATCGAAATCGACGGTGTCTAGGGCCATGTTAGTGAGTCATCCCATAAATGATGTAGTTGACGCCGAGCTTGTACGCCTGATTCGACTCGTCAATCGGTTTCAGCCCCGTGTCGGAGAACTCCCAGAACTCGGAGATGTCGGTGTTGAAGTTCACCATGACCAGCAGCTGCTTGGCCGGATCGTTGTTCTCGAAGATCCCGCGGAAGACCGGCTTTCCGACGTCGTAGTACTGCGGGATGATGTCGAGGTCGTTGACCTCGAAGAACGAGTGAAAGATCGGATGCGTCACGTCCAGATCGACGAAGCGCGCCCCGGGCAGGACGTGCCGCATCTGTTCTTCGAAGTTGTCCCAGCCGCCGCGGGACGCGGAGAAGTCGTCGAAGATCACGAACCCGCCCTTGAGCAGGTACTCGCGAAAATGGACCGCCTCGTCCTCGGTGAGCGTGAGGAACCCGGGTTCCGCCATGTACGCGACGGGATACTTGAACACCTCGGGATCGTCGAACCCGAGGATGTTGGTCTCGTCGACGTGCGCGTTCAGGTAGCTCAGCTCGTTCAAAATCTTCATGAAGTGGCGCTCGCCCGTCGGGTAATCGTGCGACCACGGAATCCGCTGCGAGATGTACGACATTGCTGGACCGTAGCGCAGGCGCACGAACGTGAACCGGCCGTCATAGGGCGCATTCGGCATCACCGGCTCGGAGCGGCCGCGGTAGCCGCCGAAACGCTGCCCGCCGTCGTCGACGCCGTTGATACCGACGATACCGATTACGGGGCTCGACGCCAGCAGCAGCAGCGTGGCCGCCGCAGCCACGACCCGGTTCACGGATGCTCGTCCTTCTTTGCCTGACGATCGCGAATCTCTTTCGTCTTCAGCGCGAGACTGGTCAGCAGCTTTTCCATCTGCGCGTCGTACTTCGTTTCCTCCATCGACGGCTTCATCAGCCTGAGCGCCGCGATCTCGCGCTCGATGGCGTCGCGCTGTTCGACCAGCGCGCGCACGGCCGGATCGCTCGTATCGATCTTGGCATTGCCCTGCGGCGGCGCCAGGAACAGCGCGGCGGCGAGGCCGGTGCCGCCCGCGCCCTCGTCGAGCGCCGCGTGCTCGGTCAGCAGATGCCCGTCCTGTTCGTACGCCTTCGTCACTCTCGCCTTCGCGTAGTCGAACGCTTCGGCGATGGAGACGCGGCCGTTGCGATCGCGGTCGGCGGCGTCGTCGGTGAAGGCCTCGACGAAGAATTCCGGGAACCGCGTCTCGTTGCGCTCGCCGCCCGTCTTGGTGGCGGTCACGATCACGCGGCCGGGCCCGGCCACGGTCGGCAGAAACGCGCCGCTCGAACTGGAGGTGTTGACGAAGGCGACGCGCTGCGTCGCCAGCTTGGCGAGCAGCGCCGCGAAGTCGGCCGGCGTCAAATCGGGACCGGGCATGCTGAACGCCGCTTGACGCCCGTCGAAGCTGCCGTGGCCGAGGAGGATGACGAAGACGGCGTCGTTCGGCCGCGCGCGCGCGGCGAGATCCGCAAACGCTTTCTGGACGTTCTCGCGGGTCGACTTGCCCTGAATCCGCTTGGGATCGACCTCGGGCTTTTCGGACAAGTAAGTAATGTTGCCGTCGGAGAGCCCGTCCTTCTTCTTCGCGGCGTCGATCATCGCCGTCGCCAGCTTGTGGAAGGTCTGCGTATGCTCGTCGTCGCCGCCGACGCCGGTGATGATGAGCAGGTGAGAATCCTGCGCTGATGCCGCGCCGGCAATCGCAAAAATCAGAACCAGCACTGCGACGACGGTTCTTGCTGATCCGACGGCCACACCCCGGCCAACTTTTTTCCACTGGCGGCGGGGCCCCACGGGCACCCCAACGCGGCTGCCGCGTTGGGGACCCCGCCTGGTCGCCGCGAGCTGTCGCTGATGCCGCGCGGCATGGCCGCAGGCGCTGCTCGCGGAGATCATGCAAGACCTCGGGCCCGACGGTAGCCCCATTCGGTGCCGACGAGGGCGATGAGCGCCATCAGCAGCGCCGGCATGTCCCACAGCTCGCGCTCTTCGACGACGGTGACGCCGCGGCCCGTGTAGCTGACCGCTTCGGGCAGCGCCGCCGCGTTGGCCGGCGTGAAGAAGCGGCCGCCCGTTTCTTCGGCGATACGCTTCAGGAGCGGCGCGCGCATCGCGGCGTCGAAGTATTCCGCGTCGCCCGCGGACACACGAACGTGCATCACCGCGGCGCCCACGTCCTTCTGGTCGCGCACTGCCGCGACGCGGATGTCGTACACACCCACTTCGTCCGGCGTGAAGCTCGCGCGGTAATCGCCGTCGCGCGTCACCGTCCAATCGACCGGCACCTCGTTGACCTTGCCCGACGGCGAGGTGACGCGCGCCATCACGCGGCTGTCGTTGACCTCGGTGTACGCCGCGTCCAGCACTTCGACCGCCAGCTTCACCGGTTCGCCCGGCTCCACGCGATCCGCCGTCGTCGTCACGTTCACCTGGTCGGGCACGCCGTCGACGAGCCACCGGAGCGTGCGGCGCCAGAACATCGCGTGCGTCGTGTCGGCGACCGGCATCTTCACGTCCATCTTCCAGAGCCACGAATCCTGAATCGGCATCGCGATCGCTTTGCCGCGTCCGTAGCGCTGATAGGCGAGGACGACTTGATCTTTCCGCTGGTTGTCGACCGCGCTGAGCAGCACGGTGGCGCCGGGTTTCACCTGATGCACCGAGTTGACGGTCGTGACGGTCGGCATGTCGTTCCACCGGGCCGTGGACGCCGACTCGCTGTCTGCAATCTGGGTGACGGGGAAGAGCGACCCCGCACGCGTCGGACGGACCGAAAGCTCGGACAAGTACTTCGCGTTCGCCGCATCGGGAATGACCGGCAGGACTTCGCCGACGGGCGTGCCGCTCCAGCCGCCTTCCGCGAACGCCCGGCGGCCGCCGAGCGCGAGCAGGCCGCCGCCGCGCTTGCTGACGAAGTCGCCGATCATCCGCAGCTGTTCCGGGGTGAACGACGCGGCTTCGACGGAGCCAAGGATGATGGCGCGGTAGGCGAACAGTTCTTCGCGCGTCTTCGGGAAGCCGCTCACCAGCTCTTCGGAACTGGTGACGCCGATGCGATAGAACTTGTTCTCCGCGGTGCGCTGCAGCACGACGAGCTGAATGTTCTTGTCGTCCTCGACGCCGCGGTTGATGAACTTCATCTCGGGCCGCGGCTCGCCTTCGAAGTACAGGATTTTTTCCCGGCCGTCGCGGATTTCAATCAGCGCATCGCGCGCGTTGTTCTGCGTCACCTGTTCGCCCGACTGCTCCTTCACGCGGAACTTGAACAGGCGCGCTCCCGCTTCCGACGCCGTGAAGCGCACTTTCACCGTCGCCGACTCGCCGTCGGACGGCAGCGTCACCTCCTGCGTGCTCACGATCCGGCCGTCGTCTTCGACGGTGAGCGGGACCGTGCTGCCGCCGTACCCGGTCTGCGACAGCACGACGTCGACGACGAGCGCCGTGCCTTTCAGCGCGCTGCGCGGCGTCTCGACGCGCGTCACCTGAATGTCCTTCGCGAAGCGCTCCTGGCCGAGGCCGACGGTGAAGACCGGAATCGATCGCGCCTTCAGGCTGGCGAGCGACTCGTCGATCGCGGCGTCGGACGTATCGGCGCCGTCGGTCACCATGACGAGGCCGGCGAGCGGCAGACCGGCCAGCTCGTCGCGCGCGCGATCGAGCGCCTGCCCGAGTCGCGTCGACGTGCCGCCGAATTTCAGATCGCCCGCCGTCGGCACGCGGTCGGCCGACGAGGAGAACTTGAAGAAACGGACGACGAAGCGCTGCGACATCGCGTTGAGGAGCGCCCCGCTCGGACCATTCAGCTGCTGCTGCACGAACGCGCTGCGCGGCTGGCCGTCCTTGTCCGCGATCGCCATGCTCCGCGAATCGTCGATGAGGACGCCGAGGAAATTCTGCTGCGGCACCGCCGCCTTCAGAATCAGCGTCGGGCGGAACAGGCAGACGAGGAGCACGGCGAGCGCAGCGAGACGCAGGCCGACGAGCACCAGCCGGTCGCGCGTCCGCTCGACGGTCGCGAGGCCGCGGTAGGTGAACAGCGCGGCAATCGCGACGGCCGTGAACGCCGCGACGACCAGCAGGACAGGGCGAGACAGGCTCCACGAGAAGTCGCCCTGCTGAAAAACCAGCGGCGGGTACTTGAACAGGAAGCGGAAGAGCTTATCCATAGGAAATAGGTCAGACGCGCTCATTCTATAGGAGCAGACACTCCACCGGCACGCCGCCACAGTTTTTTCGTCGGGAACCCCCAAACCGCGAAAACACGAAAACCTGGTCTTACAAAAATCGTGTTTCGTGCTTTCGTGATTTTCGTGACTGGAATCGCGCGGTTGTTACGCCTGGATTTTTTTGAACCGTGAACGGAGCTTCATGTACGCGAGGAAGGCTGTTTCGCCGAGGACTAATCCGGACAGGACCCAGTCGCTGAAGCGTGGGCGCGTCTCGGCCGGAACGGCGCGCGGAAGGTCTCGGTCGACGTCGCAATTCGCCCGCGCAATCGCGGGCTCGAGCGTGCCGGCGGCTTTGCCTTCGAGCCACGCACGCTCGGCGACGGCGCCAATCTTCTTCTTCTCACCCGGTTGTTTCTCCCCCGGGTCCTTGCCGTACGGTGACGCGTGTTCGATTTCGGCATTGAGCTCGGCGCCGACCAGAATCGCCAGCGACGACACGTAGAACCACAGCATCGTCACGATGACGCCGCCGATCGTGCCGTAGGTGGCGTTGTACGACCCGAAGTTCGTGACGTAGAACTTGAAGCCGAGCGAGATGAGCACCCAGAGGATCGTGGCGAACACCGAGCCGGGTGTGATCCAAATCCATTCCTGCTCGGCGTCGGGCGCGTAGTAATACACGATCGCAATCGCGAACGCGATCAGACAGAACACCAGTGGCCACTGCAGGATCTTCCACGTCCATTCGAACACCGGGCCCATGTGCATCCACGCCGCGACTCGCTCGGCCATCGTCGGTCCGACCAGGACGAGCGCGAACGAGACGACGATGAAGATGGCGAGCGCGATGGTGATACCGAGCGCGATCAGCTTGACCTTCCACCACGGCCGGCTCTCCTGGATGTCGTACGCCTGATTGAGCGTGTCGATGATCGCCGTCACGCCGGAGGACGTGCTCCAGATCGTGCCGATCATGCCCAGCGTGAGGAGCCCGCCGTTCTTGTCCTGCGCGATCTTCAGAACCTGATCCTGGACGAGCGTCAGCACTTCATACGGCGCGACGCGCGCGAGCATGTCCGTGATCGATTGGAGCAGTCCCTCGACGGGGATGAAGCTGATGATCGCGACGACGAAGAGCAGCGCGGGAAACAGGGCGAGGAAGAAGTAGTACGCGAGCTGGGCCGCGAGGCCCAGGCAGTTGTCTGCCAGCACCTCGCGGTACGTGCGCGTGGCCAGCTCTTTCCAGGAGAGCGGTACGCGGAGCGCGCGCAGCATGTGCGGCTACGACGACTACGACGCCCGGGCGCCGCGGCGAAGACCCGTCCCCACAGTTGGCGTCCACGCGGGCGCGTCGCTCGCGGGGAACGAATCGGCGGAGGCTTCGTGCACGAGGTCCTCGTGCCGCAGCCACGGTTCGAGCATGCGGCCAAAGAACC
Source organism: Vicinamibacterales bacterium (assembly GCA_036004865.1). Taxonomy (GTDB): domain Bacteria; phylum Acidobacteriota; class Vicinamibacteria; order Vicinamibacterales; family CAVVIG01; genus QHWF01. Next base: position 23,807 of record DASYQZ010000059.1, read on the forward strand.
GGCGCGCGTCGGAGAGATCCCCCTCGCCGGTCAGCGCCCACCACGCGAGGCTCGCGCCGAGTCCACCGAGCAGCGATCCGGTCACGGTTCGCTGGCGCAGGCCCTGGACGGCCAACGCCGCGCCGCCGATGCCCACGAGCCAGCGCGTGAGCGCGAGCTGCTCGGGGGTACCGTCCCATCCGCGCCGATCCCAGACGCTCGCGGGAGCGCGGTGGGTCGTGAGATTCAGTCCTTCGGCGTGAGAGATATCAGTCATAGGGCCCGATTCATGCAATTTTCGCGACACATCAGCAGGCAAGCTGGGCTGATGGGATTCCGTACACGTCACGTCACGGATCCAACAGCTCATCAGCGTTCGAAGCGTCGAGCTTCCGGGTACGCGTTGCCCACAGGTTTAAAAACTTCAATGTTTTCGCGAGTCTGGTCGCCGGCCCGACTCCTGAATTACGAAAAAAGGGCGTGGCATTGTGGTTGCTCCTTTACGGTCGTTCCCTGGCAAGCGAGTCGAGGAGGACGCTATGACGCCTGAGCCAAGCCGCGCCAACGACGAAGTGCTCCGGCGCGTCCAGGGAGAGTTCCTTGAAATGCCGGGTCTGCGATTGACCGAAGCGCAGGCGCGCCGGCTCTGGGGGCTGGATGCCGCATCGTGTTGTGCACTGCTCGGCACCTTAGTGGAAGCAAAGTTTTTGTTTAGAACACGCGACGGCGCATTCATGCGTGTGGAGCACGCGACGCCCGTGAAGGCGACGCTGAGACCGCGCGGGACAATCGCCGCCGCCTGACAAGTTTCCTCCGATCGGGAGGAATCCCCGCCTGCCGGCTGGACCGTAAGTCTTTCCTTTGAGCCGTCAGCCAGCCGGCCGAACCACCTTCCGCCTTCACCCGGGCGGCCGACCTTCGGGTCGCCGCCCGCGGCCAAACCTTCGGTAGTCGCCAGTATCTAGTCAGCAGTCGCCAGTCATTCAGTTCCCAGTCGTTTCAGTCTCGATACACTCCTCATCGTGAGGCTGCTGCTGGCGACGACCAATCACGACAAGATTCGGGAAATCCGGCAGCTTCTCGAGGCGGCGCCTTACGACCTGATCACGCTCGACGAGTGGCCGGACCTCGCCGCTCCTGAAGAAACGGGTCGCACGTTCGAAGAGAACGCTCGCGCGAAGGCGTTGTACTATGCCGCGGCCACTCGCGAACTGACCGTAGCCGAAGACTCAGGACTCGAAATCGACGCGCTGGGCGGCGCGCCCGGCGTCGAATCGGCGCGCTACGGCGGCGTGAACCTGACGTACCCGGAAAAATTCGCATTGATTTACGACGCGCTGCGCCGCGCCCGGACGATCGAAAGTCCTGCGCGGTTCGTCTGCGCGCTCGCGCTCGCCAGGGACGATCGCATCCTCTTCGAAACGCGCGGCACCGTCACCGGACGCATCGCGCCCGAGCCGAAGGGCGCCGGCGGGTTCGGCTACGATCCGATCTTCTTTTACCCACCCTACGGCCAAACACTCGCCGAGGCCGGCGACCGCAAAGCCGCCGTCAGCCATCGCGGCGAGGCGTTCCGCGCGCTCAAGACCTTCCTCACCGACGGACCACGCAGAACTCGCTGAACCCGCGGAGCGGTTTTGTCTCCGTGTTCCGCCGCGCCTGCGGCGATTAAATGCAACCACGAAAACACGAAATCACGAAAAAGAAATATCTTGCGCTGCGTAGGTGCGATCGCAGCGTGACAGGAGAAAAGGTTTTTTCGTGTTTTCGTGGTTGCGTTTGAGTCGTGCGGTTTGATCAGAATAGCGTGTCAGCTCTCCACCGTCTCTCGTGATCGAGCAACCACGTCTTCCGATCGAGTCCTCCGCCGTACCCGATCAGCGATCCGGACGATCCGATGACGCGGTGGCACGGCACGATGATGGCGATCGGATTGGCGCCGTTCGCGGCGCCGACCGCCCGCGAGGCGCCCGCCGACCCGAGCTTCTTCGCGACGGCCCCATAGCTCATCGTCTGACCGGCCCGGATTTCGAGCAGCGCCCGCCACACGCGCTGCTCGAATGGAGCGCCGTGCATATCGAGCGGCAGGTCGCCGACCTCCGCCGACGCCCCGTCGAAGTACGCCGACAACCACGCGCGCGTCCGCGCGAACATCGGCGTGTCCTCGTCGACGATCTCGTGGGGCGGAAACCAGCGGCGCAGGCGTGCGTCGAGGCGAGGCAGCCGCGTATCGGGACTGATGAATTCAAGCGCGCACAAGCCCGTCTCGGTCGCGAGCGCGAGCATGCGTCCCAGGGGCGTGTCGATTTCCGTCCGGCTGACCGTCGACATCAGAAAAGGCGCCCGACAATCGCGCGCTGTTTCTCGACGAGCTGCGCGATGCCGCCGTCCGCGAGGGCCAGGAGACGGATCAGCGATTCGCGTCCGAACGGCGCCGCTTCCGCCGTGCCCTGCACCTCGATGAACCGGCCGTCGCCCGTCTTGACGATGTTCATATCGACGTCCGCGCGGCTGTCATCGTCGTACGCCAGATCGAGCAGCGGCTCGCCGTCGACGATCCCCACGCTGACGGCCGCGACGTAATCCGACAGCGGGATTTTCTTGATGACGTCGCGCTCGCGGAGCTTTTCGAGCGCGAGCGCGAGCGCGACGAACGCACCGGTGATCGACGCGGTCCGCGTGCCGCCGTCCGCCTGGATGACGTCGCAATCGATCCAGATTGTGCGCTCGCCGAGCGCGGGCAGATTGGTCACCGAGCGGAGCGACCGGCCGATGAGCCGCTGGATTTCCTGCGTCCGGCCGCCGACCTTGCCCGCCGACGCTTCGCGCTGCGTCCGCGTGTTCGTCGCGCGCGGCAGCATGCCGTACTCGGCGGTCACCCAGCCCTTGCCGGTGTTGCGCAGGAATTGCGGCACGCGGTCTTCGACGCTCGCCGTGCAGATGACGCGCGTACGGCCCGCTTCGATCAGCACGGAGCCTTCGGCGTGCATCATGAAGTTCGGGGTGATCGTCGTGTCGCGAAGTTGATTCGGTGGCCGCTGATCTGATCGCATCGTTTTAGCTGTCAGAGTTCATTGCACCCAGGCGAGATTTTTCGCAAGCGGCCGCCGCAGATCGACATGTCCGGCGAGCGTATCGACTTCCTTGCCGTCGACGAGCACTTGCACGGAGGTGATCGCCGGCAGATTCGCCGTCACCGCGTTGACGATGGTGTAGACCGTGAGGAGCTCGTTGACGGTCCCGCCGAGATGGGCGGCGGCGACCTCGCGGCTGAGATCGACGAACGCCTGCCCGTTGTCCGTCAGAAACAGCGCGCGCAGCGTCGTGCCGGGCGGCACCGCCGACACCAGCGGCTCGGCGACGCGCCCGACCTGCGCGGTGACGATCTCGCGCGCCTGCTCGGTGGCATTCTCCGCATAGGCGACGTCGCGCTCGACGCCGGTCAGCTTCATGCCGCTCTCGCTGACGTAGAACAGCCGCGCCTTGATCTTGCGTCCCGGCGGCGCCGGAGCGGTCGGCGACGGGGCGGCAACCGCCTGCGTCGTCGAGCGCCAGCGCGGCAGGCTCCGAGCGGTCCAGACGAATACGACCGCCAGGAGCACCGCGCAGGCGAGCGCGAGCGCGCGTCGCATGGTCATGGTGTGCCTCCCGGCCCGAGCGTATCGCGGAAGCGCACGACCGCGTCGTAGACGGCCTGCACGAACGCGCTCTGAAACGCGTCGCCGGTGATCAGCTTCTCCTGATCCGTGTTCGTCAGGTACCCGAGCTCGACGAGCACCGCGGGCATGTTCGACGATTCCAGGACGCGCAACGGCGCGTGATCGATCGGTGTCTCGGCCAGCGGAACGTGGCCGCGGAGCTGCTGTTCGAGGATCGCGGCGAACGCGGTCGACTGAGCGATGTGGCGCGTCTGCGCCAGATCCCAGGGCACCAGCTCGATGTCGCGCAGACCGCCGCCGAACGTCGGCAGGCGCTCGGCGCCGCTCGAGGCCGCCGCCGCGTGCGCCTCGTCATCGAACGCGGCGCAGAAGATCGAGGCGCCGCTCGTCGATCGACGCATCGATCCGTTCAGGTGCACGCTGATGAAGAGGTCCGCTTTGTTGTTGTTGGCAATCGCCGTCCGCTCGTCGATCGGCACGTTGCGGTCCTCGTCGCGCGTCAACAGGACGCGGATGCCGAGGCGCCCTTCGATCGCCGCTTTCACGCGGCGCGCGACGCTGAGCGTCAGATCTTTTTCCTTCGCGCCCGCCGCGCCCTTGACGCCTTCGTCGTCGCCGCCGTGTCCCGGGTCAACGGTGATCGTCCGGATGGCGAACGCCGGCGGATTCAACGCCGGCGGCAGCTCCGCGGGCGCCGGCGTGCCCGGCAGATCCGCTGAGGGCGCCGGCGGCGGGGCCGGCGTCGTTTCGGTCTGCGCCGCGACGACATCGATCACCAGCCGCATCGTCGTGTCGACCGGCTGTGCCGCCGCCTTGAAACCCGCGAACCGCGGACCGAGATCGACGACGAGCGTGGTGGCGTCGGCGGCGCGGACGGTCTGGACGAGGCTCTGAGCGCCTTGCGGCGCGAGCGGCGGATTCGCGATGTCGAGCGCGTCGGCGTCGAACTTGATGGTGATGTGCTCGCCCTCCTGCGAGACCGTGCTGGTCGCGCGCGGCGTCGCGTCGATCGTCAGACGGCCGGCGTTCCCGAGCGGATCGTACCGAACCGTCACGTACGGCGCGCGCACGTCGCCGACCAGGAGCAGATGCGACGGCTTGCGGAGCTCGAGCCGCACGTCGTAGATCGGCGCCAGCGCGCGGCTGATGAATTCGAGCGGCACGAGCCATCGCGCGCCGCGGCGCGCGGGCGGCGCCGGCAGCGAGATCAGACGTCCCGAGACCGACGCCAGCGTCTGGTCCGGCGTCAGGACGATCGTTTTACCTTTGTAGGAAACGGTAAGGGCGCCGAACGACTCCTCGTGCACGGCGAGCTGGAACGCCGCGGCCAGATCGTCGAGGCCGACGAACTCCTGATCGCCGACCATCACGATCGGCAGCGGCCGCCGCCCCTCCTTCGACAGCAGGGTCAGCGAAGGCGTGGGCGCAGGCGCGGGCTGACTCAACAGGCCGATGGCGAGCGCGAGGGAAAATGCCGAGGAGAGAAATGGAACTGAGCGTGCGTTCAATGGAGGATCTCGGGTGTCCGAGGTCCTCCATTCTACCTAATCGATGATGCGGCGAGCGGCCGTCAGCGCGATGATCAGGAACACGAGGAACAGCAACAGGAACAGAGCCGCCAGGAACTTGGCGATTCCGAATGCTGCGCCCGCGATCGTCGTGAACCCGAGCAGCGCGGCGATGATCCCAATCACCAGAAACACCAGCGCCATGTGAAGCATGACCGTCAAACCTCCACATGAGCCGACTGCGAAAGACGTGCCGCCCGCCGATGAGGTGACCAACTGTTGGGCTGTTGCGTCACTCGATGTTCACCTTCCGGCCGCGGCTGACCTCCTTCGGCGGCGCCTGGAGGACTATCTCGAGCACACCGTTTTTGAACGTCGCCTTGGCGCTGTCGGTGATCGTGCCTTCGGGCAACGGAATCGTGCGGTAGAAGCTGCCGTAGCTGCGCTCGCTTCGATACCAACCCTCTTTCTCTTCCTCGTGCTCTTCGCGCCGCTCGCCCTGGATGGTGATGCTGTGATCGCCGATTTCGACGTTGACGTCCTCTTTGTTCATGCCTGGCAGATCTGCACGCACCACGAGATCGTTGCCGCGGTGAAACACTTCGATCTGCGGCGTCCACTGGGCGGCCGGCTGGGCGCGCGTCATCCAGTTGCGGCCGAGCCCGACGTCGTCGAAGAAGCGATCCATCTCGTCATTCCATCGCTGGAACAATGATCCGAATGGTGACAAGGAACCGATGCCGAATGGATCGCGGCGGCTGAGCGCGGCCGATTGCGGGCGGTTCGTTCGCTGCGGCGTTTGCGTCGATGTGTTGCGGGTGTCTGACCGATCAGGATTGGCCATTTTGCTGCCTCCTTAATGAAGCGAGATCTGCTGGGTGGACAAACCTTCGAGAGTGGCAAGGCAAGTGCCACGGAAGACCGCACGACTGTCGCGGCTCTTTTGAAGTTGAGGCACAATTTCGCGAATGGATTCAATTCTCGCTGTCGCGATCGAAGAGGCGGAGCAGGGGCTGGCCGAGGGCGGAATTCCAATCGGCGCCGTGCTCGTCCATCGCGATCGGATTCTCGGCCGCGGCCACAACCGACGAGTTCAGCAGGGCAGCGCGATTCTGCACGGCGAGATGGACGCGCTCGAGCGCGCCGGCCGTCAGCCCGCGTCGGTGTATCGCGAGTGCATCATGTACACGACGCTGTCGCCGTGCGCGATGTGCAGCGGCGCGATCCTTCTTTACGGGATTCCTTACGTCGTCGTCGGCGAGAATCGCACGTTCATGGGTGAAGAAGAACTGCTGCGCGGCCGGGGCGTACGCGTCGACGTCATCCAAGACGAGCGGTGCATCCGGCTGATGACCAATTTCATCGCGGCGCATCCGGACCTCTGGTACGAGGACATCGGCAAATAACAGCATCGGTGCCGGGTGCTGGGTGCTGGGTGCTGGGTGCTGTGCCAGGTGCTGGCTGCGAGGTGCGGGTGCCGGGTGCTGGTGCAGTGTGAGGTGGACCATGACCATTGTGTTCTCGATGATCATCGCCGCACAGGTCGTCACTGGTGTGCAAGGTGGTTCACCGCGCGATACGCCGCGGCCGCCGGCAGTGACCGGCACCGCGGTGATCCGCGGCCGGGTCTTCGCAGCCGACACCGGCCGCCCGCTGCGGCGTGCGCGCATCACCGTGTCGGCGCCGGAGCTCGGGAGCGACGACCGCTCGATCAGCACGGGTCCCGACGGGAAGTACGAGATCAAAGATCTCCCTGCGGGACGCTACACCGTCACGGCCACGCGAAGCGGATATCTGACGCTGCGCTACGGGCAGCGGCGCCCGCTCGAACAGGGCAGGCCGCTGCAGCTCGCCGATCGTCAGCTCGTCGACAACATCGATTTCACGCTGCCGCGTATGAGCCTCATCACCGGTCGCGTCTTCGACGAAGCGAACGAACCCGTGTCCGCCGTCCAGGTGATGGCGATGCGCACGGTGTACTTCGAAGGACGCAGGCGGCTCGTGCCCGCTGGAGGATTCGTCCAGACTGACGATGCGGGACAGTATCGGCTGCTGAATCTGAATCCCGGCACTTACTACGTGTTCGCTCAGTTGCGTGAGACGTGGACCGTCACCGAAGGCGGCGCACAGCAGACGTTCGGATACGCGACCACGTACTTTCCCGGCACGACCAGCGCGACCGAAGCGCGGCGCGTAACGGTCGGCATCGGTCAGGAAGCCTCGAATACGGATTTCGCGCTCGTTCCGGGTCGCGCCGTCATGATCACCGGCACCGCATTCGATTCGCGCGGGACGCCGCTGACCGGCCAGAGCGTGTCGCTGGGGCAGGAACAGCGCGGACCCAACTTGAACTTCATGTTCTCGGGCAATGCCGGCAGTGTGGGCACCGACGGGACGTTCACGATCAAGAACGTCGCGCCGGGCGAATACAAGCTGACGGTCGGCGGCGCGATCGACAAGGGTCCGATCAAGATTCAGGAGCGGGCCGCACTCCCAATCGTTGTCAACGGCGTCGACGTCGACAACGTCACGTTGGTCACCTCGCAGGGATGGAATGTGAGCGGTCAAGTCGTCGTCGACTCGACATCCGGTCAGCCACCGGCATTCAACCGGGTTCGCGTGCAGGGTCGCTTGATACGGCCCGAGCTCGATCCGCGGCTGCCGCCGAACGCCGACAACGGGCGCGTGAAAGACGATGGAACGTTCGGCGTCACCGGCCTGTTCGGTTCCGCGCTGCTGCGCGTGAATACGCCGGACAATCTCGTGCTGAGGGCAGTTCTCCACAACGGCCGCGACATCACCGACGAACCCGTTGAAATGCGCAGCGGCGAAGAGCTGACCGGCGTTCAGATCATCCTGACCGATCGGATGACGACAGTCACCGGACAGCTCAGCGACTCGAACGGCGCGCCGATCTCGGACGGCACGGTGATCGTCTTCGCCGACGAGGCGCAGAAGTGGATGGAGAACTCGCGCTTCGTGCGATCCGCGCGTCCCGATCAGGAAGGACGCTATCAGATGAAGGGGCTGCCGCCGGGCGAGTACCTCGCGGTCGCAGTCGATTACGTGCAGGACGGAATGTGGAACGACCCCGAGTACCTGGACTCGATAAAACGGTACGCGCAACGCTTCGCGCTCGGCGAGAGCGAAACGCGCACCGTCTCTCTCAAACTCACTGCGGTCGCCGCGCCGTAATCAGCGCACGTGGATCGTCAGCGTTTGCCCGGGCTGGACGTTCACGTCGTACATCATCGGCGGCAAGCCCGGTCCACGGATTTCGATCTGGTGCGCACCGGCCTCGAGCTCCAGCCGCTGGAACGGACCGTCGAAGTCGTCGACGATGCCGACGTAGTAGCCGTCGGCGTACACCTGCGCGTCGCCCGGCGCCCCCTGGATCTTGACGCCGCCGATCGCGTATCCGTATCCCCCGTAGCCGTAGCCGGCGCCGTAGCCATAGCCGGCGCCGTATGAATAAGGATACGGATACCCGTACGGGTAGCCGTAGTAGGCCGGATAGGGATAGCCGTAGTACGGATACCGGTAGTACGGATAGCCATAGCCCGCGAAGATGCCGATTCGCACCCCGGGCCGGTACCCGTAGTAGTAGGGCCGGTAGAACCGCCCGGAGTCACGAAAGCGCGGACCGAATCGTTGAGCGGCGATCCCTGGTCTGACGACGACGGGCCGCGACGCGCGAACTGAACCGCGCGGCACCGCTCGGCCGACGACGCGGCCGCCGCCCCCGCGCGCGCGCGCCTGCGCGCCCGCTTCGGCAACCGACATCGTGAGACACACGACGGACGTGAAGAGCAGGAGACTGCATCGCGAGTAGTTCATGGCAGACCCACTACTCAGGCGGACTAGGCTGGCTTGGAGATTCTATCGCAGGTCACGGCCCGAGCGGATAGTACCGGACAATCCATTCAGCAATCATGCTCGGCTTGTCCTCGCGCTCGCATTCGACGGTGACAGCCCAGGTGACCTGAAGCGAGCCGCCCTTCGCTTCCACGGCGGCCGGCGTGAACCGGCCGCGAACGCGGGCGCCGGATCGGACCGGCGACATGAACCGCACCCGATTCAAACCGTAGTTGATCGCCATCCGCAGTCCGCCGATGCGTATCGCCTCGCGCATGAGGGTGCTGACGAGCGAAAGCGTGAGGAACCCGTGCGCGATCGTCGACTTGAACGGCGACTCCACGGCCGCGCGCGCGGCGTCGACATGAATCCATTGGTGATCGCCGGTGGCATCGGCGAATTGCTGGATGCGATCCTGCGCGACCTCGACCCAGTCGCCGACCGCGACCTCCGTGCCGATGCGATCGCCGAGCGCGTGAACGTCGATGTCGATCATCGCGTCGAGCCGTCTTACGCCTTGACGGTCGCCTCGCTGTAGAAGCCGCGGCCTTCTGCGGCGAGCTTCTCGAGGAGCGGCGCCGGTTCCCAATAATCGCCGAAGCGCGCGCGGTATTCCTTGACGCGCGCGAGGACCGTGTCGAGGCCGACCGTGTCGGCGTAGAACATCGGCCCGCCGCGATGACGCGGGAAGCCGAAGCCGTACGCGTAGATGATGTCGATGTCGCTCGCGCGCGTCGCGTAACCCTCTTCGAGCACGCGTGCGCCCTCGTTGGCGAGCGCCGTGGTGATGCGCGCGATGATCTCCTCGTCAGCGATTGGCCGGCGCGTGATGCCGCGTTTCTTCGCCGCGTGCTCGGCGAGCTGCTCGATCAGCGGATCGGACGTGCGGTTCCTGCTGCCGGGCGCGTCGTACTTGTACCAGCCCGCGCCGGTTTTCTGCCCGTAGCGTCCCATCTCGAACAGTTGATCGGGAATCTCCGACTGCGGCCCTTCCGCGCGCGTCTTGCCGATCGATTTCAGATACTGGCGGATGCGCGCGCCGACGTCGATGCCGGCGATGTCCTGCATGCCGTACGGACCAACCGGCAGGCCGAACTCGGTGAGTGTGCGATCGATCTGCTCGACGCTCGCGCCTTCCTCGAGCAGCAGGTAGGCCTCGCGCATGTAGTAGGCGAGCATCCGGTTTGCCACGAAGCCGAAGCAGTTGCCGACGACCACGCCGACTTTGCCGAGCTTCTTCGCGAGCTTGAGCGACGTCGCGATCGCTTCCTTGCTCGTGTCGCGTCCTCTGACGATTTCGAGCAGCTTCATCACGTTCGCGGGGCTGAAGAAGTGATGGCCCAGCACCTGCGACGGCCTGCCGCTCGCGCGCGCGAATTCGTCGATGTCGAGCGTCGACGAGTTCGAGGCCAGCACGGCGTCGGGCCGGGTCACGCGCCCGAGCTCCGCGAACGTCGCCTTCTTCAGGTCCATGTTCTCGAACACCGCCTCGACCACGATGTCCACCTGATCGAAGCCGTCATAGCTCGTCGTCGGCGTGATGAGCGCCATCGTCTTCTCGACCTGCTCGGCGGTCATCTTGCCCTTCGACATCGTCACGTCGTAATTCCTGCGAATGGTCGCGAGGCCGCGATCGAGCGCCGCCTGGTCCACTTCCTTCAGCAGCACCGGGATACCGGCGTTGGCGTAGGTCATCGCGATGCCGCCACCCATCGTGCCGGCGCCGACGACGGCGGCGCGCTTGACGTCTTTGGCGGCCGTGTCCTTCGGCACGTCGGGGACCTTTGCCACTTCCCGCTCGGCGAAGAAGAGATGGCGCAGCGCCTTTGATTCGGTCGAGACGACGCACTCGGCGAAGAGCTCCCGCTCGCGTACGGATCCTTCGTCGAACGGGCGCCGCAGTCCGGCTTCGATCGCGTTGACGGCGGCGTGCGGCGCGTGCATCCCTTTCGCGGTTTTCTGGAGCGCGGCGCGGGCGGCCTCGACTGCCTCGAGCCCGGCTTTCTTCTGATCGTCGCTGAGAGAAATCTCGCGCGTCTTCCGCGTTTCTCGATTCTTCGCCTTCGATTTCGCAAAACCGATCGCGCCCGTGAGGAGATCGCCGTCCCTGGAATCAATGACCTGATCGATGATGCCGGCCTGCTGCGCCTTCGGCGCTGGAACCGGCTTGCCATCCGTCGACATCTCGAGCGCCATCTTCGCGCCCGCCAGCCGCGGCAGCCGCTGCGTGCCTCCGGCACCGGGGATGATGCCGAGCAGCACTTCGGGTTGTCCGACCTTCGCGTCCTTCGTCGCGACGCGGAAGTGACACGCCTGCGCGACCTCGAGCCCGCCGCCGAGCGCGTTGCCGTGAATCGCCGCGACGAGCGGCTTCGGCGCGTCCTCCAGGCGCCGCAGCAGCGCGTGCGTGCCCGCGGATCGCGTCATCGAATCTTCGCGCGTCTTCAGCGTGTCGAAGACCTTGATGTCCGCGCCGGCGATGAACGTCGTGCCCGCGCCGATGAGGACGATCGCCTCGGCCGCCGGATCGGCCGACGCGCGCGCCACGGCCTGATCGATTCCTTCCCAGACCGCGGGGCTCAGCGCGTTGACCGGCGGGTTGTCGATCGTGATGACGGCCACGCCGTCCTTGATTTCGTAGCGAACGAGGTCAGCCATGGAGATCTCTCGCTTGTAGGGGCGGACCCGTTCTCCGCCCGATCATTCAGGGCTCGAGCGTTCCGCGAGGAGGCTCGACGACGATGCAGGTCGTGGTGCCGTGGGCGTAGAGCTTGCCCGTCGCGTCGACGATGCGGCCTTCGGAGGTTGCCGTGCGGCCGCCGACGTGGACGACTTTCGCTTCGCACCGCAGCGGTCCGACTTCTTTCGTCAGCGGCCGCGTCAGATTCACCTTCAGCTCCAGCGTCGTGAAGCGCCTGCCGGCCGGCATCATCGAGTTGATCGCGCAGCCGAGCGCCGTGTCGAGCAGCGTCGCGGCGAAGCCGCCGTGCGCGACGCCGGTACCGTTGTAGAAGCGCTCGTCGGCCGTCGCCGAGAACACGACTCGCCCTTCGTCGACTTCCACGAGCCGGATGCCGAAGAGCTCGAGCATCGCGGGCGGCGGAAGCTCGCCCGCCATCATCCGCCGAAAGTAGTCGATGCCGCTCAGGCCGCGCCGCGTGTCGGTGATCGTCATGATGAGTGGACTGTGCCCGAATCGACGGAGGCCGCATTCGCCGAGGCCGCGTGCTCGTCGCGCAGTAGTCGATAGAGGATTTTGCCGACGGCGCTCATCGGCAGCGTGTCGCGAATCTCGACCTGCCGCGGCACTTTGTACTCGGTGAGGCTCTCGCGGCAGTACGCGATCACCTCGTCGGCGGTTGCCGACGTTCCGGGCTTGAGCGCGATGCACGCTTTCACTGTCTCGCCGTGATACCGATCCGGAATGCCGATGACGGCGGCCAGCCTGACGGCCGGATGTGTGTAGAGCACCGACTCCACTTCCGACGGATACACGTTGAAGCCGTCGACGATGATCATGTCCTTCTTCCGCTGGACGATCGAGGTGTAGCCGTCCTCGTCCATCCGCGCGATGTCGCCTGTGTGGAACCACCGGCGGCCGTCCGCGTCGGTGCGGAGCACGTTGGCCGTTTCCTCCGGCTTGTTCCAGTAACCCTTCATCACCTGAGGGCCACAGACGCAGAGCTCGCCCGACTCGCCAAACGGCAGCTCCCGCGAGCCGGTCTCGACGTCGACGATCTTCAGGTCGGTGTCCGGGAACGGCAACCCGATCGAGCCGAGCTTGCGATACGCGAGCTGCGGCGTCGAGTGCGTCACCGGCGACGTTTCCGACAGGCCGTAGCCTTCGTTCAGCGGACGGCCGATGCGCCGCTCGAACTCCTCCATCACCTCGACGGGACACGGCGCGCCGCCGCTGTTGAACAGGCGCACGTGCTCGAGCCCGTACTCGCTCACCTTGGGATGATTGAGCAGCGACACGAAGACCGTCGGCACGGCGGGGAAGTACGTCGGGCGGAAGTCGCGAATCGATGCGAGCACCTGTTCGGGGTCGTACTTGGGATGGACGATCTGCAGCGCGCCGATGCGGAGGCCGACCATCATGCAGACCGAAAACGCGTAGATGTGGAAGTACGGGATGACGACCAGGTATCGCTCGTTGCCGCCGATCACGTACGCGGGGTTCGTCCAGCTTTCCGTCTGGACGACGTTGGCCCAGATGTTCGCGTGCGTGAGCATCGCGCCCTTGGGCGTCCCCGTGGTGCCGCCGGTGTATTGGAGAACCGCCAAGTCATCCGGCCGAATTGTCTCGAAGTCGTGCTGTAGCCTGACTTCAGGAAGTCGTCCTTCGGGAAGTCGTGCTGTAGCCTCACTTGTTACGAGATCCGTAAAGGCGAGCGTCCCGCGGATTCTTGGTGGCTGCGCGGCTTCGGCGGAGTACTCGGCGAGCGAGGTGACGATGACGTGCTCGATCGCGGTTTGATCGCGGACGCCCTGCACGAGCGGCGCGAGCACGTCCAGCGTGATGACGATGCGCACGCCTGAATCGGTGGCGACCGTCAACAACTCGCGCGCCGTGTAGCTCGGATTGATGTTGACGATCACGGCGCCGAGCCGCAGCACCGCGAACGCCGCGATGATGTACTGCGGACAGTTCGGCAGCATGATGCCGACGCGATCGCCCTTGACGATCCCCATCTTCGACAGCGACACCGCGAGCGCGTCGGATCGCCGCTTCAGATCGAGGAACGTCAACTGCGCGCCGAGAAACTGCGTGGCCGGCCGATCCGGCCGTTCGATCGCCGTGAGGCTGAGGATGTCGCCGAGCGGCCGGCCGGGATACGAGAGATGCGGCCGAACCCAGTAGTCGTAGTGCTTCAGCCACGGACGCGCGGCGTATGGCGATGAGCCCATTGTCTGGAGACAAAGTCTCGCACAATGCGATCGCGACCACCAAATCGGACGCCGCGCGCCGGCGGGTTACCAAGAACGCGTTGCAGAATCAAGCTCTCCACCACGGAGGACACTGAGGACACGGAGGAAAAATCTTGTTTTCTGCAGGTTTTAACCTCCGTGTCCTCCGTGTCCTCTGTGGTGGCGATTTGATTTTGCAATGCTCTCTAGGCTGCTTGACGATCGGCGCTGCATGCCGCGAGAGAGACCGGCAACGTCTGGGCGGTCAGCCGAGCTGAGACGGAAAAGGCCAGGCCCAGCGTTGCGATCGTGACGATCGTGACAGGGAATCTGCGGACGGAGTGATGGTTTCGCACAGTCGTCTCCTCATGACGAACGCGCGAACAAAGGAGACGATCGGCTCAGGCGATGGTCCGCCCTCCGTCGACGATGATCGTCTGACCGGTGATGTAGTTCGATGCGTCGGCGGCGAGAAACACGGCGACGCCCTTCAGCTCGCCCGCGTCGCCGACGCGAGGGATCGGGCTCGTCGCCTTGATCGCCGACTCGGTGATCGCGATCGCGCCGTCCGCGAGACGCGAGTGGAAGTAGCCGGGCGCGATCGCGTTGACGCGGATGTTCTGCCGTCCCCACGACGCCGCCAGCTCGCGTGTGAGCCCCATCAATCCGGCTTTCGTGGCGGCGTACGGCGCGAAGTGCGGTCCGTTGACCGACGACTGGAGTCCCGCGATCGAGGCGACGTTGATGATGCGGCCGTACTGCCGCTTCAGCATGTCGCGGCCGGCGGCCTGCGCGAACAGAAAGGCGCCGGTCAAGTTGATGTCGACGACTTTCTGCCACTTGTCGAGCGGCAGGTCCTCCGGCTCGGCGGCCCACGTCACGCCTGCGTTGTTGACGAGGATGTCGACCTTGCCGAACGCCGCGACGGTCTTGTCGACGACCGCCTGCACGTCGGACGCGTTCGACACGTCGCAGATCATGCCTTCGGTCCGGAAGCCGTTCGCGCGCATCGCCTCGATCGTCGGCGTGAGCCACTGCTCGCGGCGCGCGCACAGCATGAGCGACGCGCCGGCTTCCCCGAGCCCTTCGGCCATTTCCTGACCGAGTCCGCGCGATCCGCCGGTGACGATCGCGACGCGTCCGGCGAGCGAGAATAATTCGTTGATGGTGGGCACGATGTCAGGCTTATACTTCCGAGCCTCTATGGACGTCAACACGATCGGCGCACGCGCGGCGGCGGAAGCGTCGCCATCGACGCCCTTCACACCCACCGCGGGCGGCCGGTTTCTCACGACCGACGTGCGGCCCGAGGCTGTCTTCGTTCGCGAGGATCTCTCGGAAGAGCAGCGCATGTTCGGACGGACGGCCGCCGAGTTCATGCAGAAGGAAGTGCTGCCCGTCGTCGATCGCCTGTACAAGCACGATTGGGCGCTCACGCGGGAGTTGATGCGCAAGGCCGGCGATCTGGATCTGCTGCGCCTCGAGATCCCGCCGTCGTACGGCGGTCTCGGCCTCGATCTGATCAGCGCGGCGTACGTCGGCGAGCAGATCGCGGTGAATCCGTCGTTCGGCGGATCGCTCGGCGCGCACACGTCGATCGGCACGCTGCCGCTGGTCTACTTCGGCACGCCCGATCAGAAAGCGCGCTACCTGCCGAAGCTGTCGAGCGGCGAGCTGATCGCGGCGTACGCGCTCACCGAACCGCAGTCGGGATCCGATGCGCTCGCCGCGCGAACCACCGCCACGCTCACGCCCGACGGCTCTCATTTCGTGCTCAACGGCCAGAAGATGTGGATCACGAACGGCGGCTTCGCCGATCTCTTCACGATCTTCGCGAAGGTGGACGGCGATAAGTTCACGGCCTTCCTCGTCGAGCGATCGATGGGCGTCGTCTCGGGCCGCGACGAGATCAAGCTCGGGCTCGACGGCAATTCGACGACGGCGCTGATGCTCGATCACGTGAAGGTGCCGATCGAAAACGTGCTCGGCACGATCGGCCAGGGGCACAAGGTCGCGTTCAACGTCCTCAACTTCGGGCGCGTGAAGCTGGGCGCGCGCAACATGGCGGGCGTCAAGGGCGCGCTCGGCCACGCCGCCGGCTACGCAAAGGAACGCCGCCAGTTCGGCAAGGCGATTGCCGAGTTCGGGTTGATCAAGCAGAAGCTCGCCGGCATGGCGATTCGCGGCTTCATCGGCGACGCGATGTCGTACCGCGCGCTCGGCGACGTCGACCGCGCGCTGCAGTCGGTCGATCGCGACAGCGCGTCGGGCGACGCGCACGTGCTCAGGACCATCGAGGGCTTCGCGGTCGAGTGCTCGATCAACAAAGTGTGGACGAGCGAGGCGCTGGCGTGGGCCGTCGACGAAGCGGTTCAGGTCTTCGGCGGCAACGGATATTCGCGCGAGTTCCCCGTCGAGCGGATGTACCGGGACGCGCGGATCACGCGCATCTACGAAGGCACGAACGAGATCAACCGGATGATCATCCCGACGCGGCTGCTGAAGCAGTCGCCGTCGTTGTTCACGGCTGACGCGGCGCGGCACGCGCTGGAGACGGGCAAGGACGATTACGTGTCGCGCGCGAAGCGGCTCGCCGTCGCGCTGCTGGGTCTGGCCGCCGCGACCTATGGCGACGAGCTCAAGGACGCGCAGGAGGTCGAAGCGCAGATCGCCGACATCGTCATCGAGGCCTACGCCATCGAAAGCGGCATCGCACGCGCGGAGAAACTCGCCATGCGCGGCGGCCGCAGCGCGTCGCTCGCCGGTGACGCCGTCCGCGTCTACACGAGCGAGGCGGCCGATCGCGTGGCATCGGCGGCCAGGCAGGTGGCTGCGGCGCTGACGGCGCACGGTGCGGACAGCTCGATCGCGTCGGGCGTCGAGCAGCTCACCGCGCACACGCCCGTCGACACGATCGCCGCGCGGCGCCGGATCGCGGACGCCGTCATCGAAGCGGGCAAACATCCGTTCTAGACAGCAGCGCCCTGCGGCCACACCTCGCCGCGGACATGGGAATCCGCCCAAGCGAGCGCGAATGCGCGAGCGTTGGCAAGTCGTGGCAGCGACGGTGCGCGGCGACCAGGCGGGGTCCCCAACGCGGCAGCCGCGTTGGGGTGCCCGTTGGGGCCCCGCCGCCAGTGGAAAAAAGGAGATCCCCTCTTGGCTCCAGGTGCTGTGTTTGCCCTCGCGGTCCTCTTCGCGATCAACCTGATGAACTTCTTCGATCGCCAGATCATCGGCGGCGTCGCCGAAGGCATCCGCCGCGAGTGGGGGCTCAGCGACACCGCGCTCGGCCTGCTCGGCACCGTTTTCACTTTGCTCTACGCGGTGGTGGGGCTGCCGCTCGGCCGCTTGTCCGACAGGCGCGAGCGGCGACTGATCCTCGCGGCCGGCGTGTTTCTGTGGAGCCTGCTGACGGCGGCGTCCGGCATCGCGCGCAACTTCTCGCAGTTGATCGTGGCGCGCCTCGGCGTCGGCGTGGGCGAGGCCACGTGCTCGCCGGCCTCGACGTCGCTCCTCGGCGATTTCTTCCCGCCGGCGCAGCGCGCGCGCGCGATCGCGATCTGGATGCTCGGCCTGCCGCTGGGACTCGGCCTCGCCAATGGCGCCGGCGGCTGGATTCTGCAGAACTGGGGCTGGCGCAACGCGTTCTACATCGCGGCGGTGCCCGGCCTGCTGTGCGCGGCCGCCGCGTTGATGATGCGGGAACCGAAGCGCGGCACGCTCGAAGCGCACGCCGTCGGCGATCGCCGGCGGGCCGGCAATCCGTACCTGCTCGTCCTTTCGATCCCGACGATGCTGTGGCTCATCGTGTCGGGAGCGCTGCACAACTTCAACATGTACGCGCTCGGCTCGTTCGTGGCGCCGTTTCTCGTCCGCTTTCACCACATGAACTTCAGGGACGCGGGCTGGGTCGCCGCCGGCGTGTACGGCTTCTCCGGCGTCATCGGTCTCACCGGCGGCGGCGCGCTCGCCGATTATCTGTATCGCCGCCGCGTCGACGGCCGCCTCATCGTCGGCACCGCGGCCATCGTGATCACCGCGCCGCTGATGTTTCTCGGCCTGATGCGCCAACCCGGCGACGTCGTCGGGTTCGCGCTGCTGATGGGCACCGGCTCCGGAGTGATGTTCGCGTACTACTCGACCGTCTACTCGACGATTCACGATGTCGTCGAGCCGTCGCTGCGCGGCACGGCGATGGCGCTGTACTTCTTCGCGATGTACGTGCTCGGCGCCTCGTTCGGTCCCGTCTTCACCGGGCTCGCGAGCGACTACTTCACGTTCCAGGCGGCGAGCGCGGCCGGCGCGGCGCCGCTGCCGTTCGGCGATCTGATGCTGGCCGAGTTCCGCAGCCTCGTCGGCGAGTCGAAGGGCTTCGATCTCCGCGCGCTCGAACCATTCCGCGCCCAGGGATTGCACACGGCGATGTACATCGTCCCGATCCTCGCCACGATCCTCGCCGTCGTGCTGTTGGCCGCCTCGCGAACGGTCAAGAAGGACATCGAGAAGCTGCAGGCGTGGATGAAAGGGCATGGCGCCCCTTCAGTGTAGGGGCCGACCCATGTGTCGGCCCCTACCCGGTACGCGGACCCGTGGGGCGGACACACGGGTCCGCCCCTACACATGCGCATAACTGGCAAGATCATCGTCGTCACCGGCGGCGCGAATGGCATCGGACGCGCGTTGTGCCGGAGGTTTGCGGCTGAGGGCGCGCGGACAGTAATCGTCGCGGATGTGGATGGCGCCGCAGCCACTGAAGTCGCCCGCGAGATCGGCGGCGTCGCGATCGAAACCGACGTCTCCCGCGAGAGCGACGTCGCCCGGCTCGTGGCGCAAACGGCGACTGACGCCGGTCCCATCGATCTGTTCTGCTCGAACGCGGGCATCGCGATCACCGGCGGCGAGGAGACGGTCAACGTCGACTGGCAGCGCTGCTGGGACGTGAACGTGATGGCGCACGTGTACGCCGCGCGTCACGTGCTGCCGGGCATGCTCGCGCGCGGCGAGGGATATCTGCTGCAGACGGTGTCAGCGGCCGGCCTGCTCACGCACATCCAATCGGCGACCTATTCAGTCACCAAACACGCCTCGCTCGCGTTCGCTGAATGGCTCGCGATCGCGTACGGCGATCGCGGGATTAAAGTGTCGGCGCTCTGCCCGCAAGGCGTGCGCACCGACATGCTCCGCCGCGCCGCTCTCGAAGGCCGGGGATTTCTCGTCGACGGTGCGCTTGAACCGGAGCAGGTCGCGGAGGAAGTCGTGAAGGGGCTTGCCGACGAACGGTTCCTCATCCTGCCGCACCCTGACGTCGGGGAATACTTCCGCCGCAAAGCAACTGACTACGATCGGTGGCTTCGTGGCATGCGACGGCTTCGAGCTTCGTTGGTGTAGCGCAGCCCTTTCACGCGCATCACGCCGCCGAAATCGCGCAGCGCGGCGCGCTCGGCGTCCGCACGCGACAGCCCGCGCCGCTCATGCTCGTCGGCGAGCAGATCGAGCTGCGCGTCTTGACTGCGCGACGCGAACACGCCGCGGAGCCGGGCGATGAGCAGACGAAAACGGTTCATAGGTCCTCTCGTCATTTGCCGTAGGGCCCGACCCATGTGTCGGCCCTGGGGCGGACACATGGGTCCGCCCCTACTCGGCTCTTAGCGCGTCGAGTGGCGTGACGCGAGTCGCGCGGCGCGCGGGCACGTAGGTCGCAAGCGCCGCGGCGGCAACGAGAATCGCCGGCGCCAGCAGGATGACGACCGGATCGAACGGGCTCACGCCGAAGATCGCGCCGCGGAGCAGGACGGCGACCCCGAGCGCAAGCGGGAATCCGATGAGCAGGCCGAGCGTTGTCGTGCGCGCGCCCTCGCGCAACACGAGCCACAGGATGTCGCCGGGACGGGCGCCGAGCGCCATGCGGATGCCGATTTCGCGCGTGCGGCACGAGACGAGATAGGACTTCACGCCGTACACGCCCACGGCCGCCAGCAGCAGCGCCATCAGACCGAAGGCTGTCAGCGTGCGTCCGGCCGTGCGAAGTCCCCACAGCACCAGCCCACGATCGTGAAAGCCCTGGAGGGTGATGAGGTCGACGACCGGAAGACGCGTGTCCACCGCGCGGATCGCTTGGCGCACATCGTCGAGCATGTCCGCCTCCACAGGCGAGGCGCCGTTCACGCGCACGTAGATGTGCATGGCGGCGCGGTAGGTCGATCCTGACGGCACGTAAATGTGCGCCTGTGGCGCCGCGGCGACGACCTGATCCCGCAATCCGGGGACGACGCCGACGATTTCCATCGGTGCATGATCCTCGGGCTTGCCGGGGCCGTCGCCCCGATCCGCGAACCGGATCGACTGGCCGAGCGGATCTTCGTTCGGGAACAGCCGGCGAGCGAGCGGCTCGTCGATGATCGCGACGCGCGCTGGAATCGGCGAGTCCTCCTCCGTGCGCGTGAACTCACGGCCGCGCAGCACGCGCAAGCCGAGCGTCTTGAAGTAGTCGGCGCTGACGATCGTGAACGTCGCCGATCGCGGACCGTTCGGCTCGGTCCGGCCCGGACGTTCGACGGGCCGCCCTTCGTGAAACTCGCCGAACGGGACCTGCGAGTTCATGCCGGCCGACGCCACGCCGGCCGTCGCGCGCAGCCGCTCGAGCACCGCGCGCAGCGCGGCGCGCCCTCGCGATTCGTCGTATGCCGCCAGGCTGGGATCGACGCTCGCGAGCAGGAGCCCGTCGTAGCGATATCCCGGATCGCCGACGCCCGCCTTCATCGCGACGCGCGCGAACAGACCGCCGGCCACCATCAGGACAAGTGAGACCGCAATCTGTCCCACGACGAGCCACCCGCGCGCGCCGAAGCGCCGGCCGGGCCGCGCGGAGTCGCCTCCCGCCTCCTTGAGATCGCTGACGACGTCGGGGCGCGAGATCTTCAGCGCCGGGGCGAGTCCGAACACCAGCGTGCTGAGGACGGCAAACGCGCCGGTCACGATCAAGACGTTCAGGTTCGGGCTGGCGTCGAACTGCAGCTTCAGCGGCAGGATCGGCGACATCGACGCCGTGATCAGGCGCATCGTCCACAAGCCGAGCAGCAATCCGGCGCCGGCGCCCGCGAATGCGAGCAGAAGGTTTTCGGTGAGCAGTTGTCTGACGAGGCGGCGGCGGCCGCCGCCGAGCGCCAGACGGATCGCCATTTCCTTCTTGCGCGCCGAGCCGCGCGCGAGCGACATGTTGGCGATGTTGAGGCACGCAATGAACAGCACCGCGCCTGACAGCGGCATCAGCACCGCCGAGAACACGGCGAGCCCGGTGTCGTCGCTCGGTTCCGTGCTGATCGAGACGCGCGACATCGGACTGACGGTCAGGAGCTGATGGCGATTCTCCGCCGGGTACGCGTCGTCGAGCTGCTTCGACAGGAGTTGGAGCCGTGCGTTCGCCGCCTCCGCCGACACGCCCGGCTTCAATCGTCCGGAGACGTTCAAGCTCGCATTCGATCGGCTGCCGAGGCCGGTGCCGTTGTTCCGGAACACATCGTTGACGACCGTCTCGAACATGCCGAGCGGCAGCCACATCTCCGGCGTGATGAGCGCCGTTGTGCCGGTGAATCCTTCCGGCGCCACGCCGACGACCGTGAAATCGCGTGCGTTGACGCGGACGGTGCTGCCGATGAACGCCGGATTGAATCCCGCGTCCTTCCATCGCGCGTAGCCGACGATGGCCACGGCGGCATTGGCGCCCGGCTGCTCCTCGTCGAGCGTGAAGGTGCGTCCGGCCGCGAGCCGCACGCCGATCGTGCTGAAGAAGTTCGACGACACCACTTCCACGAACGCGCGGCGCGTGACTTCATCCGCCGGCAATCCGACGAGCGCGAAGGTGTGCGCGAGGAGCCCGTCGAAGATGTCATTCCTGTCGCGGACGTCGGCGTAGTTCGGGTACGAAAAGGCGCGATACGAATCGGGCTTCGTCTGATCGTGGCTGTACAGTCCGACGAGTTCGTCGGCGCGGCCCGGCATCGCGCGGAACAGCAGCGCGTCGACGATGGTGAACATCGCGGTGTTGGCGCCGATCCCGATTGCGAGCACGGCGACAACGACAGCGCTGAAGCCGGGCGCGCGCCGCCACATGCGGATCCCATAGCGCACGTCCTGCCCGAGCGTTTCGAGGAACGGCACGCCGCGCTGCTCGCGATACGACTCCTTCACGCGCGCGACGCCGCCGAAGTCGCGCAGGGCGGCGAGCTCCGCATCCGCGCGCGACAGGCCGCGGCGCTGGTGCTCGTCGGCGAGCAGATCGAGGTGGGCGCGCACCTCCTCGTCGAGCTCCTCGTCGCGACGCCGCGAGGCGAGCACGCCGCCGATCCGTGCGATGAGCATACGAAAGCGATTCATTTGGCCTCGCAGCAGAGTCCCGTGGCTTTCACCGCCCAAACGCAACCGCGAAAACACGAAAGCACGAAACCAAATTCTTTTTTCGTGTTTTCGTGCTTTCGTGGTTGCATTTGTTTCCCCTCCGGAGCGTCACGCTTCCTCCAGAAGGCGGCTGATCATCGTGACCATGCGCGTCCAGTGCTTGGATTCGGCGGCGAGATGCTTCTCGCCCGCCCTGGTGATCTCGGAGAACTTCGCGCGGCGGTTGTTGTCGCTGGTGCCCCAGCTGCTCGCGATGAGGCCCTGCTGCTCGAGGCGGAGGAGCGCCGGGTAGATGGTGCCTTGGTTGAGCGTGAGGACGCCGCGCGCCATCTGCTCGATGCGGCGCGCGACGCCGTAGCCGTGCTGCGGACCCATGGTCTGCAGCGTTTTCAGCACCATCAGGTCGAGCGTGCCGTAGGGCACGTCAGCCGGAGCCGGAGCGGCCATGCGTCCTCCGTGTTGAAAGGCAACAGGAGCATCGCATGCAGACGTGTTGAAAGTCAACAGGAAGGCGAGCGGCCGGGTGGGTTACTTCACACGAAGCAGCTCGATGCCGAGGCCGACCGAGTTGTTCCACTCGCCGCCGTACGTGTTGAAGGTCGTCGCCCTGTTGCCGAACTGCGCGCCCGTGAAGCCCTTTGTGATGAAGCTCGTCTCGGTCCGGATCGTGATGACGCGCGCGGGTCCGCTCTTGAACGGCGCGATGAACAGACTGAGCGGCGTCAGGATCGCTCGGTTCAGTGGCTCTGGAAACCCGTCGCCGTTCACGCGCAGCAATCCGGCGCCCGAGCCGAGGTCGAGCCACCGCGCGGCGCGATAGTGATACATGCCCATCAACTTCAGCGCGTTCACAGAACGGTCATCGTGCACATCCCGGAACCGCTCGCCGTATTTGAAGTAGTACGCGACGCGGGCGTCGACGACGTGTTTGATGTCGTCGGTTCTGAGATCTCGGGTCGTGACCAGCCGCTGGCACAGCGGAAAACTCCGTCCTTCATTGCTGGCGCAGAACAGGTGGGCATCGTAGCCGACGCCGAACATCTTCGATCCGCTCCATTTTTCGAGCCAGTCGAAGAAGCCGTCTGCGCGTGCGGTGGAAGGAAGCAGAACGAAGGCGATCAGCAGGACGAGCCATTTGAGCGTGGTCATAGCGAGGCGAAACGGTCAGAAGCCCGATCGAGTGCTGGGCTGAGCTCGGAAAATGCTTTCCACGATGCCGATCCGCCGGAGCTGCGGATCGGAACGCTTGACGATCCGATTCCTGGGGGGACTCGCGCCCGGACAATACACGAGCACCTCGTCGCCTGTCTCGCCGATGTCGTAACAATGCAAATCGCCCAGATCGACGCGTTCGCACTGGTTGTAGTTGAACAGCCTGTACGGCACGTCGGCAATCAGGACCATCGTCGCGACGGTGGCGGCAAGCAGGATCAGTCCGCCCAGCCCGTGCGCCCGGCGGTGTTTTCGCCTGAGCGCGATGACTCGAGCCAATCCCATGCTGAACGCGAGCGTCAGCAGCGTGAGGACGAGCCGGTATTGCCACCGGCCCGGGTTCGCCATGTCCAGCGGACGGAACCATTCCACCGGCGACGTATCGATGGACGCGGTCGTCCACGCGCGATTCAGGTCGCTGAACCACCAGACGATGAGCCCCACCATCACGATGCCGAGCGTGGCGAGCGCCTGCGCCAGGACGACCGGATCATCCAGATTGAGTTTGGTGGTGATGACGGCGATGGAAACGCGGAGACGACCGATGAACCGCGAAACAGCCGGCGACAACATCAGGAGGCGCATCGTGAACTTGACGGCGGCGACAGCGAGCATCGTCACGATGACGTAGAAAATCGGCGCGACAACCGACCGGAGACCCCAATAGAAATAGTCCACCACCGACTCGCGCCCGAACGCTGCAAATGGGCCTGTCCGCGCCAGCGTGATGTTGTAAGCGACCGAATTGAGGAAACCGAGACTGATCAACGCAGGTGGCGCCATGAGCATCCCTACCGCTACACGCGTCACCGACTTTCGAAATAGCTCACTCCGACCGACGTGTCTGTCCTTTAGTTGTGCCTCGATGACCTCCAGGGCGGCGCCCACTTCGGCCGCCGAGTGATACCGCGCGTCGACGTCCACCGCGAGGGCCCGCGCGATCACATCGGCGAGCGCGGCCGGCACCCGCGGGTCTCCCGCGTCGGCTCGCGGCGCGCCGTTCGCGACCGCGACCTTCAGATCGGCGGCTTCGGTCTCGCGATACGGCCGCCGCCCCGTGGCCATCTCGAAGAGGACGACGCCGAGGCTGTAGATGTCGGCCCGCTCGTCGACGGTGCGGCCCAGGAGCTGCTCCGGCGCCATGTAGGGCGGCGTGCCCGGCTGCACGCTGTGCGTCGTCAGGATCGACGCTTTGAACGTCGAGATCCGCGGTGCGATCGTCGTCGCCATCCGCGGCGCGTTGGCGATGCCGAAGTCGAGCACCTTCACGCTGCCGTCGATCGTGAAGTGGACATTGCCCGGCTTCAGATCGCGATGGACGACGCCCTTGGCGTGCGCGGCGCTGAGCGCCGATGCGAGCTGACGTCCGATCGCGATGACGCGATCGATCGGCAGCCGCTCGCGCTTCATGCGCGACGCCAGGCTCTCGCCTTCGACGTACTCCATGACGATGAAGGCGCGGTTGTCGTGCTCGACGACATCGTGGATCGTCGCGACATTCGGATGCGCGACGCGCGCGGCCGCGCGA
This sequence comes from Vicinamibacterales bacterium, assembly GCA_036004865.1. Classification (GTDB taxonomy): domain Bacteria; phylum Acidobacteriota; class Vicinamibacteria; order Vicinamibacterales; family CAVVIG01; genus QHWF01. Next base: position 48,856 of record DASYQZ010000059.1, read on the forward strand.
GCTTCGTGAAGGATGCGGAGGCGTCGCTCGCCGCTGCCCGCGAGCGACCGGATGACGCATTTCAGCGCCACCTTGCGGCGCAGCCGCGGGTCGCTGCCGAGGAACACGTGGCCCATGCCGCCGCGGCCGATCGAATCGATGATGACGTAGGGGCCGACGCGCGTGCCCGGCTCGAGCTCGTCGTCGTCGACGGCCTCCTCGCTGGTCGTCGGATCGGCCAGGAAGTCGGCGCCGTCGCGGTAGGCCGCGAGGAGCGTGATGATTTCGCCGGCCAGCTCGTCGTCGGTGCAGCGATCGCGGACGAACTGCTCCCGTTCCGACGGCGCGCGCTTGAGCGCCTCGCTGATGACGTCCTTCGCCTGTTCCCAGGACGTCGGTTTCATGGTCAGTGCCTGCTGCGCTGGAGGGGACTCGATTCTACCGCACCGGGCCGCAGGGCCGCGCGATCGAGCCGGTCCGCGCGGCCAATGGATTCAAGGACGTTGCCCGGGTTGCCGATGTTCAGTACGGCGGCCAGCATCTGAGCCATGCGCAACCACATGATCGTCAAAATCTCGCGTTGATCCACTTCGCGACGTAATCGAAGTAGTTCTTCACGCTGTTGCCGTACTGGCCGGGCGTCTTCTCGCACGGAGCGCACGGCCGGATGCCGTGCGTTGCGCCTTCGACGACGATGAAGTCCTTGTCGGCGCTGGCAGCGGCCTCGTAGTGGATTTCGTTGTCGCGGATGAAGTAGTGCGCCCCCATCGCGGTGATGAGCACCGGGATCGTGATGCTGCGCAGCGCGCACGGCGTCGAGTTGTTGCTCGAGCACCAGTCGATGTCGTCCATCGAGTCCCTCGCGCGAATCGCGTTGGCGCTCAGAAACGATCGCAGCGTCAGCAGCCGGGTCCCGTTGGCAAAGCTCGCGTTGCGCGCCGGCGCACCCGGCGTCATCGGCGCGGGGCGCACGCTCTCGACGATCTGCGTGGCGATCGTGCCGTCGTTCTTCAACAGCTTCTGCGGCTTCAGCGTGGCGTGATGCACGCTCGGGTCCAGCTCCATCAGACGCGCGCCTTCGCCCCGTACGACAAGAAAGACGTCATCGTCTGGAAAAGAGTCGTGCTCGTTGTGCATGCGCTGCAGCTTTCCCAGCGCGCCGGAGATGAGCCGGTTCATGCGATCGGCCTGCGCCTTGAAGTATTTCTGCTTGAACGCGTCGGAGTACTTGGACGGTCCGGCGGGGTTGAAGCCGTTCTTTCGATCGAACGGATCGAGCGCCGGATCGATCTGGTGCGGATCGGATTCGTTCAGCACCGCGGGATTCAGGCTGCGCAAGCCGTTGACCGAGACGCCCGGGTGCGCGTCGACGAGCACGAGGCCGTCGGCGCGCGGCAAGCCGGCGAGCGTGTCGGCGCACGGAACGATTTTGCGCTGGCCTCTGCAGTACGAGATACCTTTCTCGGCGACGGCCTGATAGAAGCTCGTCGCCGGACCGCCGCCGCTGTGGCCGAGGAGCACGATCTTCGAGATGCCGGCCTGCCGCCTGAGGAAGTCGACACCGGATTTCAGGTCGAGCGCGTTGTCTTCGAAGACGACGGCTGCTTCGTTGTTGTCGGATCGCGGATTCATCGCGAGCACGAGGAAACCGCGCCTGGCGAGCTCGCTCGTCGCGATATGCGACAGGAAGTTCGACGTCCGGTGAATCAGCAGCACCGCGACGTGCGGCGCCGATCCGGCATCGGGCTTATAAAGCGCGCCCTTTACGGCCGCCGGCGAGAACTGCACGTACGTCGGATTGCTTTGCCCGCTCGCGAGGGACGGCGCCAGCGCGACGACGACGAGACCGGCGAGCAGTCCGCGAAATCTGGTCATGTGATTCAGGACGCTGCGGCACCGCGCAGTCTCTCGAGTGCTCCCGTGTTGACACGCTGATAGACACGTAACGCAGCCCTTCAGGGCCGCCCGTGTTGACACGCTGATAGCAGGGCAGTATAAGCGAGCCTCGACTCGCCCCTTTCATGCGAATTCACGCCGCCATTCTGTGGGAACAGGGCACGCCTCTTTCGGTCGAACCGGCTGAGCTCGATGCGCCTGCCGCCGGCGAAGTCCTGGTCGAAGTGAAGGCGGCCGGCGTCTGCCACAGCGACCTGCATCCGGCGCGCGGCGACTGGCCGATGAAGACGCCTGTCGTGCTCGGACACGAAGGCGCCGGCATCGTGCGCGAGGTCGGCGCCGGCGTCACCGAGGTCCAGCGCGACGATCACGTCGTCTTCTGCTGGGCGCCGGCGTGCGGCGTGTGTCCACCGTGCCGGGACGGCCACGCGGTGCTGTGCGACCGGTTGGAAAAAGTCACGTACCGGAACCGGCTGCCGTCGGGCGCGACACACGTGCGCGCGCGCGATCAGACAATCGCGCCGTTTCTCGGGACGGCGTGCTTCTCCGACTTCGTCATCGTGCCCGAAGAGGGCGCCATCCGCGTGCCGCGGGACGTGCCGTTCGACGCGCTCGCGACGGTCGGCTGCGCTGTCGTCACCGGCATCGGGGCGGTCACCAACGCGGCCCGCGTCGCGCCGGGATCGCGCGTCGCGGTGATCGGCGCCGGCGGCGTCGGCCTCAACGTCGTGCAAGGCGCGGCGATCGCGGGCAGCGAGCTCGTGATCGCGATCGACGTGCGTCCCGCGCCGCTGGCAATCGCGAAAGCGTTCGGCGCGACGCAGACGATTGCGGCCTCGGACACGATCGCGGATGCCGTCCGCGAGTCGACCGGCGGCCGCGGCGCCGACTTCGTGTTCGATACCGTCGGCACGCCGCGGACGCTCACCGACGCGCTCGCGATGACGCGTAAGGGCGGCACGGTCGTGTTGACCGGCCTCGCGCGCGGCGACACGCAGGCGGCGTTTCCGATGTTCCCGTTCGTCATGCAGGAGAAGCGATTAATCGGATCGGTCTACGGATCGGGCCAGCCGCGGCAAGACATCCCCAACCTCGTCTCGTTGTATCAGCAGGGACGGCTGAAGCTGAAGGAGCTCGTCTCGCGGACGTATTCACTGAGCGGCGTCAACGACGCCCTCGAAGCCCTCGCGTCGAGCGACGGCGCGCGGGGTGTCATTACGTGGGATTAGGGATTCGGGATTACAGCTCGCGCGGAGGACGCTGCGCGGCGTTCCACAGCTCGCGATACTTTTCTCGAACGGAATCGTCGAGACTATCGGCGAACGAATCGTCCAGACGATTCGCTCGAATCAGCGACAGCACATCGGCGAGATCCTGCAGACGATCGGGCGACGACATTCCGGAGGCGAGCTTGAGCTCGATGAGCGTGCGGAGGTCGAGGACGCGCGGCGAAGTCTCGGAGCGAGGAAGAGAAGCCGGATTCGGAAAGCGGACCGACTTCGGACGCCCGTCGCCTGGAAACTCTCCCGCAATCAGGAAATCGACGGAGACGCCGGTCTCGGTGTCCCGCACGCCTCGCCCGCCGGGCATTCTTTCGGCGTAGCCGCGGCCGAGCCAGCGCGCTTTGAAAAGCGCTAAGCCGTCGGCGGTGATCAGGATATCGACGTCAACAGTCAGCCGCAGGTGCCCACGCACGCCGACCGCAAGTCCCCCGGCGAGAGCGAAGTCGATGCGCAACTCCTGCAGACGCGAAGCGATGCGCTCGAACGTTCGCTGGACGGCGGATTCGCCCATGAGAAACGCGTCAAGCTCCCGAAGGACTCCGGTGATCTGTCGATCCATCAGACACCGCCATCAGGATACGCCAGCCGCCCTTCGTCGTGCCTATAATGCCCGCGTTCACGGCTGCTGCCAGGAGGGTGAGATGAGATTCCGCACGACAGGGATCCTCGCGGTCATGCTGCTCGGCGCGCTGGTGATCACATCACACCAGATCACCGCCCAGGCCGATTTGCCGTTCGCGAAGGCCGAGAGCGTCGGCATGTCGTCGAAGCGGCTCGAGCGCATCAACGCGTTCATCAAGGACTACATCGACACGAATCAGATCGCCGGCGCGGTGACGCTCGTCGCGCGCAAAGGCAAGATCGTTCACTTCGAGTCGCAGGGCTGGCGCGACAAGGAAGACAGCCAGCCGATGGAGAAGGACACGATCTTCTCGCTCGCGTCGATGACCAAGCCGATCGTCTCGACTGCGCTGATGATGCTGTGGGAAGACGGCCGGTTCATGCTCGACGATCCGATCTCGAAATGGCTGCCGTCGTACGCCAAGAAGGACGTCCTCGATCCGCTGACCAGCCGCCGCGTGCCGGCGCAGCCGGTGACGGTGCGCCACATCCTTTCTCATACGTCCGGTCTGTCGCTGACGCCGTCCACCGGGCCAACGCCGCTGACCGATGGCGAGCCGGGGCTCGCCACCCAGCAGGCGTCGACCGCACCGGCACGCCCGAAGACGCTCGTCGAAGCGGTCGAGCGCGCAGCGGGCACGCCGCTCGCGTTTCAACCGGGCGAGCGCTGGCAATACGGATCGTCCACCGACTTCGTCGCGATTCTCGTCGAGAAGCTGTCGGGGATGACGATTGACGAGTTCGTGCGGACGAAGATCTTCCAGCCGCTCGGCATGCGCGACACCTTCTACAACATCCCGCGCGAGAAGGTGACCAAGGTCGCGGCGATTTATCGTCCCGACAAGGACGGCAAGATCACGCTGTTCCGCAAGCCGGAGTACCGCGAGCCGACGACGTACTTTCCGGGCGTCGCCGGACTGAACGGCACGGCCGCCGACTATTTCAAGTTCTCGCAGATGCTGTTGAACGGCGGCGAGTACAACGGCCAGCGGCTCCTCGGCCGCATGACCGTGAACATGATGATTACGAATCAGATCGGCGAGGGCAAACCGGTCTACATCCGCGGCGGCGGCTACGGGTTCGGCCTCGGGTTTGGCGTGCTGACGAATCCCGCGAAGGCGGCCGACGCGCTGTCGATCGGGACGTTCACGTGGGGCGGCGCGAACGGCACGCTCTTCTGGATCGATCCGCAGGAGGATTTGATCGGCATCCTGATGATTCAGATCAATCCGTACTCGCACTTCAACATCCGGCCGCTGTTCTCGGTCGCCGTGTCGCAGGCGATCACCGACAGCCTCGCGGATCAGAAACCGAGGATCATGGGTCATGACACGCCGCGGTGAGATGTCACGTCGCAGTTTCCTGGAACTGTCGTCCTTCGCGATGATCGCGGCTGGCAACCCGGGAAGTGTGATCGCGCGCGGTCAGGCAGCGGTGAAAGCGCAGCTCGCGCCGGTCAAGGCGCTCGTCTTCGACACGTTCGGCACCGTTGTCGACTGGCGATCGTCGGTGATCGCCGAAGGGCAGCAGCTCGGCAAACAGAAGCACCTCGACGTCGACTGGACGAAATTTGCCGATACGTGGCGCGCCGGGTACGGCCCGAGCATGGACCGCGTGCGCAAGGGCGAGATCCCGTGGACGAAGCTCGACGCGCTCCACCGGGGAACGCTCGACAAGCTGCTCGTCGACTTCCACGTCACGGGTCTGAGCGAAGCCGAGAAGGATCACCTCAATCGTGTCTGGCATCGCCTCCGGCCCTGGCCCGATGCGGTCCGCGGCCTCACGCGGCTGAAGACGCGCTACATCATCGCGCCGCTCTCGAACGGCAACGTCTCGCTGATGACGAACCTTGCAAAATTCGGCGGGCTGCCGTGGGACTGCATTCTGGGCGCCGAGCTGGCGAAGCACTACAAGCCGGACCGCGAGGTCTATCAGTCGGCGGCCGACTTCCTCGATCTCGCGCCGAACCAGATCGTGATGGTCGCGGCGCACAAAGGCGATTTGCGCGCGGCAGGCGCCGTGGGACTCAAGACCGCTTTCGTCCCGAGGCCGCTCGAGTTCGGCCCGACCGGCAAACCCGATGTGACGCCCGACCCGTCGTTCGACATCGTCGCGACCGACTTCAACGATCTCGCGACGCAACTGGGCACATGAAACGGAGACCACCATGCCTGGTCCGATCAATCACGCGATGACGACGACGGCGTTCACGCTGGAGGGGTATCAGACCAGGCAGACGCTCGGCGTCGTCCGCGGCGTGACGGTCCGATCGCGCTCGGTGTTCGGCACGATCGGCGCCGGACTGCAGACACTGATTGGCGGTAACATCACGCTGCTGACCGACCTCTGCGAGAAAACGCGCGCCGATGCGTTCGGCCTCATGATTCAGCACGCCGAGGGGCTCGGCGCCAACGCCGTCGTCGGCATCCGCTACGACGCGACGGAAGTGATGCAGGGCGTGACCGAAGTGCTCTGCTACGGGACGGCGCTGGTGGTCGCGCCGGCTGCGTAGTCGTTTGACCAACGACCAACGACTGATGACCAACGACTGATGACCAATGCCTGAGCACGCCGTGCTCGTCACGGTCGCCGACCAGCCGGGGATCCTGCACGGCCTGACCAAGGTCCTCGCGGCCTACGACGCGAACATCGGCTACGTCGACATCGTCCGTCCGCCCGACCGCGATCCACAGGTGTACCTCGAATTCGCGTTCGAAGGGACGATCGATTCGGTCGTCGCCGACATGCGTGCGGTTCCAGGCGTCAAGACCGTCGATATGACGCCGTCGTTCGCGAAGATCTACGGCAAGCGGATCGTCATCATGGGCGGCGGCGCGCAGGTCGGCCAGGTGGCGCTCGGCGCGATTACGGAAGCCGACCGTCACAATATTCGCGGCGAGCGGATTTCCGTCGACACGATTCCGCTCGTCGGCGAACAGAATCTGGCCGCCGCCGTTCGCGCGGTCGTGCTGTTGCCTCGCGTGCGTCTTCTCGTACTGGCCGGGTCGCTGATGGGCGGCGAGATCACCAAAGCGGTCGAGCACGTGCGCTCGAAGGGACTGCGCGTGATCTCGCTCAACATGGCGGGCAGCGTTCCGGACGCCGCCGATCTCGTCGTGTCCGACCCGGTGCAGGCAGGCGTGATGGCGGTGATGGCCGTCGCCGACACCGCCAAGTTCGATCTCGTCCGTCAGGAGAAGCGGCGCTACTGAGTTCCGCCGTCAACCGGATCGGACGGCTTGAGCCGCCGCAGCGCTTCGAGGGAGGCCCGTTCGGTTCCCTCCGCGCGCCCGAGCATCACCTGCGTGACCCGATGCTCGGTCTCCGCGCGATGCCGCCACGTCGAGTCCGGCAGTCCGGCGCCGGACGCGTCTCGCCGCGGCGGCGCCGCGGTTCGGCGCAATCCTTCCGCCCGCAGACGCCAGCTTTCGTACCGCAGCTGCACGTACTCTTTGGCGTCCGCAACCATCTGCTCGTGCTCGCGCGGCACACCACGAAGAGCCGCGAGCCGGTCGCTCTCGGCCTGCAGCTCCGGCAAGATCTTCAGCTCGATCAAATCGGCGACCATCGTCGCGCCGATCTGGCCCTTCGACAACCGCGCCTCGGCGGTGCGATACACAGGAACCGTTCGTCCCTCGATGTCCAGGACGCGCGCCATCTCGGGACGCACGTCGGCCATTCCTCGCAGCGGAACGGCCGCGGCGATCGCGAGCCCGGCCATCGCCGCGGTGACCGCACCGAGCGTCCGGCGATCCGGCCGGCGGTCGCCGATCCTGCTCGTCAACACCAGACCGGATGCGACACCCACGATGAACCCAAGGAACTCCGCTAACATTCCGACGCCGCCATCGAACGTGTTGTAGACGATGAAGAGGACGGCGGCCGGCAGCAGGTGTTTCGCGACGACGAGAGGAATCGGTGTCTCCGGCGGCCGGAACAGATCCCACACGACGCATGCGAACAGCAGGCCGTAGAGGCCGGCGGTTGCGCCGGACGCGCCCGCGCTGACGGTCACAGGATGCGCCGCGACGCTCACCAGGCCGGCGGCGATTCCCGCGGCAATATACACGACTGCGAAGGTGAGACGTCCGACGACGCGCTCGAGTACCAGCCCGAACTGCGCCAGACCGGCGAGGTTCACGACGAGCGCCAGCAGCCCCGTATGGATGAACGTCGATGCGACGAGTCGCCACCATCCGCCGTTCGTCGTGCGGGGACCGAAGTTCGCGCCCCACGCGACGAGCGTTTCGGGATTTGCGAGGGCGCCGCGGCCAAAGATCATCAATACGAAGACGAGCACGTTCAGCGCGACGATGGCCATCGTGACGAGCGCGAACCGCGTCCGCACGCGAAGCGTGTCGAGATACGGCTCGCATTCACGGCGGTTACTCGCCGCGCCGTCGATCGTCCGCCTGACTCTATCCCGAAGCGTGCGAAGCAGCCGCTGGCGCTCCTCGGCCGTCGTCACTCGGTACGCGAAAACACCAAGAACGAGGAAAACTACGATCCAACCCACGGGCCGCATCTTCTCAAGACGCGTGCCACATGAACTTCAAAACTCAAGGCAGATTCACGGCATCGCGACGTGCACTGGCAGGGACAATTTCAAAGGTCGCAGCGAGCGACCAGGTTTGTAAACGACAGTGCGGCTCCGGTGATTCGTCGCCGCGCGTCAGGAACCGCAGGTGAACAGGCGAATCGACAATGCGGGCTGCGCGCCGGTGCCCGACGACACCGTGGCGGTGCCGCCTGCGCTGTCGGTGATCGTCAGCGTCACCTGCAGCGGCCGCGCGACGCCGTCGCTCGTGCTGCCCGTCTTGCCGCAGGTGTCGCTGAACGAGAACTGCGGATTCGGTCCGGTCTGCGTCACGGTCACCGGGTTGTCGTAGACGTATTGCACCGTCCACGCGTAGTTGGCGATCGACGCGCTGCCCGTCGCCACCGACGTCGATCGCACCGTGCACGTGGTGACCGGCGGCGGCGTGCCGCTGCTGCGGATCCGGCATTCGGTCGTGGGCGAGGATCCGCTGGTGCTCGGATCCAGCAGCTCGAACGATGCTGTCGCCAGGGCACCGGCTTGTGACACCGTGAACGTCAGGCCGGCAATCGTGAGCGTGCCGGTGCGCGCCGCTCCGGCGTTGTCGGGGATCGAGATGAAGACGCTGCCGTTGCCTGTGCCGCTCGCGCCGCTCAGGATCGTGATGAACGACGCGTTGGACGTGGCGGTCCACGCGCAGCCGCTTGGCGCGGTGACCGTGATCGTCGACGTCGCGCTCGTGCTGTTGATGCTCAGGCTCGTC
>DASYQZ010000060.1:0-28789 GCA_036004865.1 Vicinamibacterales bacterium
GGCGCGGCCGTGACGACAACCGCTCGCGATCGCCGCACGCCGGCGACGATGCGATCGATGAATGGATCAATGGGAAGCGGGACCATGCTGGTCCGTTGGTCATTAGTCGTTGGTCGTTGGTCGTTGGTCGTTGCATCCGACCAATGACGAACGACTAATGACTAACGACGAATGACTAACGACTACGCGACCAGAGCTCCCGAAGCCGTATGTCGCGCCCGCAGCCGACGCGGTAGCGCTGATACATGGAGGCGTGCGTCTTGTAGTAGTGCTGGTGATACGGCTCGGCGATCCAGAACGTCGACGCCGGCGCGATGCGTGTCATCACGCGCTTGAACCGCTGCGTTTCCTCGAGCGCCTTCTTCGACGCCTCGGCCCGCTGCTGTTGCGTGTCGCCCGTATAGAAGATGATGGGACGGTATTGCGAGCCGAAATCACAGAACTGGCCGGCGCCCTCTGTCGGATCGGTGTTGTGCCAGTACGCATCGAGCAGCGTGTCGTACGCCACCTTCGCCGGATCGTAGACGACGAGCGCCGCTTCGACGTGGCCGGTGATGCCGAGCTCCACCTGCTCGTAGCTCGGGCTCTTCGCGCTGCCGCCCGTGTAGCCGACGGTCACCGACTGCACGCCGGGAATCTCGTCGAAGACGTGCTCCATGCTCCAGAAGCAGCCGCCGGCGAAGATCGCCTGCTGCATGCCCGGCGGCGGATCGCCGGCAGCGCGCGTCGAGCCGGCGACCAGCACCCGAACGAAGAAGAACGCAACGACCGCTAAGGCCGCAAAGCAAACCCTGGCTCTGGTCCCAGAGAGAAAGGTGACTTTGCGGTCTTTGCGCCCTTTGCGTTCTATCGTCGTGATCACGCGTTCGCTCCGACACCGACCGGACACGCGACGCCCGTGCCGCCGAGACCGCAATAGCCGTCGGGATTTTTCGCGAGGTACTGCTGGTGATAATCCTCGGCGTAGTAGAACTCGGGCGCCGGCAGAATCTCGGTCGTGATCGGGCCGTAACCCGATTCGGTGAGGCGGTGCTGATACGCATCGCGCGACCGCTCCGCCGCCCGCCGCTGCTCGTCGTCGTAGTAGTAGATGCCGGACCGGTACTGCGTGCCGACGTCGTTGCCCTGCCGCATGCCCTGCGTCGGATCGTGGTTCTCCCAGAACAGCTTCAAGAGATCGTCGTACGTAATCTGCTGCGGATCGAACACGACGAGCACCGCTTCGGTGTGACCGGTCATGCCGGTGCACACTTCGCGATACGTCGGGTTCGGCGTGTGTCCCGCCGTGTAGCCGACGGCGGTCGTGTAGACGCCGGACGCCTGCCAGAACTTTTTCTCCGCGCCCCAGAAGCAGCCCAACGCGAACATCGCGCGCTGCAGGCCGTCGGGAAACGGCGCGGTCAACCGATGCTGGTTGACGAAGTGCGTCTCGGGCACCGGCATGCGCGCCTCGCGCCCCGGCAATGCGTCAGCTTTGGAGGGAATCGTCTGCGGTTTCGACCAGAACGCCATCCGGTGAGGATATCACCGCCTGGCGGGCAGGTAGGCCTGGTGGGGCTCGTGGTGCCCTACCTGCCCTACCCACCCCACCAGCCCTATCCGACCTACCTCGCCGCTTTGTAAATCGCGAACACGGCGCCCTGTGGATCGCGGATCACCGAGAAGCGTCCCGTGTTGGGAATGTCGGTGGGCGGCACGACCAGACTTGCGCCGAGGCCCGACGCTTTGTTCGCGCTCGCATCGACGTCAGCGACCTGGAAGTACAGCAGCCAGTGCGGCGGCACACCGGCCATCTGCGGGTTCATCTCCATCATGCCCGCGCCCGGCGGCTGTTCCGGCACGTTGAACTCGGTGTAGGTCATGCCGGCGCCGGTCGACGTCTTCTCTTTCCATCCGAAGAGCGACGTGTAGAACGTTTTCGCCGACGCCGTGTCGCGCGTCGCGAGCTCGGCCCACGTCAGCGCGCCCGGCTCGCGCAGAATGCGGGCGCCGGTATGTTTGTTCGGCTGCCACACGTTGAAGATCGCACCCGTTGGATCCTGCAGAACGGCCATGCGGCCGTGGTCCATCACGTCGAACGGCGCCATGAGCACTTTGCCGCCGAGCGATTCTGCCTTCTTCACCGTCTCGTCGGCGCTCGCCACGGTGACGTACGCGTTCCAGTGCGGCGGCGCGCCGGTCTGCCGCTCTTCCGGACGCATGTTGTACGCGGCGCCGACTTCGCGTCCACGCATCTGAAACATGGAGTACGTCTCGTTCGGGCCAATCGGCTGATCGTTGACGTCCCACCCGAACAGGTTCCGGTAGAACGAGACGCCCGCTTGTTGATCCGTGGTCGCCAGCTCGGGCCAGCTGAACGTGCCAGGTGGGAGCGAATCGAAATCAGGCATAGTGGTCTCCTTTTCTGCACTGGCGCTGGGGCCCCACCCCCAGCGCGCAACTGTCGCTGCCACAGCGTTCGCAACGCTCGCGCATTCGCGCTCGCTTGGCGGATTTCCATGTCCGCGGCGAGGTGTGGCCGCCGGCGCCTGCGACCAGAATCGCTCGAAAAAAGAGTGTGCTTTTGCGCCTATTCGCGATCTTGCCTATTCGTTCTTACGGCGCGACCAGCGACCTCACGGCGCGACGTGAGAGCGGATTTGACGGTTCAGACGATGAATCTGGCGGCGGACACTTTTCAGCGTATCGGAGTCGTGCGCTTCGAGCGCGGCGTCGCGCTGCTGCTTCAGCTCGCGCATCTTCGCTTTGATCGCCGGCTTGTCGATCCCGGTGACCGTGTGATGCTCGTGCGTGTCGATGCCGAGCGCCTTGCAGAGCGCGGGCAGCAGATGATCTTTGTTCAGTTGCGAGTAGCCCTGCACTGCGTCCTGATTCTCGACGCCCTTGGCGATCTCGCGCAGCTCCTGGATGGTTTTGCCTTTCAGGTCGTGATAGGTGTAGGCCATCGGTTCCTCCGTGAAACCCGCAGTATACAATCGTCCCGCGATGCGAACCGATGGAAGCAACCCCGGTGCGCAAAGATCGCAGAAAGATATCGTTGTCCGTTTCCGGACAAGCATGACGCCGCCAACGCTCGCCTACCCACCTACGATGTCGAGAGGCTGAGGTTTTCGCCGGACGGCCGCGAGATCGCGTTCGCCCGCGCGGTGGATCCGGGTCGGCTAGCGGCTCCGGTCAGCGGTAAACGATCGTTCCGCGGACGATGATCTCCCAGATGTGCAGCGTCGGGGTGAACAGCGAGCTCATGTTCCGGCCGGCGTTATTTGAAGATGCTCTTCGGCATCTTCACGTGCACGCCGACGACCGGTCGATCCACGAGCTGGGTGATGGCGACGTTCCCGGCGATGCTCACGAGCTGATAGGCCTGGTGCTTCGTCAGCTTCTTCGTGGCCTCCAGAAAATCCACCATCTCCTGAATCGCCACCGTCGTCGCCGTCTCGAGATCCTCGTCCGACGCCATGCTGATGTAGTCGGCGGCGGTCTCAGCGCGCGGCCACGTGAGCTTCAGGTCCTTGCGCACGGTCAGTTGGACGCGCCCGCGCAATGACGTCTCGATCGCTGTCTGATCCACCTCGCCATCGCCCTGCGCGGCGTGGCCGTCGCCGATCTCGAAGAGCGCGCCCGGCACGAATACCGGGATGTAAAGGGTGCTGCCGGCGACGAGCTCGCGGTTGTCGAGATTGCCGGCGTGCCTGCCCGGCGGATTGCTGCTGACGCGTCCGAGCTCGGACGCCGGCGCCACGCCCATGCTGCCGAAGAACGGTTTCAGCGGGATGACGATGCCCGGCACGAACACGGCGCTCATCGTCTTCTTGTCGAGCGCCATGATTTTCTGGGGCACCGAGCGATCGCAGTTCGCCGGGATGAAGCCGCTGCAGCCGTTGTAGCCGTAGTCGATCGCGAGATCGATCGAGAGGATCTTCACTTCGAGCGCATCGCCGGGTTGGGCGCCTTCGACGTACACCGGCCCGGTCAGGATATGGCCGCCCGGTCCGCGGCGATCGCCGGTCACTTCCGTGACGATGGACTTCAGCGACTCCTGGATTTTTTCCGGCGGCACGCCGGCGCGCCCGAGACCGGCCGGATTGTTCGTCAGCAGCGTGTCGACGTCGAGGATGTCGCCCGACGCGATGCGCAGCGCCGGCTTCGCTTCCGACCAGTAATATCCGTACGCGACCGTGTCCGGCGTCGCGGCGAGACGGTGAGTTTTCGGCGCGCGCGGTTGCGGGCGTTTTCCTGTGTGTGGCGGGGCCCCGCCACCTGCCACGGCTCGCTGACGCTCGCCGCGATGCTTGGCAACGACTAGCGGATTGGGGACGAGGACGACCATCGCGCCGCAGGCAAGTGACAAGAGGACGATCGACCTGACACGCGTCTTCATAGCCGCGCACCGTATCACAACGGCACGCGACTGCGATCGCCGTACGTGCGTGCCGATTACGAAAGCTGGACGAGGGCGATCTCGAGGCGCCGCACCTGCTGCTCGGCGGGTTGCCACTGCACCAGGATCGGGCTTTGATAGGCCCCGCGAATGAGGCGCGCCGCGGCGTGGTCCACGTCGGCGGCGGCGAGGAAGCTCACCCGCCGCGAGCGCAGGAAGCGCCGCGCGGGGACGGCCATCACCTTCGCGACCAGACGCTCGAACGACGATTGATCGAGGCGGAGCGCCTCCATCAGCGAGTTCAACACGCGCACGACGTCGTACTTCGCGTAGTTCAGCGTTTTGCCGGGAATGGCGAGCGGATCGTCGAGCATGTGCCGCGTCTTGATCTTCGCGAAGCGCAGCGGGTCCTTGAGCACGTCGACCAGATCGTGCTGCATGAGGAGCGTCTCGTACTCGTTCACCGTGAGGCCGACGTTGTGCTCGCTCGCCTCGACGAGCAGATCGACGCGCCCTTTCTCGAGACCGCTGCGCGCGAGCAGATCGTTGACGTGATCGAGCAGACCGAGCCGCGGATCGGCGAGATTCACCGAGTCGATCGGATGCTTCGACACCGGGATGCTCACCGACGTCCGCGCGACGACGCGCTCGACGTCGTACGCGACCACGGTCGTCATCCGCCGGCGCTGCATGGCGTCGCTCGTCCCGTCGAGATCGATGAAATACACCGGCGCTTCCGGCTGCGTGCGATAGGTGACCGAGTTCCTGAGGCCCGCGCCGATGAAGGTGAGATGCGAATCGGCGTTGCGCGGCTCGATCTCCCGCTGCGCCTCGCTCAGCTCCGCGCGGAGCTCCATCCGGTCGTGACGATAGTCGCCGCCCTGCGGGAACAGCGTGTTGAAGCTGCCGAAGAACTGCGACAGCCCGTCGCGATCGTGACGCAGGCGCGCCGACAGACTCTGATCCAGATACCCGGCCGTCGTGTGGAACGAGCAATAGAAGGCGCGCTGGTAACGCCGCAGGACGTCGCCCGCCTGTTCGGCGATGCGGCGGTTGACGTCGATCGCCTCGAACCGGCGCCGCGGCGCCAGCGTCAATCGCAGTTCGGCGGGACCTGCGTCCCTCATGCGCCGTCGAACACGCGGTGGGTGTGGGGCACTGAGGCGTTAGGATACCTCAACTCGCCGGCCCCTCCCTGAACCTAGCGGACCGTGAACGTCACAGACGCGGAGCGCCGTTTGTACTGTGAAGCTTCGACGGTCGCGTACGCCTCGTACTCGCCGGGCGCGAGCGCGACGAACGGATACGCCGCCACGTCCGCCGCGCGCACCTGCACCTCCACGGTCTCGACGGCGCCGGGCGCCAATTCGAGCTGTGTCAGGACTGTCAGGCACGCCCAGCCGCCGCCGGCAGGGTGAACGATCTTCGCCGTCTGCCGATCGGTGATGTACGGCAGGATGTGACAACTGCTTCCGAAGTTCAACGTCACCGGATTCTGGCTGACGTTCTCGAGCCGAAAACTCAGCGTCGCCGCTTCGCCACGGTTGACGATCGCCTGGTTGATGCCGCTGCGCAGTCGGACAGGACCGTCTGATGAGGGATTGTTCGGGTTCGAGCACGCCGTCATCGCCGCCGCGGTCAGCAGCGCCACCGCGAGAGGACGTCGAGCCATCACGTGTCACCTCCGAGGTTCTGAATCACGGCGCGCGTTGCGGTTCGAATTCCAGCGCGACCCCGTTCATGCAATAGCGCAGCCCGGTCGGGCGTGGCCCGTCGGGAAACACGTGACCGAGGTGGCCGCCGCATTTCGCGCAGTGCACTTCGGTTCGCGCCATGCCGAACGTGCGATCGGTCGTCGTCGCCACGGCGCCCTCGATCGGTTGGAAAAAACTCGGCCAGCCGGTGCCGCTCTCGAACTTCGTATCAGCTGAAAACAGCGGCTCACCGCAGCCGGCGCACTTGAAAATGCCGGATCGCTTCTCGTAATTCAGCGGACTGCTGCCGGCCCGTTCCGTGCCGTGCTTGCGCAGCACGTAGAACTGCTCAGGAGAAAGCGTGTTCTTCCACTCGTCTTCGCTACGCTCGTCCATCATCGACCTCTGAGATAGCATAGCGTGCTCCCGACGTTCTGTTCTCGATAGAGGCGAGCGCTGCGGCGTCTTTGCGAGCGGGGATGGGCCCCGCGACAAATAGAAATGTCTCGACGGCGATTTCTCGCGCTCCTCCTGTTTTGCGCGGCCGCGACGATCGCGCCGTGTCGCCCGACACAGACTTCAGCTTCGATTTCCAGGATTTGTTGCTCGAGCCGGCGCGCCCGTAGGGCGGGCCTGCCGGACCGTCGAGGTGCCGGTATACTGCGCGTCGTGGACGCCACGCCGTATCTCGTCGAGATCGGCCGCTGCCTGCACGACGCCCGGCTGGAGGCGGTGCTCATCGGCAACGCGGCGGCGGCGCTGCAGGGCGCGCCGGTCACCACGGTCGATTTCGACTTCATGTTCCGGAAGTCAGCGCGCAATCTTCAGAAGCTGAAGGCACTGGCACGTGCTCTTGGCGCGACCGTTCTGCGACCGTACTATCCAGCCTCCGATTTGTTTCGCGTCGTGCGCGATGACGGATTGCAGATCGACTTCAAGGCCAGTATCCATGGCATCCGCTCGTTCGAGGGATTGCGCGATCGTTCCACCAACCTCGACATCGACGACACGTCCATCCGGATCGCGTCGCTCCCGGATATCATCAAGAGCAAGAAGGCGGCGCGCCGGCCGCGCGACCTCGCCGTCCTGGACGTGCTCGAGAAGGCCCTTGAAGAACGTACGCAGCAGACGAAGAACGCTCGTCGCGCTCGCTCGGGAAAATGAGCGCGCTCTTCGCGACATGATTCGGCGCTGGCAGGCGCTGCCGCCGGCGCGGCGCACGAATTTTCTGCGGAAGCGCGTCGGCGCTCGCGGCACGAGTCTGTAGCAGCTACCGGAGCGACAGCGCCGGCGAATACTCGCCGCTCATCTCGCGCGTCCACCACACACCGTCTCGCCGGCGCGTCTCGCGGTCCGAGAAGCGATATCGATAGACCACGCCGCGCACGTACCGTGGAGCGCGGCCGTCGAACGGATCGCGGGCGAGCAGCCGGCGGACGTCCGGCGAGCCGTCGAGGAGCCGCAGCAGGAAATTCCTGAACCAGGGCTCATCCTCGTACCGGCTCAGTGCGGCAAACCACATCTGCCAATCGAGCCGCGGCTGATGCGGCGCCACCCACGGCGGGCGCCGCTGCAGATCGCCCGCCTTGTACTTGAACTCGTACGCCAACCACGTCGCGCCATCGTCCGATCCTTCGACGACGATCTCGGGTCGCGTCGTCGTCATGACGGCGAAAAGGCCGTAACTGTTGACGCTGCGGAACGGCGCGATGAACTCCGCGACCGGCTCGACGAGCCGCGCGATCGGCAACGGCAGGCCGACGCCGTTGGTGAACGCGAGCACAGAAACAGGAAACGTCATCGCGGCGATCGCAATCACGATCGCGCGTTGGATGCGCGCAGGCCTGAAAGCCTGGGCCACACCGATCCCGATCGTTTCGTCGTCGATCAAAAATACGCACAGCGACGCCGATAGAAGATTGAAGAACGCGTAGTTGCCCGTGATCGCGACGAGCGCCTGCAGGCCGATGAACAGTCCGAATGCGATCTGCCGGAGCCGACGCGGTCCGAACATGAAGAACGGCACGACGAGCTCGATCGCGAGCGTCGCGAACGTCGACGCCTCGTGAACCCACGCCGGCAACTGATGCGCGTACCACGCGGGCGGCGTCGGAATCGGCTGCGTTTCGTAGTGGTAGAGCATCGCCGTCAGCGAGCGCCACGTCGGATCGCCGCTCGCAAGCTTCACCAGCCCCGACCCGAGGATCAGACGGAACAGCAGCCACAGCATCAGCCAGACGGCGAGACGCTGTGGCGGCATGCGATCGCGGAGCCGATCGCGCCATGCGATCGGCGCGAGGACAATCGACAGCAGTCCGGTCTCGAGCAGCAGAACGTCCCATTGATACGACAGGAATTCGCGGCCGACGACGACGAGCGACAGATAGTCGAGCCAGAGGAGCGGCAGCGTCACGATAGGGACGACCCCCGCGATCAACAGCAGCGCCAACACCACGCCGGCAACGCACAGACTCTTCAGGAACGCATCGCTCGCGCCAAACCAGCAGAGCGTCGGCAGCACGCGAAACCGATCGAGTCCGACGTTCTCCGCTGCGGCCCACGCGCGCGCGCTGTCCATGTACAGCCGCGCGGGCAGAATGCCGTCGTGCCCCGCCAGCCCCACGATCTGAACCGCGAGCGACCAGAACGCGCATAAATAAATGATGCCGAGCAGGCGGAGAAAGACCCACGTCCCCACGGAGTACGTCGGTGTTATCCTCATCGCCAGCAAAAAAAATGAATCTCCTTCTTCTCTCGATGCCGGACTCATTTGAGCACATGCCGGCGGTGGCGATCCGCATGCCGAACGGCGCGCTTGCCTCGCTGGCCGGCAATGTCGATCCCCATCATCAGGTTGCGATCGCCGATCTCGTCCTCGTTCAAGCCGCCGTGCGATCGACCGTCGAACGGCTCGTCCGCGATCTGCAGCCGGATGTCGTCGGGCTGTCGGTGATGACGTTTCAGCGCGCGACCGCCCAGAAGGTCGCACGCCTGGTGAAGACGCTCCGTCCGTCGGCGCGCATCGTGGCCGGCGGCTACGATCCGAGCCTCGCGCCCGACGCGTACACCGCGTGCGCCGACGTCGACTTCATCGTCCGCGGCGAGGGCGAACAGACGTTGTGCGCGCTGCTGCGCGCGCTCGAACAGTCGCCAGTCGCCAGTCGCCAGTCACTGCAGTCGATTGCCGGATTGTCTTTTCGTACGACAGAGGGCTTCGTCCACAACACGGCCAGGCCCGTCATCCCGCTCGCCTCGGAATCGCTGCGGCTGCCGAACCGCGGCTCGCGCGTGCTCCGCGGCTACACGCTCCTCGGCCGCACGGTCGACGTCGTCGAAACCTCGCGCGGCTGTACGTTCGATTGCAGCTTCTGTTCGATCATCGAGATGCGCGGCCGCAACTTTCACCCGTATCCGATCGACCGCGTGCTGGCCGACATCGCCGACGCGCGCGCCCACGGCGCCAGAGCGATTTTTCTGGTCGACGACAACATCACGCTCGACGTGGAGCGCTTCGCGGCGCTCTGCGAAGCCATCGTCGAGGCGGGGTTCGACGACACCGAGTATTTCGTGCAGGCGATGACCGCGCCGCTCGCGCAGCACGGCGCGCGCCTCGCGCCGCTGATGCGGCGCGCCGGATTCCGGTACGTGTTCCTCGGCATCGAGAACATCCTGGACGACGACCTGAAGTTCCTGAAGGCAAAAGCGAAGAACGCGCGGCGCGAGCATGGCCGGACGGTTGGCAACGCGAGCATCGAAGCGATCGAGCATCTGCACCGCCACGGCATGTACGTCGTCGGCGGCCTCATTGTCGGGAACCCGGACGACACGCAGGAGTCGATTGAAACCAACCTGGCCTTCGCGCGCGACTACATCGATTGGCCGTACATCCAGCACCCGACGCCGTATCCGCGCACGCCGATGACGCGCGACTTTCGCGATCGCGGGCTGATTGTCGACGAGGACGTCTCGCACTACGACGGCACGACGGCGGTGGTGCGCAGCGAGCGGGTGTGCGCCGAGGACATCGAATTCCTGCGCTGGCGCGCCGAGCGCTGGATGAAGGTGAAGCACATGCCGGCCGCCTTCACGCACAGTCCGGGATTCGTCCTGCGCCACGGCCTCGAAATGCTCGCCCACACCTTCGCCGGGACGACCGTCAAGTCGCTGCTCGGGCTCGAGAGCGACCGCGCCGTGTTCGCGCGATTCCGCGAGCGCCGCCGGCAGCAGCGCGAGCACGCCGCCGCATAATCCGAAAAGCAACCGCAGACGTCGCGGAGGTCGCCGAGCAACGCATGCTCTGCGTTCTCGGCGGGCTCCGCGGTGGCTTTTTCTGTGAACCGATCGCGGGCCTTGCACGTAAAACGTTCTCATGGTGCACGGTGTGTCCGCCCGCATCGTCTCGACGGGGCTCGCCACGGCCCTCGTCGGGCTGGCGGCGTTCGGCCTCGCGCACGCCCTCATCATCGCGCCGATTTGGACGCGCCTGGCAGGCGGCATCCCCTTCGTGCTCGGCGCCGGCCTCGCGTTCGCGTGGGCGTTTGATGTCCTGGCTCGATATCGCCGGAGCGAATCGCTGGCCTCCGGTGTCCAATTTGGTGCCGTCATGTTCTTCACGCTCTTGCCCGGAGCGGCCTTCGAAGCGGCGCTCCGGTTGAACGGTCTTCGGACCGGCGATTGGGCGGAAGCGATCGCGGCGGTGACGCTCGCCGTGCTCGCGGGCGCGGGCAGCGGCTGGCTGTTGACGCTGCGCTGGGAGGCGGCGCTGGTGTTCGCCATCGCCGCGCTGGCGCTCACGGTTGCCAGCGCCGGTCCGCTTCCTTTCGCCCAATCCGTTCGCGGCGCGTGGCTGTCGCTGGCCATCGCGCCGATCTGTCTATTCGCGGGCGCGATGCTCGCCCTCATTCGTGCGCGTTTTCACGCGCAGGACCACAGAGTATGAGTCTGCTGCAAGACCTGCGTTACGCCATCCGGCTTCTCGTCAAAGACAAATGGTTCACGCTCGTGGCCGCGATCGCGCTCGCGCTCGGCATCGGCGTGAACAACACGGTGTTCACGTTCGTGAACGCCGTCCTCATCCGCGGGCTGCCGTTCGACGATCCCGATCGCATCATGGCGCTCGGCACGCGCGACGCACGCAATCGCGACCGCGGCGTGTCGTACCTCGAATTCCAGGACTGGCGCGAAGGCGCCAGAGCGTTCACCGGTATCGCGGCGTTCAGCGGTCAGACGATGAACGTGAGCGACGAAGGACGCGCGCCGGAGCGCTTCGGCGGCCCGTACATCTCCGGAAACGCGTTCAAGCTGATCGGGGAGAAGCCGGTGCTCGGCCGCGATTTTCTGCCGGAGGACGATCGGCCCGGCGCCACGCCGGTGGTCATCCTCGGCAACGGCATCTGGAAAAACCGGTACGGCAGCGACCCGAAGGTGATCGGCCGGACGATCAAGATCAACGAGCTGCCGGTGACGGTCATCGGCGTGATGCCTGAAGGATTCAGGTTTCCGATCAGCGCGGATTTGTGGATTCCGGTGGTCCACCTGGCGGGTCTCGCGGAGCAGAAGCGCGACGCGCGCAATTTCGAAGTGTTCGCGCGGCTGGCGCCGGGCGTCACCGAGGCGCAGGCGCAGGCCGAGCTGAACACCGTCGCGCAGCGGCTCGCGCACGACTTCCCTGCCACCAACAAGGACGTCAAGGCGACCGTCATGACGTTCAACGAGCGGTACAACGGTGGGCAGATCCGGCTGATCTTTCTCACATTGATGGGCGCCGTCGGCTTCGTGCTGCTCATCGCGTGCGCCAACGTCGCGAACCTGCTCCTGGCGCGATCGGCGAATCGATCGCGCGAAATCTCCGTCCGCGTCTCGCTCGGCGCCACGCGCGCCCGCATCGTGCGGCAACTGCTCGTCGAGAGCGTGCTGCTCTCGCTCATCGCCGGTGTCCTCGGGTTCGGGTTGTCGATCATCGGCATCCGGTTGTTCGACGCGGCGGTGGCCGACGTCGGCAAGCCGTACTGGATCAAGTTCACGCTCGACGCGCGCGTCTTCGGGTTCTTCGCCGCGGTCTGCCTCGGCACCGGCTTCGTCTTCGGCCTCGCGCCGGCGTTGCACGTGTCGAAGACCGATATCAACGAAGTCCTGAAGGAAGGCGGCCGTTCGGGCTCGGGCCTGCGCGCCCGCCGCTGGACGAGCGCGCTCATCGTCGTCGAGCTCGCGCTGACCCTCGTGCTGCTCGCCGGCGCCGGCTACATGGTGCGGAGCTTCCTCGCGCTCTATCAGCGTGAGGTCGGCGTCGAAACGTCGCACCTCCTGACGATGCGGCTGCAGTTGCCGAACCGGAAGTATCCGACGCCCGATCAGCGGCGCGACTTCTACAAGCGGCTCGACGACCGGCTCGCGGCCGTCGGCAATGTGCAGGCCGCGGCCATCACGACGAACCCGCCGATGGCCGGCGGGAATGGCCGTCTCCTGGTCGTCGAAGGACGCCAGGTCGCGGCGGGTGAGCAACCACCGACGGTCACGCAGGTGATGATCGGCCCGCGGTATTTCGAGACGGTGGGGCTCAAGCTGGCGCGCGGCCGCACGTTCGACGAGGTCGACGGCACGCCCGGGCACGAGAGCGCGATCACCAATCAGCGGTTCGTGGCGATGCACTTCCCGAACGAAGATCCGATCGGCCGGCGTATCCGGCTGACGCCCGATGTGCCACCGGGCGCGCCGCCACCGAAGTCGGTCACCGCGACCATCGTCGGCATCGTCCCGACAGTCCGCCAGCGCAACTTCCAGGAAGTCCTCCCGGATCCAGTCGTCTACGTGCCGCTGCGCTCGGACGCGCCGCCGTTTGCGACGCTGATGCTGCGCACGGCCGGCGATCCCGCAGCGCTCACGCCGGCCGTGCGCGAGGAAATGCGCGCGATCGATCCGGACCTGCCGCTCTTTGGCATCATGACGCTCGACGCGGCGCTCGCGCAGCAACGATACATGTTCCAGGTCATCGGCACGATGTTCGCGACATTCGCGGTCATCGCGCTGGCGCTGTCGGCGGTCGGGCTCTACGCGGTCACGGCGTACTCCGTCTCGCAGCGCACGCAGGAAATCGGCGTCCGCATGGCGCTCGGCGCGCAGGCGAATCAGGTGTGGTGGCTGATCCTGCGCGGCGCGATCGTGCAGCTCGCCATCGGTCTCACGACCGGCATCGCCGGCGGCTTCGGCGTCGGCAAGCTGCTCGCGAGCATCCTGGTGCAAAGCCCGTCGCGCGACGCAGTGACGCTGACGTCGATTGCCGCGCTGCTCATCTTCGTGTCGCTCACCGCCTGCTTCTGGCCTGCGCGGCGGGCGACGCGGCTGGATCCGGTCAGCGCGCTCCGATACGAATAGACCTCAATCGTCCCGGTGAAAGAGATACCTCGTCGTCTCCGGCAGCCAAGCCTGGAAGTCCTTCAGCCGCATCGCGCCGGCATCGGGAATCAGGCGCGCCGCCGCCAGGACCGACGCTCGTGTCGCGTCGTCTGCCGGCGCTTCGGCCGTATCCAACCAATCCAGCAGCGTGGAATGGTCGCCGCTGACGTGCTCGAGCTCGCGGGCGAAGACGGGGCCGAGACGCGGCTGACCGGTGAAGTACGCGAGCTGGCTCAGACAGATCTTGTACGGGCTGCACTCATCGTCGACCACGAACGTCTGCCGGTCGAGATCGGACAGGCTGGCCTTGAGCAATCGGTAGCTGTTGACGAACCGCTTCAGCGCGCGCGGCTTGTCGCTGAGCAGCGGCGCGACACGCTCGACGAACGATCCTTCCTGAGGCGTGATGCGCAGCGGGTCGGGATTCTCCTCAGCGACGTCGAGGGCCGCCTGGAATCCGTCGAGGCGCCGCGCCTCGCTCCCGCGCGGCGGCGGTGACGCAGCGGCGGGCGCTTCCCCGGACAACGCGCCGATCGTGGGCGTCGTCGTGAGCGGCGCGGCGGTGGCGCCGAGCAGCGACTTGACGACGACGGCCCGTTGTTCGCTCGTGATCTCGCGCATCCAGATCGGGATCTGGAAGATCTTTTCGAGGTAGTCGCCGACCGTCGCCCGCCTGTCCTGATCCTCCGTCTCCTCGCTGAAGCGATCCTTGTGCTTGTCGCGCAGACATTGCTCGATCCAACGGGGATCGACCGCCACGACGCAGACGAACAAGGGGAAGGCGAGGAGGAGGTGAACGGCTTCCAGGACCTGCACCACCGTGTCCACCTTGCAGCGATCGAGATCGTCGATGTACAGGACGATGCGATTCAGCAGCGGCGCCGGGGTGTTCGTGTCGGGCGCGCACCATTCCTCGTTGGCCTTCGCGATCAGATCGGAGAGCCGCTCGAAGTCGCGCCGCACGAGCGCCAGGAATCCGAGCTGCTTGCGGTACTCGTCGGTGCCCGATCGCTCCTTGATGAACTCGTCGAGCAGCAGCGCGCTGGACAGCCGCTTCAACTGGGCCTGCAGATCCTGAAGCTTCGTCTCGGCCGAGGCTCTCTCCTGCACTTTGGCCTCGAGCTCCTTCGTCCGCTCGGCGAGCGCTTTGGCCGCCGACTCGACGGCGGCTTCGCGCTGCGCGAGCGACGCTCGCTGCTGCTCGAGCGTGCCGCGTAATGCGGCGATCTTCGTGTCCCAACTTGCCTGAACCTTGGCCTGCTCCTGCTGGAGCTCCTTCGTGTCGGCCTGCACGCGCCGGGCGTGCTCTTCGTCGAGCTGCTGGAGCCTGGTCTCGAATTCCCGCCGGCGTTCGCGGAGGTAATCAACGAGCTCCTTGGCGCCGGCGGCGCCGGTCAGGCCCAGGCCCGAAACGGTCGCCCATGCGCCGGTGAACCAGTGGGTGAACCAGGCCACGAGCGGCACGGCGAGGCACAGCGCGAGGACCGCTGCTCCGCGCGGTGACGCCAGACGCGATGCGAACGTGCGCCAATCCTCGACAGCGCTGGCGAAATTGCGCGCGGCCTGCTTGGCGTCGCGGAACGCGGCCGCCTCGGTCAGCGGCCGCAATGCGACGTTCACCACGTCGCCGGCGTCGATGCCGCCGGTGTCTGCGGCGAGATCCTGGATCGCCGTGTCGAGCTGCTCGCGCTCGCGCCGGGCCTGCGCGCTCGTGTCTTCGAGCTCCCGGGCCTTGGCATCCACACCCTGCCTCGCGGCGATGACCTCGCCGTGCGCGCGGTCGACGTCCTGACGCGCCTGCTCCACCTGCTGGCGCGTCCGGTCGATGACCGTGGCGGCCTCGACGACCTTCCCTTCGACGGCGCTGATCTGAACGAGCACGCTCGCGCGCCGCTCCTCGAGCTCCTTGTCCTTCCCTTCCGGAAGCACACGCAGATTGCGAAACAGGTGATCGACGAGGCTTGCGACGAGGTTGCCCTCGTTGTAGTGCCACGCGTTGAATTCCACCTGCGCCACCTGGCCGTAATAGAGCGGCGCATCGTCTTTCGTCGCCGTCCGGTTGCCGCGCTTTTCGATCCAGGTGGCGACGCGATTCTGCTCGCGCTCGGCGAGCCCCCAGATCTTCCGGCGAAGATGCCGCATGAAGAACGATTTGCCCGAGCCCCACGGACCGAATATGCCGATCGACAACGGCGTGTCGGTCCGCGTCGAGGCCATGAGCAACGCGAGCGCGTCGACCGTCCGATCGATGCCGAGCAGATCTTTTTCGGTGTAGACGTCCGCGCTGAACGACGTCAGCGGCACCGGTGACGCGCGATCGGTGTAGCCGCGCCAGTACCACCGTTCGCCGGGATGGCTCGCCGCCATCTCGGCGCCGAGCTCGCGGCACCACACGAGCCGATCGATCCCGAATTCCTTGAAGTCATCGACGTGCCAGTTGGACAGGATGGGATACGCGGCCGCGAGATGCCGAACATCGAGCGCTGGAGATTTGAGGCTCGCCGCGATCGTCCCGGCTGTCTCAATCGCCCGGCGTGCCGACACGGTTGCCCCGAGCTCGGTCGGCAACAACTGAGCGCCGATCCGGTTCAGCGAGGACTGGTCGTACGTCTGTCCACGGCTCTGGCCGATCCGGGCGAGCGTCGCGCCCTGCCGGCCGAGAATCTCGGTCAGCGACGGCGAGCTCGCCATCATGCCGACGAGGAGCGACGTGAACGACAGCGGCGGCGGGCTGCTCTGGTTGATGGACGCCGCGCGCGCGAACACGTCGGCGAGCGGCATCGTGACCGGCACCTGGATCTTCTTCGGCGTCGGCAGCGTCACGCCGTTCTCCGTGTCATACGTCAGCGTGACGACGATGTGATCGGCCGTAGCTGGTCCGCTCACGAATGCCTCCCGTGCAGATGGTCGAGTGGCTTTCTCCGGACGTCGGAGCTTTGCTGCGGGAGGACTATTTGGCTCCCTGCGCCGCGCGCGCGTCAAGAGGCCGCTACACACCTTTGCACAAAGGCTGTCGCTACAATCGTTCGAATGGGCACGCTGCCTGACGCGATTCTGATCACCGGCGCGGCGGGCTGGCTGGGGACGAATCTTCTGCACGGGCTGGCCGCGCAGGCCACCGCTACCGAGCTGCACGTGCGCTGTCTCGTGCTGCCGGGCGAGCGCGTCTCCACGCCGCCGGGACTGCGGGTCGACGAGATCGTTGGGAACGTCGCGGACACCGCATCGTTGCCGGCGTTCGCCGGCCGTGCCGACGGCGGCGTGCTGTTTCACCTCGCGGGCATCATTCACCCGCCTCGCGTGCGCGACTTCTACACGATCAACCACGAAGGCACGGTCAACGTGATGAATGCGGCGCGCGCCGCCGGCATCCGGCGCGCGGTGGTGATCTCCTCGAACTCGCCGTTCGGCGCCAATCCGTCGCCGGCCGCTGTCTTCGACGAGCGCTCGCCGTACCACCCGTACTTGAACTACGGCCGATCGAAGATGCTGATGGAAGAGGCGGTCCTCGCGGCGAATGAGCCGGGCCGCTTCGAGACCGTCATCCTCCGGCCGCCGTGGTACTACGGGCCGTATCAGCCGCCGCGGCAGACGCTCTTCTTCCAGATGGTGCGGCGGGGCGGCGTGCCGATGTTCGGCGGCGGCGAGAACCGTCGATCGATGGCGTACACCGGCAACGTCGTCGACGCGATGCTGCTGGCCGCCACGGTGCCGGCAGCGGCCGGACAGGCGTACTGGGTCGGCGACGTGCGGCCATACCCGATGCGCGAGATCGTCGGCACGATCGAGCGGCTGCTCGCGAGAGAGTTCGGCCGTCCGTGCAAAGGCCGCCAGATGAAACTGCCGCACGCCGCGGCAGCGACGGCGCGGATGGTCGATGCCGTAATGCAACGCGTCGGCATGTACCAACAGAAGATTCACGTGCTCGGCGAGATGGACGAGACGATCGCGTGCTCGGTCGAAAAGGCGCGGCGCGAGCTGGGCTACGCGCCGGCGATCGCGCTCGAAGAAGGCATGCGCCGCAGCATCCGCTGGTGCCTCGATGCGGGCCAAGAGATCTAACGGCGTATCTCCTCGGGGTCACAACCGGGCCGCTCCGTTGTCGCGGCCCGAAAATCGCGGTCGAAGGCTCGTTGTGACCAGTACGGCCTCAGTGGATATCACCCACTCGTGACCATGCCTGGCCGGGTACTCGTCACCGGCGGCGCCGGATATTTCGGCACGACGCTGATTGACGCGCTTCGAGCGCGCGGCGCAACGGTCCGCGTGCTCGACCTCGCGCCCGACCCGGCGCTCCCAGACGGCGTCGAGTACCTCAGGGCGGACATTCGCGATCGAGCCGCCGTGGCGCAGGCGTGCCGTGAGGTCGCCGCCATCCATCACTGTGTCGCACAAGTGCCGCTCGCGCGCGATCGGGCGCTGTTTGTCAGCGTCAACGCGGACGGCACGCGCGTGCTGCTGGACGAGGCGCGCCGCGCGGGCGTCCGCAAGGTCGTGCACCTCTCGTCGAGCGCCGTGTACGGCGTCCCGGCACGCAACCCCGTGACCGCCGACACGCCTCCGCGGCCGCGTGAAGCGTACGGCCGCGCGAAGCTCGACGCCGAGCACGAGTGCGCGCGCGCGGTGGCGGACGGTCTCGACGTGACAATCGTCCGGCCGCGAACGATTCTCGGTCACGGCCGGCTGGGCATTTTCCAGATTCTGTTCGAGTGGGTCCGGAGCGGGCTGAACGTTCCCGTGCTCGGCGACGGATCCAACCTGTACCAATTCGTGCACGCCGCGGATCTCGCGGATGCCTGCCTGCGCGCGGCCGACGCGCGAGGGCCCGCGACGTTCAACATCGGCGCCGCGCGATTCGGGAGCATGCGCGAGACGCTCGAGGCGCTGGTGGCGCACGCCGGCACCGGCAGCCGCGTGGTGTCGTTGCCGAAGGCGCCGGCGGTCGCCGCGATGAAGATCAGCTCCATGCTGCGCCTCTCACCGCTCGCGCCGTATCACTGGCTGATGTACGGCGAATCGATGTACTTCGATGTCGCGCCGCCACGGACGGCGCTCGGGTGGGAACCGCGCTACAGCAACGCCGAGATGATGATCGAGGCTTACGATTGGTACGTCGCGCACCGCGACGAAATTCTTGCGGCGAAATCGGGATCGCCGCACCGCTCCGCCCTCAATCAGGGCGTCCTGCGTCTCGTCGGCCGCTTGATCTGATCGGGATCCGGCGCCGCCGATCGCACCAGCACGACGGCTTCGGCGTCGGCGAACCAGGGAAGCCGATCCACTTCGACGTACCCGGCGCTTTGCGCCGCGCGAAACACGTAGAAGGGCGGAACGAACGCCACCACGGTTCCGAAATACCGCCGATCGACGAGCGACAGCACGCCGCCGCGCTCGAGCAGGTTCTTCGCGCCGGCGGCGTCGTAGAAGACGTGATCGAGCACAATCGCCGGATAGCGGTTGCCGTTCGCATACCACGGCTGCGCGAGCAGCTCGTCGTCGATATGAACGGGGCGCGGCAGATCGCGAAGGCGGTCGTGCAACTGCGCGCGTGCCGCGTAAACGTGCTCCGAGCCGAGCCTCATTCGTTCGACGGACGCCGACAGCCCGAGGATGCGAATCACACGCTCCGATCCGGCGAGATGTGCGGCCGTGAAGATCAACGGGACGGCGAGGAGCGCAGACGACAGCGCGTAGATTCCCGGCGAGGCGCTCGGCGCGCTCGACGAGGTCGACGACGTCGACGACGTCGATGACGTCGATGACGTCATCAGGGCGCCGCCGACGATCGAGGCGAGCAGCGCGCTCGTCACCCAGAACTCGAACCCGTGATTGAGCGCCGATCCGATCTTCGCCATCAGAATGACGCCCATGACGAACGTGACGGCGATCGTGCACGCGAAGAGCGACGCGAGGTCCCGGCCGACCGGCCACGCGTCGGGCCGGCGCCGCGCGACGATGGCGGTCGATGCCGCGAATGCGACGGCCGCCCAGACAGGCGCATTGGGCAGGAACACACCGCGCAGGTAGAACCAGGACGTCCACCACTCGAACCCCTGCGCGACGCTCGGCGCCACGAGAACGTTGTAGCGGTACGCGGCGCCGCCAAGCGCGATGGTGAGGCCCGCCATGGCGCCGAATGGCACCGAGACCAGCGACAGGTCGCGAATGGATCGCCGCACCGCGAGAACGTACACGCACACGCCCGCCAGCATCGCGACCGCCGATTGCTTGAACGCCCAGGCGAGATAGAACAGCAAACCCGCGGCGATCAGGCGCGCGGCCGAGCGCCCATCGACGTACGACGCGCAGCACGCGAAGCCCGCGAGCGCGAAGACGCACGCGGGCACGTCCGGACGGGCCGACACGGCCCACGGGCCGATGAATCCCGCGCCGAACCAGGTGACGAACGCGAACGTCGCGAGCACGGCCGCGTTCGGTCGGATGCCGCGACGTTTCAGGATCGCCGCGGCGGTCACGTATTGAACGATCGCGCCCGCGCCTGCGAACGCCACCGTCACCAGCTTGGCCGCGACCGGCAGCCAGACCTCTCGCACGCCGAGCAGCGAGAGCATCTGCGCGTAACTCTGGTAGAAAAGAAAGTTGTAAAGCGTCAACGCGAAGAACTCGCGCGTCGGCCATTCGTAGGCGGGATACCCGTGCTGCACCTTCCAGATCGTGTAGAGGCCGGGCCCTTCGATCGGCGCCGGCACCAGTGCGCCGAACCTGACGGTCGTGGTGATGCGGATGGCGAGTGCCAGCAGAGTCGCGACAGCCGTCAGCGCGAGCATCGTGTCGAACGCGCGCCTGGCGGCGGTCGGGACATGCATCGGCCGGTACTCTGCCACAGAATCTGATACATTGCCGGACCGCCATGACGCTCGAATCCGTTCGCTCGATCTGCCGTGCGCTCCCCGCCGTGACCGAGGACGTCAAGTGGGGCAGCGACCTCTGTTTTTGCGTCGCGGGAAAAATGTTCGTGGTCGTCAACCTCGAGCCGCCTCACCAGATTGCATTCAAGTGCACGCCCGAAACGTTCGGCGAGCTGGTGGAGCGGCCGGGCCTCATCCCGGCGCCTTACATGGCGCGGAACATGTGGGTGCAGGAACAGCAACTCGGCGACGCGCTCGAGCGGGGCGAGCTCGAATCGCTCGTCAAGACCTCGTACGATCTCGTCGTCGCGAAGCTGCCGAAATCGAAACGGCCCGGAAACGCCGGGACGCGCAAGGCCGGGACGCGTCGAACGACGGCGCGGAAGACGCGGAAGGCGAAATCCAGAGTCGCTCGCCGGATGATCAAGCGAGCGTCGGTGCGCAAGCGTTGACGTCGACGAGGGCGGTCAGTTTTTGCACATGACGCTTCCGGCGGCGGCGGCAAATCCTGCCCGCTTTTCGACCGCCGTCACGCAAAATCCCGCAAATCCCGCCGTGCCGATTCTTGCAGTACGCCGGCGCATGAGAGATTTCGCCATCGAGCTCAAAGCCCGTCCCGGCGAGCTGGCGCGTGTCGCGTCGATCCTCGCGCGGCATCATGTGACGCTCAAGGCGGGGGTCGCGCTGGCTGTCGGTCCGCGGATCCTCGCGCGCTTCGTCCCCAGCGACATCGAAAGTGCGCGATCGGCGCTGGACGCGGCAAACGTGCGCTTCGAGGAACGTGAAATCGTGCCGGTGCTCGTGGAGAGCCGCGCCGGCGAGCTCGCGATGCTGAGCACGCGCCTCGCCGACGGCGGCGTCGCGGTCCGCGCGCTGTACATCACCAGCACCGCGGGCAATCTCGTGGAGCTGGCGATCGTCGCGGACAACGCCGAGAAGGTGCGGCGCGCGTTGGAGTGATCGCCTCAGAGCGATCGCACGGCGCTTGCGAACACGATCGTTCGATAGTTCCAGCCGGGACGACCGGGACCCGTCGGCGAGAGGACCGGCGGCGCGAGCACGTGCCGCGCGACAGCTTCAGGTGAGAAGCACTGTCCGTCCACTTCGGACGCCAGGAAGCCGGCCTGTTCGACCCGCTCACGGAAATCAGCGCCGTAATTCCTGACGTGGTCGGGTTGGCCGAACACGGCGGCGCGCGCCTCGCCGGTCGAAATCGACGGGTCCTCGAAGGTCGTCGGCAGGTGGTCCTGCTGCGGCACCGTCAGCACGGCGACGCCGCCGGGCCGCAGCACGCGCCGCAATTCGCGCAGCGCCATCCGATCGTCTGCGACGTGCTCGAGCACATCACACGCGAACAGGGTGTCGAAGCAGCCGTCCTTGAAAGGCAGCTTCGCGATGTCCGCTCGAACATTGGCGTCCGCCGTGGCATAGTCGGCGGCGACATACAAACGCGCAGCCGGACGAAGCTTCAGCGCCAGGCAATATTCCGGGGAGATATGCAGCACACGGCCGGCGATCGCCACGCCTTGCGTCAGGTCGGCGCGCGTCTCGAGCGCTGCCGCGATGAGGCGATGGCGGACTTGCGATCCGCACCGCGGGCACAGGACGTGACGATGGTAGTACGTCAGGAATCGGCGCCCTCGCCAGCCGCACAGATTGCACTGCCGGCGTTCGGGGAATGACAGGAAGGCGCGCCAGGCATAATGACGCAGCCACGCAACCGGCTTGCTGTACCTGAGCCGGTTCAGCGCGGCCGAGACCATCATGCGTTTACGTTCGCTCAAAGTCAGCGACGCGTTCAAGTCGTTCGTGCTCGATCAGCTCGGCGAGCTTGGAGACGTCGCGGACAAATCGATGTTCGGAGGCGTGGGCCTGTACTGCGGGGGCGTGTTCTTCGGCATCATCGCGCGCGACGTGCTGTATCTGAAGGTCGATGACAGCAACCGGCGCGACTACGAGCGGGCGGGCATGAAGCCGTTTCAAGCCCTACCCGGATCGCGCGGGCACGATGCACTACTACGCCGTGCCGGTGAGCGTGCTGGAAGCGCCGTTGGAGCTCGTCGAGTGGGCGCGCAAAGCGGTGGCGGTCGCCACGCGCGGAGCGGCTCGCGACTGAATTCAGACCGCGAGCTTGAGTGCCGACGGCTGCCGGTGTCCCGCGATGTCGAGCCGTCCCTGGACGAGCGCGCCGTCGTGGACCGTCAGCGTTGGCGCCGACACCTCGCCGGTCACCGTCGCCGTCTCCTTCACGACGATCCGCTGCTCAGCAATCAGGTGCCCGTTCACGCTGCCCGACACGATGATCGTGTGCGCCGTGACCTCGGCGTCGATCTGGGCTGCCTCAGTCACCGTCAGCGGGTGCCCGCTGACGTCGATCGTGCCGCTCACGTGTCCGGCAATCGTCAGTGGCTCCTGTGCGCGTATTTCGCCCTTGATGTGAATTGATGGTCCGATATGCGCAACTGTATTCATGGTCCGGCCTCCTGGCTGCGAAACCACTGGCAAACGATATTCCGGAGAACAAACGCCGAGAATCGCGTCGATCGCGCGGGATCGCCACGCGCGGCTCTCACAATACGAGACACGCGATCACGGCGTCGTAATTCAGCGCGGATGAGCTGGGACGCGAATGCTTTCGTCTCAGCGACGTTCGCGCCGACCGCAGGAACGCAACGTTACCGCGGCTTCTTGTCTCCCGTCTGCTCTTTCTCCTTGTTCAGCTCGACGATGTCCACGCTGTCGGCGGACTGGCCGAGGAGATGCCGGCAGAAGTAGTCGGAGCGGATCCAGTTGAAGTACGCACCGCGGTCGGCGTAGCCGTGGCGCACGCCGGGGATGACGAGCATGTCGAAGCGCTTGTTCGCCTTGATGAGCGCGTCGGCCATCCGCATCGTATTGGCCGGATGCACGTTGTTGTCGATCTCGCCGGTCGACAGCATCAGGTGGCCCTTCAGGTTCTTCGCGAGCTCCGAATTCTTCTCGATGTCGTACTCGAAGGTCACATTGCCGTCCTTGTCGACGAGCTCCTTCAGGCCGTGGTGCTTCTCGCTCCACGTGTTGCTGTAGATGTTGTTCTCGTGGTTCCCCGACTCGGACACGGCGACCTTGAAGAAGTCGGGATAGACGAGCATCGCCGCCGTCGACATGAAGCCGCCGCCCGAGTGTCCCCAGATGCCGACCTTGCCGATGTCGATGAACGAATGGCGCCGCGCGAGCTGTTCGACCGCCGCCTTCTTGTCGGCCAGGCCGTAGTCGCGCAGGTTGCCATAGCCGTAGTTGTGGTACCACTTCGACCGCTGCGGGTTACCGCCGCGGTTGCCGACTTCGACGACGACGAAGCCGAACTGGGCGAGCGCCTGGCTGTTGCTGCGCGGATTGAACGTCTTGGTCACGCTCTCGGTCTGCGGGCCCGGATAGACGTACAGAACGATGGGATATTTCTTCGCCGCGTCGAAGTCGAACGGCTTGTACATCACGCCGTACAGATCGGTCACGCCATCGTCGGCTTTCACTTTGAACGGCTCGGGGAACTTGAAGCCGGCCTCCTTGAGGGCGGTGAGGTCGGGCGCGTCGAGCTTCGAGACGACAGTGCCGAACGTGTCGTACAGGATCGCCGCCGGCTCGCCATCGACGCGCGACGCGTTGTCGACGAAATATTTCGCCGACTCCGAGACACTGGCCGCGTGAGAAGCATCGCCAGGATTGAGCAGCTTCACGGCCGAGCCGTCGTAGGTCACGCGATAGAGATGTGGATAGTACGGGTCCTCGCCAGGCTCCTTTCCGACCGCGGCGACATAGGCGACGCGTGCTTTGTCGTCGACCGCCTCGATGTTCGTCGTGACGTACTCGCCTGAGGTCAGCGCGTTCTTCAGCGCGCCGCTCGCCGCGTCGTACACGTAGTAGTGACCCCAACCGGTGCGCTCGGACCAGAAGATCAAATCCTGCCCGTTGTTGGCCAGGCGGAGCGGCTTCGTCTCGAGGTACGTGTTCATCCGCTCTTCGACGAGGGTCTTCACCTCGCCCGTCGCCGGGTTCGCGACGGCCACGTCCACTTTGTGGAGATCGCGGCTGTTGCGCGTGAGGTACAGGTGGTCGGAGCCGTCGCTCAGCCACTGCGGCGGCGGCGCGTCGGGATTCTGGAGTCCCTGTCCGCCGCCGCCACCGCCACCGCCGCGGCCGGTCGAGGCGAAGCGCGGCGACACCGGCGCGGTGGCGATCTGCAGCGTTTGATCCTTGAAGCGATCGGCCTTGATCTTCGTCATCGCCCTGCTCGCGACATCGAACGCGTCGATCTCGTACTGCGTCACGCTCGCCTCGCCGGGCATCGCGTAGCGGTACGTCTCGAGCTTCGGACGCGGCTGCGCGAGCGAATCGATGACCCAGAGGTCGCCGAGCTTCCGCTGGTCGCGCCGGACGACCGCGAATCTCTTCGAGTCCTTCGACCAGATGATCTGGATGGCGGGCACGCGCGCGTTCTTGTTCGCCGTGTCCTGCTCGGCATCGGTCTGTTGCTGCTGCTCGCCGTCTTCGCGCTGCTGTTGCTGGAGCTGCTCCTGCTCCTGCTGGAGGTCGCGAGCGGACCGCGCGAAGCTGTAGTGCTCCTCGCCATCCTTCGTCAGCTGTGTCTCTTTGATCGCGGGATCGTCGGCCTTCTTCTGCGCGAGCGCGTAGCTCTCGGCGTCCATCATGACGAGGTTGTGATCGCGCGCGAAGACGATCGTCCTGCCGTCGGGCGACGGCGACGCCCATCGCGGCCGCTGCGGCGCCTTGTAGTCGTCGTCCAGCAACTCGACATTGCCGCTCGCCATGTCGTACTCGAAGTGCAGGGTGCGGTTTCTCTGCGCCTGGGCGCCGCGCCCGGCGGCGGTGCCTCGTCCGCGCTGGCCCTGCTGCAGTGGATTGATCGCATTACCGTCGTCGGGATCCTGACCGCCCGGCCGCACGGCGGCCTGCTGCGAGTCGGTGGTGGCCGGCCGCTTCGGTTTCGCGATGTCGGCGTCGCGCGGCACCTGGACGTCGAACTGGAACGCGGCGTCCTTCTTCACGAACTTCACGGTCGTGAACGGCAGATGCTGGGCGTCGTACGGCTCGCGCGTGATGGATGTCAGCGTCGCCGCCATCTTGGCGTGGTCGAAGAGCGGCGCCTTGCTCTTCTTGATCGGATCGACGAGGTAGAACTTGCGCCCGCCGCGGGTCTGATAGGCGTACCAGAAGCGATCGGCCGTTTCGAGCCAGCGCGGCGTGACGGTCGTATCGAATACGAGCCGGCCGACTTTCTGCGCGGTCCAGTCCGCGGCCAGCTCGTAGTTCGGCTTCGGACTGTTGCCGCTCTGCGCTCGCGGCGACGCAAAGGCGACGACCAGGAACGAGGCGGCGAGGCACCACGTGACGAAGCGGCGGCGCGGCATGGTCTGCTCCTTCCAGCGAAGATGACGACAGGAATCGCCGACATTATCGATGATCTCGCCCGCGTTGCTTCCCAGCCTTCGACTACAATCGGCCGCGTGACGGCGGGCGAAACGGAGGCTACGATGAGGGACTTTGCGATCGAGCTGACGGATCGACCGGGCGAGCTGGGGCGCGTCGCCACCGCCCTCTCACGCTACGGCGTCAACCTCAAGGCGGTGACCGGTCTCGCGTTCGACAATCACGTGCTCGTCCGCATCATCGCGGACGACGTCGAGGCGGCGCGCGCGGCGCTGGAGGGCGCCGGCATCCGGTTCACCGAGGGGCAAGTCGTGCAGGTCCTGCTCGAGAATCGCGCGGGCGAGCTCGCCGCGGTTACGGCGAAGCTCGCGGAAGCCAAAGTCAACCTGCGCGCGATCTACGTGACGGGCATCGTCGACAACCTCGTGGAGTTGGCGATTGTGACCGACGACCCGAAGCGAACCAAACGGATGCTCGAATGATGATGCCGGCCGCCGGCGATCTCACGCGGGCGGTACTCGCAGCCCTGGCGGCGTTGCCGGTGGTGTTCGCGGTCGCCGGCGCCGTCTCGTGCACGGCATCGAGCGACGTCGAGCCGGGACAGGATACTCTTGCGACCGCACGATCCTCGATGGTGACCGATCAGATCGCCAGGCGCGGCGTGATCGATCCCCG
The DNA here is from genome assembly GCA_036004865.1 of Vicinamibacterales bacterium. GTDB lineage: Bacteria > Acidobacteriota > Vicinamibacteria > Vicinamibacterales > CAVVIG01 > QHWF01. The sequence goes on from DASYQZ010000060.1 coordinate 26,439, forward strand.
AGTGCTGGCGGCGATGCGCGACGTGCCGCGGCATCTCTTCGTGCCGCCGGAATCGCGGTCGAATGCGTACGACGACACGCCGCTGTCAATCGGCCATCAACAGACGATCTCCCAGCCGTACATCGTCGCACTGATGACCGAGCTCGTTCGCCCGGGCGCCAGCGACCGCGCGCTGGAGATTGGAACGGGATCTGGATATCAAGCGGCGGTGTTGTCCCGCCTCGTCGCCACCGTCTACACGATTGAGATCGTGGAACCGCTCGCGCGTGAGGCCGAGCGGCGACTGAAAGACCTCGACTACGCCAACGTGGTCGTTCGGTACGGCGACGGGTACGCCGGATGGCCCGAGCACGCGCCGTTCGACATCATCGTCGTCACCGCGGCGCCCGATCATGTTCCGCAGCCGCTCGTCGAGCAGCTCAAACCTGGCGGCCGCATGGTCATTCCGGTCGGGTCAGTGTACGAGGGACAGGACCTGCGTCTGATCGAGAAAGACCGCTCAGGTCAGACCCGTACGCGGACGGTGACGCCCGTTCGCTTCGTGCCGCTGCGGCGCGGACAAGGGCAATGAAGTCTGAAGTCAGACTTCAGACTTTCAATCTAATCCCGCAATTCACTTGAATCGACGTGGATTGCTCGTCGCTATCAGCTTTCAGCCGTCAGCTTTCAGCCCCGATCTGACAACTGAAGGCTGACAGCTGAAAGCTGCAGGGCGTCAAGCGAAGTGAGCGCCGGGATTAGGGCAGGTTCGTCACGACGACGGCGACGCTCAGCGCCGTCTGCTGATTGCCGGCCGCGTCACGCGCGACGGCCGTCAGCACGTGGGCGCCGTTAGCGACCGTCGTGCTGTCCCACACGTGCTCGTACGGTCCCGTCGTGACTTCGGCGCCAAGATTGACGCCGTCGAGCTTGAACTGAACGCCGACCACGGCGACGTTGTCCGACGCGCTGGCCGTAACCGAAACGCTGCCGCTGACGATCGCGGCATCGGCCGGACTCATGATCGCGACGGTCGGCGCGGTCGTGTCGTTACCGACGGTAATGGTGACGCTGCCCGCGGTCTGCGTGTTGCCCGCAGCGTCGCGCGCGATCGCGCCGATGACGTGAGTGCCGTTGGCGACCGTCGCGCTGTTCCACGTCAGCGCGTAGGGTGGCGCGGTGTGTTCCACGCCGATGTTCACGCCATCGAGCGTGAACTGCACGCCGACCACGCCGACGTTATCCGTTGCCGTCGCATCCAGTGCGATCGATCCGGCCACCGTCGCACTCGCCGCCGGACTCGTGATCGCCACCGCCGGCGCGGTCGTGTCGTTGTTCACCGTCACGCCGACGCTCGCCGCGATCCGAGAATTGCCCGCCGCGTCGCGCGCGACGGCTGCGATCACGTGAAGGCCGTTGGCCACGGTGGTGCTGTTCCAGCTCATCTCGTAGGGCGCTGCCGCGCGTTCCGTGCCGACGTTGACGCCGTCGACCGTGAACTGCACGCCGGCAACACCCACGTTGTCCGACGCCGTCGCATTGAGCGAGATGGATCCGGTGACGATCGCGGCGTCCGCCGGGCTCGTCATCGTGACGGCCGGCGCAGTCGTGTCGTTTGCGACTGTGATGCTGACGCTCGCCTCGGCCTGATTGCCCGCGGCGTCGCGTGCAACGGCCACGAGCGCATGCGCGCCATTGGCGGTCGCGGTGCTGTCCCAGTTCAAGGAAAACGGCGTCGCCGTCACTTCGCCGACGCTGACGCCGTCAAGCTTGAACTGCACGGCCACGACGGACACGTTGTCCGACGCGTTCACGGCGAGTGGATACACGCCGTTTACCGTGCCGCTTGCAGCCGGACTCGTCAGCGCGACGGTTGGGGCCGTCGTGTCGGGTGGCGGACCCACAGGCGCGTGAGTCCGCAGCGTTTCATAAAGATCGAGTCGCCCGTCGCCCAGCTCGACGTTCGGCAGTTTCACGGCGCCAGAGTCGAACCACCGCCCAGCTTGCCGGAAATCCACCGTCGGCACGAGCTGCGCCAGCAGGCCCACGCCGCCCGCGACTAGAGCCGTGCTGAACGACGTGCCGGAAACAGCCGCGTAGCGGCGGCCGGGATAGAGCGTGATGAGCGCTTCGCCAGGAGCCGCGAGCGACACCAAATGGTCACCATGATTGCTGAAAGCGCTGCGTACATCGGCGTTCGTCGTCGAGCCAACGGCCATGACGTTGCGGTAACCGCCCGGGAAGACGACGGCGCGACGGCCCGAGTTGCCGGCCGACGCGAGACAAATCACGCCGTGCATGGTGGCGTAATCGATCGCGTGCGTCAGCTCGGCCGAGGTCGTCACCGAACTGAAGCTCATGTTGATGATCTT
>DASYQZ010000061.1:0-18560 GCA_036004865.1 Vicinamibacterales bacterium
CGTCCAGATGTTCGTGACGATCAACGCGAAGCACACGCGCCTGAACGCATCGCACCTGGTCAGTCTGTCGGGCCGTCAGTTATACAGAGACGAGGCGCTGGCCACGGGCCACGACATCGTGCGTGCGCTGAACGATCGCGAGGATTCGCCGCTGTACGACGAAATCAAGCTGCTCGGCGTCGGCCGCGGCCGCGTGGCGCAGGCGCCGCTCGCGCAGGAGCTGAAGAAGCTCTTCGCGCCGGACGGCGTGTTCACCGGCCGCTGGTCGGCCGACCATCACGAAGAGGCGAAGAAGTTCTTCGTGAACTACTTCAAGCAGATCGCGCTCGTGTTCGGCGGCGCGTGGAACGGCCGCAAGTACGCCATTCGCAGCGCGGCGGCGCTTCGTGCGTTCATCCGCGTGGCGCCCGACGTCATCCGGCGGCTCGATCAGGAACATGCCGACCGCTCGGACTTCCGCGCGATCGGCCGCGTGATCGCGCCGTGGGGGCGCCGCATCGGCGACCTGCGCTTCGAGACCGAAGGCGCGTGGAAGCGCACCGGCACCACCGTCGATTCGCTGGCGAAGGAACTGCGGCTCGCGCTGCAGTACCCGGAGGGAGCAGCCGTCTGAACTTAGAACTTAGAATTGAGAACTCAGAACTGACAACCGGAGTTTGAGTTCTGAGTTCTCAGTTCTCAGTTCTGAGTTCACCATGCGAAGCCTCCTCATCACCGGCGGAGCGGGGTTCATCGGCTCCAATCTCGTTCACTACACGCTCGATCACACCACCGATCGCATCGTCATCGTCGACAAGCTGACATACGCCGGCAGCCTGCTGAACCTCGAACGGCCGCTGAGCGATCCGCGCGTCACCTTCGTGCAGGCCGACATCGCGGACCGCGACACGATGGCGCGCGTCTTCGCGGAGCACCGGCCGTCCGCGGTGATCAATCTCGCGGCCGAAACGCACGTCGATCGATCGATCGACAGCCCGCGTCCGTTCATCGACACGAACGTCGTCGGAACCTTTGCGCTGCTCGAGTCGGCGCGCGCCTATGCCGGCTCGCTCAACGCGCCGGCGCGCGCGGGCTTCCGGTTTCTGCACGTCTCGACCGACGAGGTGTACGGCACGCTGGGGGCGACCGGACTGTTCAGCGAAGAGACGCCGTACGCGCCGACCTCGCCGTACGCGGCGAGCAAGGCCGCGGCGGATCATCTGGTCCGGGCGTACTTCCACACGTACGGCTTGCCGGTTCTGATCACGAACTGTTCGAACAACTACGGGCCGTTTCAGTTTCCGGAGAAGCTGATTCCGCTGATGATCCTCAACGCGATCGACGGCCGTCCGCTGCCGATCTACGGCGACGGCGGCAACGTGCGCGACTGGCTGCACGTCGACGATCACTGCGCGGGCATTCTGCTCGTGCTCGCGAAGGGGCGCGCGGGCGAAAAGTATAATGTCGGCGGCGGCAACGAGCGGACCAACCTTGCGATCGTCGATCTGATCTGCGATCTGCTCGACGACCTGGCGCCGACGGGTGCGAGTCATCGCACGCTGAAGACTTTCGTGCCGGATCGTCCGGGCCACGATCGCCGGTACGCGATCGACGCGACGAAAATCCGCCGCGAGCTCGGATGGGCGCCGCGGCGCACGTTCGAAACGGGTCTCGGCGACACCATCCGCTGGTACCTCGAACATCGCGACTGGTGCGAGCAGATTCAAAGCGGGCGGTACGACCGGCAACGTTTAGGTCTCGGATGATGATCCTCGCCACGAAAGCACGAAAGCACGAAAAAGACCGTTTAGGTTTCGTGTTTTCGCGTTTTCGTGGTTGCATTTGTTGTTTGTGCTGAAAGGAATCATCCTCGCCGGCGGTTCGGGCTCGCGCCTGCATCCTCTGACCCGCGCGGTCAGCAAACAGCTCGTTCCGATCTACAACAAGCCGATGGTGTACTACCCGCTGTCGACGCTGATGCTCTCGGGGATCCGTCGGATTCTCGTCATCACCACGCCGCACGATCAGGAAGGGTTCAGGCGCCTGCTCGCCGACGGCGCGGAGATCGGATTGCAGATTCAGTACGCGTCACAGCCGAGCCCCGGCGGCCTCGCCCAGGCGTTCATCATCGGCCGCGAGTTCATCGCCGGCGACCGCGTAGCGCTCGCGCTGGGCGACAACATCTTCTACGGCGCGCATTTCACCGACTACCTGCGCAGCGCCGCCGCCCGCGAAACCGGCGCGACGGTGTTCGGGTATCAGGTTCGCGATCCCGAGCGCTACGGCGTCGTCGAGTTCGGCCCCGATGGCCGCGCCGTGAGCGTGGAGGAGAAACCGGCGAAGCCGAAATCGTCGTACGCGGTCACCGGGCTGTACTTCTACGACAACCAGGTGGTCGACATCGCCGCGGCGCTGACGCCGTCCGCGCGCGGCGAGCTCGAGATCACCGATGTGAATCGGACATACCTCGAACGCGGACAACTGCGCGTGGAGAAGCTGGCGCGCGGCATCGCATGGCTCGACACGGGCACACACGAGTCGCTCATTCAGGCCGGCAACTACATCCAGGCGCTCGAGGAACGTCAGGGACTGATGGTCGCGTGTCTCGAAGAGATCGCGTTCCGCATGGGATACATCTCCGCGGACGATCTCCTGCGCCTCGCGCGCGGGATGGCGGCGAGCGCGTACGGGCAGTATCTCTTCCGCGTGCTCGATCAGGAGTCCTGATCGTGCGGGTCGTGCCGACGGAGCTGCCCGGCGTCCTCGTCATCGAGCCGCACGTTCATCGAGACGGCCGCGGATTCTTTCTCGAGACCTATCATGCCGATCGGTATCGCGAGCACGGGATTCCCGCGCCGTTCGTGCAGGACAACCGCTCGTGCTCGACCGCGGGCACACTGCGCGGCCTGCATCTCCAGCTCACGCGGCCTCAGGGCAAGCTGATCCACGTCGTCGACGGCGAAGTCTTCGACGTCTCCGTCGACGTCCGTCGCGGCTCGCCGACATTCGGCCGCTGGGTCAGCGTCGTCCTCTCGGCCGAAAACTTCAAGCAGGTCTACGTGCCGCCCGGTTTCGCGCACGGATTCTGCGTGTTGAGTCCGATCGCGCAACTCGAATACAAGTGCACCGAGCCGTACGATCCCAGATCTGAAATCGGCATCGTCTGGAACGATCCGACGCTGGCGATCCAATGGCCCGTCGCCGATCCGCTGCTGTCCGATCGCGATGCACGCCACCCGACGCTGGCCGCGCAGCTCGACCTGCTGCCCGCGTATTCTGTCTAACGCCCGCAACGAGGATCCCCGAAATCTTTCACACGCGTCACACGTTTGATACCTGCAGAAATGTAAGAACGGCCACGAAAATCGTCGGTTTCCAGCGGCCTTCTCGCGCGCGATCTCGCTGTTTTTCGAAGAAAACCGATGGGCACGCCGCTTGCCCCCAGGAGGGCACAGTCGCTGGTCTGATTACGGCAGGGCGCCGTGAATGCTGGGGGAGCCAGACCAGTGGAGCAGGGGGGCATCGCAATAACGCGGTGCCCTTTTGTTTTGTACTGCTAAGATTTCCCGCCACTACGACCCTCTCGACATTCCGTAGTCCACTGTTGACAGTCAATAGTCGACAGACGAAAGTCGACAGTCACTGACTGTCGGCAACTGTGAACTGTTAACTGTCAACTGTCGGATTCTCCACCGAGGAGCGCATCGTGACCAGGCGAGTTCTGCTGCTGGCAGTCGCTGTCGCCGCCGTGTCTCTGCCCCTTCGTCCGGCCGTCCGCGTCATCGCTGACACACCTCATCCGCAGACGTTGACGACCCTCGTGGCCGCGAACAGCCTGACGCGTGACTCAAACGGCGACGGTCTCGCCGACGTCGTAGCGGCGCGCGTCATCGTCCCTGCCAATCCGTCGCTGGCCGATCTCGAGACCGCCACGAATCTGGCGGCACGCCTCGGCTACGAAACAACGGCTCTGACGCTTCCCCTGGTGATTCGCGACAGCGATGTCGCGCAGGCCGGCGCTTCGGCCTCGACGGGCATTCCGATTCTCGTCGGCCGCGACAACCGCTTCGTCAAACGCCTCGCCGAGGCGCGCACGATCGATCTCGCGAGTCTGAAACCGGGCCAGGGTCTCGTGGCGGCGGTGCCCTCGCCGCTCGGCCCAGGCACTGGCGGGACTAGCTCCGGCATCGTCGTCGTAGGCGGAGACGATGACGGGACGCTGAACGCCGGGATCGAACTGGCGGCGCGCCTGCCCCGCGCGTGGGGCATGAGCGGCATCGCGCTGCCAGCCATCGGCGATCAGGCGGTCCGTTATCTGCGGGCGCACGGGATTACCGCGAGCGAGCCGGGCATCACGTCGATGCTCGTCGACAGCGACAAGCGCGGCGTGGCGCGCATTGCCCTCCGCGTCGACGTCGCCGAGAGCGACGGCGCGCGCGCGGTGAGAGCGCTCGAGGATCTCGAGCTCGCGCACCGCCGCGGCCAGGAGCCGAAGACCCTCAACTTCACGAACATCGCGACGACCGCGATCGATCTCATGAGCGGCGCCAAGCTGGTCGGACACGCAAACGTGTCTCGCACGGGTCTGAATCAACGGACGCTGACGCCGCCGATCGATCCCGACGAGCTCGCCCCCGATTCGCCCGGCGACCGTGGCGCTCCTGCCGCCGGCGGCGGTGGAACGGCGGCTGCGCGCAACTTCGATTTGACCAACGCGCTGACGATCGACGGCTGGTATGGCGACGCGTACGCCGATCTCATTCCCGATCGGACCGACGCGGTCATTGTGCTCGGCACGGCGGCCGATGCGTTCGGCGCGACGCACATCGCCGCGCGTCTCGGCCTCGAGACCACCGGGATCACGTTGCCGCTGACACGCGCCGCCGACAAGATCCGGACGCCGGAGCGCGAGCCGAGTCCGATTCTCGTCGGCGGGTCGAATGCCTTGGTGCAGCGGCTGGTCAAGATCGGAAAGGCGCGCATCGACGATCTCCAGCCGGGCGAAGGCGCGGTGGAAATCGTGCCGAGAGCGTTCGGCAACGCGACCGCCACCGTCGTGGCCGGGCCGGATCCTGCCGGCACGGAAGCCGCGTCGATGTATGTGGCGCGACGCCTCCCGTACGTGTGGGACAACACGCGTGGCTCGCTCTCGCTGTCGGAAGTGTCGACGCAGGTGAATCGATTTCTGCAAGCTCGCAGCGCGGCGGGCCAGGCCAGCCAGATCGACGCCGAGCTCGACACGATCCTCGCGGAGGTGAAGGACAAGACGCTCGACTCCTTCGACGTCAAGCTATACGTCGAGCGGGCCGATCCCGCGCTCGAGAAATACGTGACCGACAAAGCGCAGCGCGCCGGCGTGAGCGCGCCCGTGAAGGTCTCGAGCGTCGGCGTCACCGATCCGGTGACGGTGTTCGACGAGACGATGCAGGTGCCCTGGGAAGTCGACGATTTCCGGGCGAAGTTCAAGGCGAACGTCCTGCCCAGAGTGAAGGCGGGATCGAAGGTCGATCTCGAGCTTCGCGTGAGCGAATCACCCGAAGTGCGGCGCGGCCTCGCCGATGACGTGCGCGCACAACTCGTGCAGGCTGGCGCCACGGATCCGCGCGTCCGCGTGCTCTCGGCGTACAAGCAGGGCTACCTCTGGATGACCGAGCAGGTGATTCCGGAGTTGAAGGGCAAGGGCGCGAAGGCCGTTCACGTCAAAGTCGCCGAGTATCGCCCCGACCTGACGAAGAAATACAAGTTCTACATGGTGCCGAGTCGCTGGGTGCACGAGCTGTATCCGGTGGACGAAATCTTCCTGCGCGATCTCGCGATCGCGAAGGACAACCTCTCCGTCGAGCTCGTCTCGGATCCGAAGGACATCTACACGGTCGAAGCCACGGACGCGGCGGGCAAGGTCGTCTACCGCGGCGCGTTCTCGCCGAAGACTGTCGAGCGCGAGTATCTCGACAGGTTTCCCGGCTGGTCGCGCGTTCTCGTGACGACCGGCTGGCTGTCGGCATCGGTGGACGGGACGACGGTCGCCGACGAACGGATCGCGACCGATCCCGAGCGCTTCTGGGACTACTACCAGTCGAAGGTGCTCCCGCGCATCTTCGACAACGTGATGAAGGTGACCGACAATCGCCCGCTGCCCGACAAGCAGCCGTTCCATCGCGACCTCGATATCGAGGTCTGGATGAGCGAGCCCGACTTCAAGATCGGCGTCGACGAGGAGCTCATCTCGTCGCTCGAAGCCATCCACGAGGATCTGTACTTCGTCACGCTCGACTTCTTCGATGCGCTCGGCCGCACGACGACGAGGCGGCGGCTCGCCGCGCCGGGCAAGATCTTTCCGATCATCCATCCCGAGCGTGCCGGCCAGCCGGGCGAGGTGAAGATCCACTACGCGGGCAACGCGTCGACACGCGCGAGGATCGAAGTCGCGTTCAAGGAAAAGTCGGTCGAGCGGCCGACGCGCGTGTCGCGCGATCTGACGAAGATCGACACGACGCCGGCGCTGGTGCACCGCGTCGTCGCGCGGCGCGACCGCCTCAGCGAGATCGCGCTGCAGGTCGAAGCGAAAGACGATCGTGAAGCCGTTCGCGCCGCCGACGCGCTCGATGCGCTCGCGCGGCTGCATGCGGCCGGTTTGTATCGCGACGCGTTCTCGTTCGATCACGTCGATCGCGTCGCGGTGATAATCGGCTTGAAGGACGCGCACTCGCGGCGCGTGCTGAAATCCACTGGCGCGTTTCCTCCATCAAACGTTCGCAGCGCGAGCGCAGCGCAGTCCTTCAGGGCTGCCCCGGGAAAGCCGATGGTCACCTGGGATCACATCATCAGCCCCGACGAGAGCGAGACCATCGTCGGTCAGCTCGCGGCGTTCCAGCAGGTCAAGGCGTACAACGCGGGCACGTCGTACCGCGGCCGCGACATCTCCGTCCTCGAAATCACGAATCCGACGCCGAGCGAGCTGGTGTCGCTGCCGAAGCTCTCCGCCTACAAGCCGACGATCTTCATCACCGGCCGCCAGCATGCGAACGAAGTGTCGTCGACGAGTCACATCCTGCGCCTCGCGGAACTGCTCGTCACCGACAAGAACTACAAGGACATCCTGAAGAAGGTGAACGTCGTCTTGCATCCAGTCGAGAATCCCGACGGCGCGCAGATGGCGTACGACCTTCAGAAGCTGACGCCGACGCACATGCTGCACGCGGGCCGCTACAGCGCGCTCGGGATGGACGTCGCGTCGCAGGTCGGCCTCGCCGATCCGCTGCTGCCCGAGTCGCTCGTGCGCACGCGCGTGTGGCGCGACTGGCTGCCCGACATTTATCTCAACCCGCACGGCTATCCGTCGCACGAGTGGGTGCAGCCGTTCGCCGGCTACGTGCCGCCCGGATTCCGGACGTACCTCTCGACGCGCGGCTGGTACACGAGCATCGGCACGCTGCGCGATCCGCGCTATCCGAACCACGGCGAGGCGACCGAAGCGTTGCGCGAAGCGATCGTCCGCGAGATCAATGCGAACGCCGACGTCCGCGCGATGGATCTGCGTCACCAGGCGCGGTACCGCAAGTGGGCGTACGGGTTCGGCCCGTACGTCTTCAATCAGGAGATTTACAAGGATACCGCGATCTATTACAGCGACCCGGAGACCGGCGAGCCGAGCGGCAGCCGCCGCGTCGGCGCCGGCCGCGGAGGCCCTTCGACAGGCTCAGGGCAGGCGGGTGCCGGTGAGTTCGGAAGTGGTGCGGGAGCCGGGCGCTTCTCGATGAACGCCTGGCCGCAAGTGACGTTCTTCAGCGGCGGCACCGAAGCCCCCGACGAAACCGCGCAAGGCGAATGGCTGAACCTCGTCGCCAAAGCGGGATTCTCGTACGTGATGGCCAACGTAAGGTATCTTCGCGACGGCCAGTACACCGTGCAGCGGATCGAAGAGGACGCCACCCGCGATTCGGTGTCGCTGACGACGCTGCGCATCCGGCCGGTGATGCCGGGCAAGACGCCGGCGTCGCCAGGGCGCCCGACGACCACGACATCTATGCCAGGGCCCGGTACCGGAGGGAAGTGAAGCGCCAGCGGCCCGAGCGAGCCGCCGGGGTCCCCAACGCGGCAGCCGCGTTGGGGTGGGCCCGCCGCGCCGGCGAGTGAGAGCGAGCGGGGGTGGGACCCCGCGAGCAGTAAGAAGAGGGGAGCCATGCGCACAAAGTTGATCGGGTTTCTCGCCGCCCTCCTGTGGGCGACATTCGCCACCAACGCTCACGCGCAGAACGCGCAGATTACCGGCGCCGTCAAGGATTCGAGCGGCGCCGTCATACCAGGCGCCACCGTCACGGCGCGCAACGTCGACACCGGATTCCTGCGCTCGGCGGTGACCGACGGTCAGGGCGAGTACCGGCTGCCGTCGCTGCCTCCGGGCCGCTATTCGGTGTCGACGGAGTTGACCGGCTTCAGCAGCGAGACACGGCCCGACATCGTTCTCATCATCGAGCAGACCGCGATCATCAACTTCATGTTGAAGCCGGCGGCGATCTCCGAGACGTCACGGTGACCGGCGAGTCACCGATCGTCGACACCACGAAATCGGATGTGTCGACGGCGATCTCGACGCAGCAGATTCAGGATCTGCCGGTGGCCTCGCGGCGCTGGATCGATCTCGCGATGCTCACGCCCGGCACGTCGCAGGACAACATCCGCGGCTTCTTCTACCGCGGCAACGTGAACCTCGGCGCCGGCACTCGCGAGTATTCCAACGCGTTCGTCGTCGACGGCGTGAACAACACGTGGGCCGAGATGGGCGAGCCGCGCCAGAACTTCGCGATGGACGCAATCCAGGAATTCAAGGTCTCGACGTCGACCTACAAGGCCGAGTACGGGCTGGCGACGGGCGGCGTCCTGGCGGTCGTGACCAAGTCGGGCACCAACCAGCTTCACGGGTCGGGGCTGTTGTTCTTCCGCGATGCCTCGATCACCGCGAAGGAATTCTTTCAGACGACGAAGCCCGATTACCGGCGGTACCAGTATGGCGGCACGATCGGCGGACCAGTCGTGAAGAACAAGACGCACTACTTCTTCGCGTACGAGGGCACGAAGGAAAACCAGTTCTTCACCGTGAACGCGCGCGGGCTGTGGCCGCAGTACGAGGGCACGTACAAGAGCGCGCAGGATCGCTGGACGTACAACGTCAAGGTCAATCACCAGTTGACGCAGACGCAGAGTCTGTTCGTGCGGTACGGCGCGGAAGACGAGTACCGGCCGATCATCACGACCGGCGGCCGCACGCATCCGACCGCGAGCTTCGACTTCGCCGTGCCGCGCAGCTCCGCCGTCGTCGGCCACTCGTCGGTGCTGAGCGATCGCGCGCTGAACGACTTCCGCTTCCAGTACGCGTACGCGAAGTATGAGGTGTCGCCACCCTACAGCCACGGCGACTGGGAGCCGGGCGACTTCGCGGCGCGGCTGCCGCTCTGCCAGCCTGTGTTCAACTACCCGTCGATCCAGATCGGCGGGTGCGGCAACGCGCAGATGGGCCCAGAAGGGCGATGGGAACTGAAGGACGACTTCTCGTATCTGATGCGCGGCCTCGGCGGCACGCATCAGTGGAAGAGCGGGTTCGACTTCAGCTACGTGCCGTTCGAGGGAGACAACACCGGATCGCCGTTGGGCAGTTGGACGTTCCCGCGCGATGTCCCGTACGACGTGAACGATCGCACCACCTGGCCGACGCGGTACCAGAACTCGCTGCCGACCTACGGCAACATCCCGGTGAAGATCTTCGCGGCCTATCTGCAGGACGACTGGCAGGCGGCCGACGGCCTCACGTTCAATTTCGGCCTGCGCTACGACCTGCAGATCGGATCGTTCAACGAGAACGTGCCGGATCTGCTCGGGAAGATTCAGGACAAGCTCGGACGCGACGGCACATTTCCCTACGACGTCTCAGCGATCAGTCAACCGCGTCCGAACCGTGGCGACAAGAACAACTTCGGTCCGCGGGTTGGCGTCGCGTGGGATCCGGCGAACAACGGCGTCACCAACGTGCATGCCGCGTACGGGATGTTCTACGACAACATGCGGACGCTCGTGAACTTCGGCGAGCTGACATGGCCGCAGGGGAAACCAATCGACCTCACGAACCCGTCGTACCCCGACGCATTTGGCGGGCGCACGCGCGAAGCGTTCCTCAGCAACACGCCGCCGACCATCACCGTCGGCAGCAACGGCCAGATCAACATGTACGCGCACCAGGTCAACGTCGGCATGAACCGGATGATCAGCCGCGACCTGGCGGTCACGGCCGATTTCACGTCGGTCTACCGGTACGGAGATCGCGACACGGTGGAGGTCAACCTGCCGGATCAGGTGACGCGTGTCCGCCCGTATCCGCAATTCGTGCGCGTCAACTTCTGGCAGCCGACGGCCGACAACTTCTACAAAGCGCTGCTCGTCAAGGTCGAGAAGCGGATGTCGAGCCGCTATCAGTTCCTCACGTCGTACACGCTTAGTAAAGCCGATGACGACAACGTCGTCAGCAACCGTATCGATGTCTACGGGTACTCGAAAGTGCGCCGCGCCGGTACAGCCGATCGGCGTCATCGTCTGGTGGTGAGCGGCATCGCACAGCTTCCGGCGGACGCCCAGATCTCCGTCATCGGCGACTTCCGTTCGAGTCTGCCGTTCACGCCGACGAGCTCGCTCGGCGATCTGAACAACGACACGTTGACGGGCGATCTGCCGGCCGGCGTGCTGCCTGGGTCCGGCTGCCGCAGCCTGAATCTCGACGCCATCAACGGGTTCCGCCGGGGACGCAACCTGACGGAAGTGACACAGGTCGATTGCCCCGGCTTCGCAAACGTCGATCTGCGCTTCTCGAAGTTCTTCCGCGTCGGCGCGAGCCGTGTGGAGTTCATCGCGCAGTTGTTCAACATCTTCGACCGCGCGAACTTCAATACGCCGAGCAACAACATCGGTGCCGGCAACGATGCCGCCACGGGGCGACCGCTGTTCGGCACCACTACGTCGCTGCTGCCGAACATCAACGCGCCGTCGCGGCAGGCGGAGTTCGCGGTGCGGTTCCAATTCTGAACTGGGCCGGTAGGGCAGGTAGGGCTGGTAGGGCTGGTCATGAAACGCTTGGTAATCGTTCTCGCCGTCGCCTCTCTCGGCGGCGCCGTCGGACGGACGCAGTCGTCAGTCGCGTCCGCGGCGGCACTCGCCGACTTCTTCAAGCCGGGCGTCGTGTTCCAGGACCGCAACAACGACGGCGCCGTCGATTTCGTCAACGCGCGGATCGTCATGGCGCAGGATCCGACGTCCGGCGAGCTGGCGGCGGCGGCGACCGTCGCCGCGCGGCTCGGATTCGAAACCTCCGCGATGAACATCCCGGTTGCCCGGGCGGGTGAGGCGCCGGCGGTCTTCGTCGGCGCGAAATCTCTGGTAGGTTCCGGCACTACCGCTGACGCGCTCGGCGGCGCGCGACTCAAGGCCGGCGATGGCCTGGTTGCCGCGTTTACCGCGTCGGGCCAGCCTTCCGTCGCGGTTCTCGGCGCCGACGAAGCCGGTATCGCCGCGGCGGCGGTGATGCTGGCCGGTCGCCTGCCGAATGTGTGGGACCAGAAGAGCCCGGCCACCGACAAGATTGCCGACGAAGTGAAGCAGTGGCTGACGGCGAAGAGCATTTCCGTGTCGTCGGCGCTCGTGCCCGCCGTCTTCGTGAAGAGCGGCGCCGACGGCGTCGATCGCGTGGCCGTCGACGTGCAGCTGGCGAGCGGCGGCGATCTGCTGAAAGCGCAGGTCGCGCTCAGCCAGCTGAAAGCGACCGGCGGCCGCGATCCGAAGCGCGCGCTCTCGTTCGCGAACGCTCGCGCCCTCGCCGTGCGCCTGCGCGCGCCCGGCGCGGGCAGCACGACGATCGATCTGCCGCAGGCCCCCGCGCCGCAGGCGGCTGCGACACCGCCGCCCGCACGGCGTCCGGGCGGCGGCACGAAGGAGAATTTCGACCTCTCGACCTTCTACGCCAACGAAGGCGCGCTCGCCGATTCCGACAACAACCTGATTCCCGATCGTGTCGACGTCATGCTGAGCGCCGACGGGGAAGGAGCCGATGGCGTCGTGGATCTTGGCGCGCGCCTCGGCCTCGAATCGACCGGCGTCGCGCTGCCAATCGCGAAAGCGCCCAGGTCGATTGCGTCCGCCGACGGCGAGCCGATTCTCGTGCTCGTCGGCGTCAGTCATCCGCTCGTCGAGGAGTTGATCAAGAACAACAAGTGGACTCGACCGTCGCTTCAGCCCGGCGAAGGGCTGATTCAGGTTGTGAAGAAGGCTTTCGGCGAGAAGAGCGCGGTCATCGTCTCGGGCGGCGACGCGGCTGGTGTGGCTCGCGCGGTGCAACAACTCGCCGAGAAGTTTCCGCATATCTGGGCGCGAGGCAAAGATCGCACGACGCTCGACGATGTGGAAGACGATGTCCGGAAGTTCGTCGCCGGACGATCGCCCGCCGGTCAGGCGGCGATGAGCCTCTACAAGATCGGCATGCTGGCGGCGGCGCTGCAAGGCAAAGATCTCGCGAGCGCGCACGTAAGGGTTTTCGTCGAGAAAGCCGCCGACGGGCTGGCGGACGTCGTGCGGCAGGAAGCGACCGCGAAAATCAAAGCGGGCACGATTGCCGTCGACGTGCAGAACCTCGACGTTCAGAAAGGTCGGCCGATCGTCAACGACGAGTTCGACATTGCATCGGAAGTCGATGAGTTCTGGACGAAGCTCCGGACGAAAGTGATTCCCGCCGTCAACGCGGTCAGGAAAAAGAAGCCGGCGGTGACGATCGAAGCGCGGCTCAGCGAGCCGCCCGAGGTCCGCAAACAGATCGAGGATCAGGCGCGGGCGGAGCTGGTGCAAGCCGGCGCGGATGACACAACGACGAGAGTCACGGTGCTGTCAGCCTACAAGCAGGGCTACGGCTGGCTGTACGACATCGTGCGGCCCGCGCTGGCCGGAAAGACGATCGACTCGATCACGATCCGGTTCGCCGAAATCGGACCGCCGGCCGGGTGGAAGCAGCAGGGAATGTTCGTCCCGACGCGGTGGCTGCTCGAGCTGTACCCGATCGACGAGATTCTCGCGAGCGAACTGAAGATCGACGTGAAGAAGATCCGATTCGAGAAGATGCCGATCGGATCGCCCGTCTACGAAGCGATCGCGACGGGCGCCGGCGGATCGGAGTTGCTGCGGCGCACGTTCGAGCCAAAGTTCGTCGAGCGGCCCTTCTTCGATCGGTTCCCCGACTACGAACGCGTGCGCGTCACGACGGGCTGGATCACCGCCGACGTCGCAGGCCGGCAGGTGACTGACGAGCGGATCGCGACCGATCCCGAGCGCTTCTGGGATCGCTTTCAAGCGCAGACGCTGCCCGCCCTCTACGATCACGTGATGGCGCTCGGCAATGGCAAGCCGCGCGCCGAGGACGCGCCGTTCTTCGGCGAGCTGACCGTCGATCTCACGCTGAGCGAGCCGGAGTACCGGCTGCCGGTCGATCAGGAACAGATCGCGTCGATGGAAGCGATCCACGAGGAGCTGTACTTCAACACGCTCCATTTCTTCGATGTCATGGGACGCTTCACGCGCGGCGCGGGCCTCGCGTATCCCGGCCGCATCATTCCCGTGATGCATCCGAAGTCCGACGGCAAACCGGGACGCGCGAGGATCACGGTCACGGGCTTCGACGCGGCGCGGCCCTCGGTGCTCGTCGAGTACGTGGAGCGCAACGGCCGCCGCGGCGAGGTGCGGCTCGACATTCCGAAGATTGCCGTCGATCGGCCGCAGACGCTGGCGGCGACCGTGCGCGCGGGGCAGAACGGCATCGAGCGGCTCGATCTCCGCGTCAAGGTCGACACTGAAAAGGACGAGCGCGAGGCGCTCGTTCAGCGTACGGCCGAAGAACGCGTCGACCGCACGATCCTCTCCGCGCAGCAGGTGCAGGCAGTGCTCGCGAACCTCGATCGGCTGCGGATGGCCGGACTGTATCGCGACGCCCTCGCGTATCACGATCTCGGCAGCCTGCGCGTGTCGATCGGCTGGGACCACGACGCGAAGCCCGCAGATCTCGTCTCGTCCGTCGAAGGCGGCAATCCTGCGCCGTTCCCCGACATCACGCGATATCCGGCGACGAACCTCCAGTGGGACACGCCGATTCCTCCGCCGGAGGCGTACGGCGTTCTCGCGAAGATGTCGACGTTCAAAGAGGCGACCGTCTACAAGGTGGGCAACAGCTACCTCGGGAAAGACGTCTGGGCGATGGACCTGATGCCGCCCGTCGACGCCTCGCACTGGTCGCAGGCGAAGCAGACGACGATGAAGCCGACGATCGTCTATTCGGCGCGCCAGCACGCGAACGAGGTCTCGTCGACGAGCCACGTGCTGAAGATGGCGGAGCTGCTCCTCACCGATCCGGTGTATCGCGCGAAGCTCGACAAAGTGAACGTCGTCATCCATCCGATCACGAACGCCGACGGCGCACAGCTCGCGTACGACCTGCAGACGATCAATCCGACCTACATGCTCCACGCCGGCTATCTCGGCGCGCTTGGCGTCGACGTGACCAACGCGCAGTGGGACTCGGATCCCATCTATCCGGAAAGCGGCATCCGCCCGAAGATCTGGCGCATGTGGCTGCCGGATATCTTTCTCAATCCGCACGGCTATCCGACGCACGAGTGGGTGCAGCTCTTCTCGGAGTACGCGGCGTGGGTCCGCACGCGCGCCGTCGAAACGCGCGACTACTGGACGATGCGCGGGTGGTGGATGCCCGGGTTCGCGTGGCTCGACGACGCGCGCTATCCGCGCCACAAGGACGAGCAGATGAAGCTGCTCGCGATGATCACGGACTACGCGAAAGCGGCGCCCGGCACCGTGGCGATGAACGATCGCGCCTACGAACGCTACCGCCGGTACGGCTTCGATTTCGATCAGAAGAACTTCAAGCTCGATTTCACCAACGGCGTGCTGATCTACAAATCGATCAAGGGCGCGCGCGCGAACCCGCAGTCGAACGATTTCATGGCTCGGAACCCGAACGTCACGATCTGGGAAGGATCGACCGAGGCGCCCGATGAGACCGCGCGCGGCGACTGGATGAAGCTGGTCGCGAACGCCGGCCTGCAGTGGGACAAGGCGATCCTCGAGTACCTCGTGCTGGGCCGCCACGAAGTGGAGCGAAAGGTGGAGCCGTTCTGGAACGGGGTCAGCCTGTCCATGAACCGACCAAGACCCCCGAAGCCGCCCAAGTCGCCTGAAGAAAAGAAAACGACGGATCAAAGTTAGAGTGCAAAAAAGAAGATCGTTAACCGACAAAGCCCGCAGCGCGAGCGCAACAAGAAGATCGTTAACGGACAAGGAACCGCGAAGCGACGCCAGCGATGCGTATAGACATCAACTCCGACATGGGCGAGTCCTTCGGGGCCTACAAAATCGGCCACGACGCCGGGCTCATGAAGTCGATCACGTCGGCAAACATCGCCGCAGGATTTCACGGCGGCGATCCGTCGGTCCTGCGCGAGACGATCCGCATGGCAAAGACGCACGGCGTTGCCGTCGGCGCGCACCCCGGCTACCCGGATCTCGTCGGCTTCGGCCGCCGCGCGATGGCGGTGTCGCCGAAGGAAGCCGAAGACTTCTGCCTCTATCAGATCGCAGCCGTCGCCGGCGTGGCCCAGGCAGAGGGCGTACGCATGCAGCACGTGAAGGCGCACGGCGAGCTCTTCAACGTGGCGGCGAAGGATCGCGAGCTCGCGATGGCGATCGCGCGCGCCGTCGCCGCGTTCGACAAGTCGCTGATCTTTTTTGCCATGCCGCGATCCGAAATGCTGACCGCGGGCAAAGCGGTCGGACTTCGAACTGTCACCGAAGTGTTCGCCGACCGCGCCTACGAGCCTGACGGCTCGCTGGTATCGCGGCGCAAGCCGGGCGCCGTGATCCATGACGCCGATGCGGTCGTCGCGCGTGCCGTCCGGATGGTGAAAGATCGATCGATCGTCGCCATCGACGGATCGGTAATCCCGGTCGACGCCGATACGATCTGCGTGCACGGCGACACGCCGGGATCGGATGATCTCGCCGCTAAAATCCGCGCCGGTTTCGAAGCCGCCGGCATTACAGTCAAACCGATCGGGGTGGAATAACTCAGCTTTCAGCTGTCAGCCATCAGCCATTGACTATCAGCCATCAGCCATCAGCCATCAGCCCTGACCATCCAAGCACCCTGTTCGGATGGTGGCGCGAGGCCGACACGCGCGCGCGGCGTGCGTTCGTCGCCGCGTCGCTCGGCTGGATGCTCGATTCGTTCGACGTGATGCTCTACGCGATGGTGCTGGCGGCGCTGATCGAGGATCCGACGCTGCACCTGTCGCTCGCGACCGCAGGCATCCTGAACTCCGCGACGCTGCTGTCCGCCGCCGCCGGCGGCATGGCATTCGGCGTCATCGCCGATCGGATCGGGCGCAAGCGCGCGCTGATGGCGGCCGTGCTGATCTTCTCGATCTTCACGGCGGCCTGCGGCTTCGCGCAGTCGGCGGCGCAGCTCGCGCTGTTCCGCATCCTCCTCGGTCTCGGGTTTGGCGGCGAGTGGGCGACCGGGGCGGCGCTCGTGTCCGAATCGTTTCCCGCGAGGCACCGCGGCAAGGCGCTCGCGTTCGTGCAGAGCTCGTGGGCGATCGGCTACGGCCTCGCGGCGGTCGTCAATCTCCTCGTGATGCCGCGCTGGGGCTGGCGCGGCGTGTTCTTCGTCGGCGTCCTCCCGGCGCTCTTCACGCTCTGGATTCGCCGCCGCGTGGAAGAGCCGCCGATGTGGACGTCGGCCGCGCCGGCGGAACGCGGCCGGTTCAGCGCGCTGTTCACGCCGCGGATGCGCCCCGTCACGATCGCGATCGCGCTGATGAATTCGTGCTGTCTCTTCGCGTGGTGGGGCCTCAACGGCTGGGTACCGGGGTACTTGAGCCTGTCACCGGCGCGAGGCGGCATCGGTCTCGCGTCGTCGACGATGTCGTGGTTCGTGATCGCGATGCAGGTGGGGATGTGGTTCGGCTACGTCAGCTTCGGCTTCATCGCCGATGCGATTGGCCGCAAGCGCACGTACGTAATTTATCTGCTGACTGCCGCGGTGCTGCTCCCGCTCTACGGCATCCTGCGCGTGCCCGCGGCGCTGCTGCTGCTCGGACCGTTCGTGGCGTTCTTCGGCACCGGCTACTTCAGCGGTCTCGGCGCGCTCGTCGCCGAGTTGTATCCGACGACCGTGCGCGCGACGGCGGCGGGCTTCTGCTACAACTTCGGCCGCATCGCGAGCGCGGCGGCGCCGTACACCGTCGGATCGGTCGCGGCGACGCGCGGCTTCGGCCTCGCGTTCGCGATCGCCGGAGCCGCGTTCCTGCTCGCCGCCGTGGCCTGGATCTGGATTCCGGAGACACGCAATCGAGAACTGACCTAGGATGTATGACTCTCCACCACAGAGGACACAGAGGACACAGAGGACGCGGAGGACAAGACCTTTACTCTTGATCCTCTGTGTCCCCCGTGTCCTCCGTGGTGGAGAGTTTTCGTCGCGATCTACCCGCAGCCGTTAAGCAGTTCCGCCGCCTCCCCGCACGAACTTGTTGAAGTGTTCCAACGTCCGCGTCCACGCCAGCTTGGCGGCCGCTTCGTCGTAGCGCGGCGTCGTGTCGTTGTGGAAGCCGTGCTGCGTGCCTTCGTACATGTACTTCGTGTACGTTTTCCCGTTCGCCTTCAGCGCCGCTTCAAACGCCTCGATGCCGCTGTTGACGCCCTGATCGTTGCCGGCGTAGTGCAGCATCAGCGGCGCCTTGATCTTCGCCACATCGTCGGCGCCCGGCTGGCGGCCGTAAAACGGCGCGCCTGCTGAAAGATCCGCGCCGAGGCGCACGGCGAGGTTGTTGACGACCCCTCCGCCGAAGCAGAAGCCGACCGCGCCGATTTTCCCGGTGCTTTCGGGCCGCGCTTTCAGCCACTGTGCCGCGGCGACGAAATCCTCGAACATCTTCGGCCCGTTCACGTCGCGGAATTTCACCGCGCCCTGTTCGTCGTTGCCGGGGAAGCCGCCGACCGACGTGAGGCCGTCCGGCGCGAAGGCGATGAAATTCGCGACCGCAAAGCGGCGCGCGACGTCCTCGATGTACGGATTGAGGCCGCGGTTCTCGTGGATGACGAGGATGGCGGGCAGCTTGCCGCTCGCGTTGGCCGGCCGCGCGAAGTACCCCTTGATGCTGCCGTTGCCCTGCGGCGACTGCACCGTCTCGTAGCCGAGCCTCAGCCGTTTGTCATCCTTCGGAACCTGCTGCGCCCATGCGTAGTTCGGCCGGAGGCTCTCGAAGATTGCGGCGACCGTCAATCCGCCGACCGCGAACTTGCCCGCGCGATCGAGGAAGTCGCGGCGGGTGATGTCGCCGTGCTGGTATTCGTGGAACAGATCGAGCAGTTCCTGCGGGTACTCGGATGCTTTTTTTCGCTCTTCCATGTTCATCTCTCCTGTCGTAAGGCAAACGCGAATAACGAATTGCCGGCCGCCACCGTGACGTACTGTTTCCCGTTGACCG
>DASYQZ010000062.1:0-10727 GCA_036004865.1 Vicinamibacterales bacterium
CTTCGTGACGCCGGCGTCGAGCGGATGTTCGGCCTCCCCGGCGGCGAGATTCTGGATTTCATCGAGGCGGCTCGCAAGGCCGGCATCGAGTTCATCCTCGTGCGGCACGAAGCGGTCGCGGCGTTCATGGCCGACGCGGCCGGCCAGATCGCGCGCAAGCCCGCCGTCTGTGTGTCGACGCTCGGTCCCGGCGCGCTCAATCTGACGCTCGGCATCGCGAACGCGTATCTCGATCGCTCGCCGCTCATCGCGATCACCGCGACGATGTCGACCGTCTCGGCGCCGTACGCGACACATCAGCAGCTCGATCTGAACGCGGTCTTCCGTCCGTTCACGAAGCAGACGATCACGCTCGACGCCGTCAACACCGCGGCGACCGTCCGCCGCGCATGGCGGACGACGCTCGAGCCGCGCTTCGGACCGGTGCATCTCGCGCTGCCGAGCGACGTCGCGCGGCAGCCGGATCGCCAGGCGGAAGATCCGGCGATGGTCAGGCTCGCGCCCGATCCGGCGCCGCCTCCGCATGCCGATGCCGTCGCGCGCATGGCGGCTGAGATCTCCCGCGCCCGCCGGCCGATTCTGATTCTCGGCCTGGACCTCAATCCGTACACCGACGCGCCCGCCGTGCGGCGGTTCGCCGAGGCCGTCGGCGCGCCGGTCTTCGTCACGCCGAAGGCGAAGGGCATGTTTCCGGAGAATCATCCGCTCTTCTTCGGCGTCTGCAGCGGCCTCGCGGCCGACGCCGTCGTCGTCGACTTCTTCGGGAAGAGCGACCTGCTGGTCGGCGTCGGATTCGATCCCGTCGAGTCCGACAAGGTCTGGCACCGGACGATGAAGCTGGTGTCGATTGCGCCGGTGACGATCGCAGCCGGCGAGTACCGGCCGGCGCTGGAACTGACCGGCGACCTCACGGCGGCGCTGACGAAGCTCGCGGAGCGATCGTACGGCCCGTCCGCGTGGATGCCGGACGATGAAGTCAGATTTCGGGCGGAGCTCGAACTGACGCTTCGCGGGCAGGCAGGGCAGGTGGGGCATGTAGGTCAGGTGGGGCAGGTGGGGCAGGTACGTCAGGGGGGATCCGCTGGCCTTTCGGCGCTCGAGGTCACGCGGTGTCTGCGCCGCTTGTTTCCGCCCGAGACGATCGTCACGACCGACGTCGGCTCCATCAAGCTGATCGTGTCGCAGGCGTGGTGCGCGACCGAGCCGCTGACGTTTCTCGAATCGAACGGGCTGTCGGCGATGGGCTACAGTCTGCCGGCGGCGATGGCGGCCAAGCTCGCGATGCCGGATCGCCCGGTGCTGTGCACGATGGGCGACGGCGGGTTCTCGATGGTGTTCGCGGATCTGGAAACGTGCGTCCGGCGGCGCATCCCGTTCGTCACGGTCGTCTACAACGACAACGCGTTGAGCCTGATTCAGGTCGCGCAGGAGCGGCGCGGCCACGCGGACTACGGCGTCCGCTATGGATCCGTGGATTTCGCGGCGGCGTCAGCGGCGCTCGGCGCGTGGAGCCGGCGCGTCAACACGCTGAACGAGCTCGTCGCCGCGGTGAAGGAAGCGCAGGCGCTCGACGCGCCTGCGGTTATCGAAGTTCCAATCGATCCGTGGGAATATCGCGCTCACGCGCGCTGATTACTAACGTCCTCCGGACGAAGTCGTCGTCGTCCGCCCAACATTTTCGTACCACTTCAAGTTCGCCGTCGACGAGCCGATGCAGACGATATCGATCCGCTTGTCAGCGTTGAGATCGGCGACGACGCAGCCCGATGCGGCCATCGTGCCCTCGTCGAGCAGCTGATGCTGCCACTCGCCGCTCGGATCGGCCGGCGCGTACATGACGTGAACCCCGGGGCTCTTCGCATTGCGATCGCCGGCGACGACATCGTCTCTGCCGTCGCCGTTGAAGTCGGCGACCGCGACCTCGTGGCCTTCGGTCAGCGTGTTGAAGAGGACGCGGCGTTCCCACTTTCCGCCGCGATCCGTATAGATGACGATCTCGTTCCCGTGCCACGGCTCGACCGACGCGAGGAAGCGTTTGCCGTTCTGCTTGCCGACCGCGACGTCGCTCGCGCCGAGCTTCGGCGCTTTGTCTTGATTGTGTCCGGGTGACAGCAACTGGCTCTCCCACTTCAGGTCGTTGCCGCGGCCCGTCGCGCGGTACAGCGTGATGCCGTCGAACGAGGTGACGAGGAGCTCCTCACGGCGATCGCCGTCCCAGAGCACGGGCCGGACGCGATGGATGATGCCATTCACGTCGTTCGTGATCGTCTGCCGCTTCCAGTCGGTCTGACGGTAGAAAAAGACCGGCGCTTTGTCCTGGTCGTACGTCGGCGCGGCGCTCTTGGCCCCGACGAGCGGCGCGTTGATCAGCTCTTTCTTCCCGTCGCCGTCGATGTCGGCCCACGCGATGTGGTGCGACGTCGCGAACTTGTCGATCTGCTGCGGCGCCTTCCACCGCTGGCGCGGATCGCCGTCATGCCGCACGAACCACACAAGCCCTTCGCTGTTGGCGGGGTTCATCGCAAACGCGTTCTCGAACGCGATTTCGGGAATGCCGTCGCCGTCGATATCGGCGGCCGCGAAGTTGACGATGCCCTTGAATCCGTCCGCCATCACGTGGCGTTCCCACGTCGGGTTCTCGTACCACGCGAGCTCCTCCACTCGCTGGCTGGTGCCGATCACATCGGGCTTGCCGTCCTTGTTGACGTCGACGACGCCAACGGCGTAGCCGCCGGGGAATTTCGCTTCGATCACGTGCGCACGAAATTCCACCTGACCGGCGGGAGGAGGCGGCGGCGCGCCGCCGAGCGACACGATCGACATGACCGATAGGGCCGCTGCGGCCGCGGCGAGCGCGAGTCTTTTCATATGCATTGCGCGATCACCTGAAAGAAAAAGGGCGACGACCTCGCGATCGTCGCCCTGAACGCACGCCTAATCCCGATTCCCTAATCCCTACACGCCAGCAGTTGTGCGAGTCTTCGCGGAGAAGATCTCCTTGAACGCTTTCATGAAGCGGTCCATCTCGTCGGCGGTGCCGATGGAGACGCGCATGTGCTTCGTCATCGGCGGGAAGGGCCGGCCGACGGCCACTTTCCTGGTGCGGAACTCGTCGATGACCGGCTGAATTTCGCGACCGATGGCGACCATGAAGAAGTTGGTCTCGGACGGGATGCAGTCGTACCCATAGCTCTCGAGCTCGCTCGTCGTCTTCTTGCGGAGGTCGAGCGTCTTCTTCTTCACGTCGGCCTGCGCCGCCGTGTCCTTCAGCGCCGTCACGCCGCCCCACTTCACGAGCGCGTTGATGCTGCCCATGCTGTACGGTCGCATCTTCTGGATGGTCTCGGCCGACGCGATCGCGTAGCCGAGCCGCATGCCGGCCAGCGCCGCGATCTTCGAGAACGTGCGCGCGATGATCACCGGGCGCCCCTCGAGGACGTACGGCACCGACGTCGCATACCGCGGATCCTCGACAAAGTGATGGTACGCCTCGTCGATCAGGACCGGCATGCCCTTCGGGATGCCGTCGAGGAGCTGCTTCACTTCGTCCTTGGTGATGATCAGGCCGGTCGGGTTGTTCGGGTTGCACAGATACACGAGGCCGATCTCGCTCGCGTGATCGTTCGCGGCCTTGATCATCGCCGCGATGTTCTGCGTGTAGTCCTTGTTCAGCGGGAGCTTGATCGCGCTCGTCTTGATGCTGGTGGCATGCCCGTACACCGAGCTGTACGTCGGCTCGACGCCGAGCACCTTCTTGCCGCCGAGCAGGTACGTCGTGCCGACGACGTCGAGAATCTCTCCCGAGCCGGCGCCGAGCAGGATGTTCTCGGTCTTCACGCCGTGATGCTTCGCGATTTCGCCGACGAGATTGCCGTCGGGATACCCGTAGCGGTTCGAGTACTTCCACGCCGAGTTCATCGCCTTCATCACTGAATCGGGCGGTCCCCAGCAGTTCTCGTTGCTCGACAGATGCGCCATGGCGTCGTAGTCGTCGGTCAGGCGCGGTCGCGGCGCGGCGCCTGGCGTCTGCGGCCGGCCCTGCGCGAGGACGTCGACGTCCGGATGGACGCCGAGATACCCCAGTGCGGCGGCGAGCCCGCCCACGAAGCTGCGGCGTGAAACACTCATGATTCCTCCTGCTCGTTAACGGGCGATGGGTAACCGCGGCATTTTAGCGCGTCTCGGCCCGTTCCGCCGCCAATTGCTGCAGGGCGTCGCCGTCCACCCGGAACACGGTCCAGTCGTGCATCGGCTGCGCTCCCAGGCCTTTGTAGAACCGGATGGCGGGCTCGTTCCAGTCGAGAACCGCCCATTCCAGGCGTCCGCAGTCGCGCTCGACGGCGAGCTGCGCGAGACGGACCAGGAGCAGCCGGCCCACACCGCGTCCGCGCCAGTCGGGTTTCACGAACAGATCTTCGAGGTAGAGGCCGCGCTTGCCGACGAACGTCGAGAAATTGTGGAAGAACAACGCAAAGCCGACCGGTTCGCCGAGGGCTTCGGCAATGAGCACCTCGACACCGGCCGACGGCGCGGACGTTCCAAAGAGGGACTGGCGCAGCCCCGCCTCGGTCGCGGTGACGGCGTGACCAAGCCGCTCGTATTCGGCCAGGCCTCGAATCAATTCGAGGATGAGCGGCACGTCACGCTCGGTCGCGGTGCGAATCGTGATCTCCATGACGATCAGACTAAACCATTCTCTGTAAAAGAACGTCCAATTGCGGATTGACGAGATCATCATGAGATTTGCTCTCCGCACGCTCTTCAAGACGCCGTTCGTCACCATCGTCGCGATCGTGTCGCTGGCGCTCGGCATCGGCGCCAACGCGGCGATCTTCTCGCTGTTCGACCAGCTTCTGCTCCAGCCGCTGCCGGTAGCGGACCCGGAGCGGCTCGTGAATCTGCGCGCGCCTGGACCGAAGCCGGGTTCGACGTCGTGCAACCAGGCCGGCGAGTGCGACGCGGTGTTCAGCTTTCCGATGTTCCGCGATCTCGAGCGCGTCCAGACGCCGTTCACCGGCGTCGCCGCGCACGTGTCGTTCGGCGCGAACCTCGCCGCGCGCGGTCAGACGAGCAACGGCCGCGGCATGCTCGTCTCGGGCAGCTACTTTCCGGTGCTCGGTCTCACGCCGGCGATCGGACGGCTGCTCGGCCCCGGCGACGATCGCACGCCGGGCGAATCGCACGTCGTCGTTCTCAGCCACGCGTACTGGCAGTCGCGATTCGGATCGGATCCGAACGTGATCGATCAAACAATCGTGGTCAACGGCCAGACGATGACGATCGTCGGCGTCGCGCCGCGCGGATTCACGGGGACGACGATCGGGGTGAAGCCGGATGTGTTCGCGCCAATCACGATGCGCGGCTTCTCGCAGCCGTTCAAGGGGTTCGACAACCGGCGCAGCTACTGGGCGTACCTGTTCGCGCGGCTGAAGCCGGGCGTGTCCATCGAGCAGGCGGCCGCCGCCGTCGCGACGCCGTACCGCACCATGCTGAACGACGTCGAGGCGCCGCTGCAGAAAGGCATGAGCGAGCAGACGATGGCGCGCTTCAAGGCCAAGACGCTCGTCGTCGAGCCGGGGTCGCGCGGCCAGAGCAACGTTTCGCGCGTGGCGAAGACGCCGCTCGCGCTGCTCCTGGGCATCACCGCGTTCGTCCTCCTGATTGCGTGCGCGAACATCGCGAACCTGCTGCTCGCGCGCGGCGCCGCGCGCGCCGGCGAAATGGCGGTGCGATTGTCGATCGGCGCGGGGCGCGGGCAGCTCGTGCGGCAGCTGCTCGGCGAATCGTGTCTGCTCGCGCTCTTCGGCGGCATCGCCGGTATCGTCGTCGCGCAGTGGACGTTGAACCTGATGGCGATGCTGCTGCCGCGGGAAGCGGCCGACACGGTGACGTTCGCGATCGACGGCGGCGTCATGCTGTTCGCCGCGGCGCTGACGATCGGAACCGGCATGCTGTTCGGTCTGTTCCCCGCGCTCCACAGCACGCGGCCCGATTTGATTGCCGCGCTCAAAGGCCAGTCGGGACAGCCCTCGGGCGCGCGATCGGCGGCGCGCTTCCGTCATTCGCTCGCGACGGCGCAGATCGCGCTGTCGATGGCGCTCCTCGTCTGCGCGGGACTGTTCACGAAGAGTCTCTTCAACGTCAGCCGCGTCGAGCTCGGGATCAAGGCCGACCGGGTGGTGATGTTCACGGTATCGCCGGAGTTGAACGGCTACACGCCGGAACGGTCGCGCCAGTTGTTCGAGCGGATCGAGAACGAGCTCGCCGCGCTGCCCGGCGCGACGAGTGTGGCCGATTCGACGGTGCCGCTGCTCGGCGGCAGCAACTGGGGCAACAGCGTCTCGGTCGAGGGCTTCAAGGCGGATCCCGACACGAACACCGACTCGCGCTTCAACCTGATCGGTCCCGGCTACTTCCAGACGCTCGGCATCCCGATGATCGCCGGCCGCGAGTTCACGCGCGCCGACGCGCTCGGCTCGCCCAAAGTCGCGATCGTGAACGAGGCATTCGCGAAGAAGTTCAACCTCGGACGAAACGCCGTCGGCAAGCGGATGGGCGACGATGGGGGCAGCAGCCCGCTGACGATCGAGATCGTCGGGCTCGTGCAGAACGCGAAGTACTCGGAGGTGAAGCAGGAGATTCCGCCGGTGTTCGTCCGCCCGTACCGGCAGGACGAGCGTACCGGTCAGATGAACTTCTACGTGCGAACGGCGACGGATCCCACTCAGTTCCTCCAGAACATCCCGAAGCTCGTCGCACGGCTCGATCCCAACCTGCCGGTGCAGAATCTCAACACCCTGCCGCAACAGATTCAGGAGAACGTGTTTCTCGACCGCTTCATCGGCGTGCTGTCGGCGTCGTTTGCTGCGCTCGCGACGCTGCTGGCGGCCATCGGGCTGTACGGCGTCCTCGCGTACACGGTCGCGCAGCGCACGCGCGAGATCGGCCTGCGCATGGCGCTCGGCGCCGCGCCGGCGCGCGTGCGCGCGATGGTGCTGCGGCAGGTGGGCCTGATGACGATCGTCGGCGGCGCGATCGGCCTCACGGCGGCGATCGGCCTCGGACGTCTCGCCCAGTCGTTGCTCTTCGAGCTGCAGGGGTACGACCCGATCGTCCTCGTCGCCGCCGCGGCCACGCTGACGCTCGTCGCGCTCGGCGCCGGCTTCATTCCGGCGCATCGCGCGTCGCAGGTCGATCCGATGCACGCTCTCAGATATGAGTAATTGCGGATTGAGGATTGCGGATTGCGGATTTATTGTTGATTGTCGATTGTTGTGATTGCCGATTCATCCGGGGTGACTCGGCGGCTGGCAGATTCATCCCCGATCGAATCGGCGATTTGTCGTGAGTGCCGATTCATCCAGGATGACTCGCCAACTGACGGAATCATCCCCGATCGAATCGACAATAGCCCGCGCTCGCAAAATCACCAATCTCCAATAAATCCGCAATCCGCAATCCTCAATCCGCAATGATGATCGCCTCGTTCGTGTCATTCCTCGCGACGGCGATGAGCGCGGCGTACGCGGTGGATCGGATCGGCCTGACGATCTCGCCGCTCGCAGTGCTCGTCGTCTCGATTGCCGCCGCGGCGGCGGTGTTCACGGCGTTGAAGCCGACCGCGCACGTCGAGCGCGTGGAAACGTTCGCGTTCGCGGCGATCGTCAGCGCCGTGCTCGCCTATCTGCTCTGGCTGGCGCGCCCCGCGCTCCTGCCGGTCGGCGGCGGACCCGACCTCGCGCATCACCTGATGCTCGTCGACTACATCGAGCGGCACTGGCGCCTCGCGCACGATCCGGCGCTCGGCGCCGTGATGGGCGAGATGGTCGACTACACACCGGGACTGCATGTGCTGGCCGTGCTGGCCGGCGCGTGGACGCGGACCGACGGGTTCCATGCCGTCTATCCGCTTGTCGCGCTGACGGTCGCGGTGAAAGCGGGGCTCGTCTTCGCGATCGCGATGCGCGTGTCGCGACATTCTTCTGATGCTCGTGGGGCCCCGCCCCCGCTCGCGCGGATGACGTTCGCCATCGCCGCCGTGCTGTTGCTGCTCGTGCCGCGCGAGTATTTCTTCCGGTCGTTCACAGAGCACTCGTTTCTTGCGCAGGTCGTCGCGGAATGCTTCGCGATCGCGATGTGGTGGGCGGTGGTGGTATGGACCGAGCGGCCGACGCTCCCGACCATGGTGATGTTCGCGATCGCGGGCGTCGCAACGTTTCTGACGTGGCCGGTCTGGATCGGCCCGCTGCTGCTTCTGCTCCTGGTCGTGGTCGCCTCGCAGACCGAGGTGCCATTGCGGGATCGAGTGCGCGCGCTGATCGTTGGCATCGCGCCGATCGCGCTCGTCGCGTCCGTGCACGCGCTGGGACGGGTTCGCGCGGCGGCGATCGCCGGCACGTCGGGCTTCGTCGTCTGGCCGTCGGTCGATCTGTTCGGCTGGTGGTTTCTCGCGCTCGCGCTTGGCGGCGTGATCCTCGCGGCCGCCGATCGGCGCGCGCGATCGATCGTCTGGCTGCTCGCCGCGATCGCCTTGCAGGCCGCCGCGCTGTTCGTCGTCGCGACCCGCAGCGGCGCCGATCGTCCATACCTCGCGCTGAAGATGGTGTACCTGGCGATTTATCCGCTCGCGGTCGCGGCTTCGCTCTTTCTGGGCAGGATGGGCAGGAGCCTATCCTGCCCATCCTGCCTTCTCATCGTCGCCGCGCTGGCGATCGTCGTCGCGCGGCCGTTGATCAAAGAACGGCCGCCCAAGCCGGTCGTCTCCGAGCCGATGTTTCTCGCCGGCCAATGGGCGCGCGCGAATCTGCCGCCGGCCTGCATCGACTACCTCGTGCGCAACAACTACACGGCGTACTGGCTGCACCTCGCGGTTCTCGGCAACGCGCGGCAGACGGAACGCACGCGCGACAATGCGACGTTCGACTCGAAGCAGGCGCTGGTTCGGTGGATTCAGCCGGAAGGACTGCCGTTTGCGATCGCCGACGATTTCGATGCGCTCCCGAAGGACATCCGCACGAGCGTCGACGTCATCGAACGGTTCGGACCGGCGGCGGTCGTCAGGCGCCGCGGGCCATCATCGTGTGAAGAAAACCGCGGAGCGGTCGCTTATGGCAAATCCCGAATCCCTAACGCGACCGTACCAACGCCGTGACCGCTTCCCAGTTGAACCGGACGAAGCGGTGCAGCTCGCTTTCGAGCAGCCGCTCCTGATCGCTGTGCGCGCCGAAGCCTTTGGGGGGATCCTCCATGTCGGTCGCCGGTCCGATGCCGAAGCACTGCACACCTCTCGCGCGAAGCTGCGCCATGTCGGTCGCCCCGGTGCTCATTGTCGGCAGCGTGGGCACGTTGTAGATCTTCGTCGCGGCGGCCTCGAGCGCTTTGTACGCGTCAGAGTCGAGGCGCGCGTCCGGACCAGCCGGCCTCGTGTTCTGGTTGGAGAATCGCACCTCGACGGCCGGATCGTTGACGACCTGCTTCACCTTCTCCAGGAACTCCGCCGGATTCTCGTCGGGCAGCGCGCGCACGTCGAGCGTCGCCTTCGCTTCCGACGGAATCACGTTCGAGCGGTAGCCGCCGGTGAAGATGTTCGGCGACACCGACGTCCGCAGCATCGACGAATGCCGCGGCTCGTTCTCGAAGAGCCAGTCGTCTGCCGCTTTCCGCACCTTCGGATCGGTCGACAGCACGTCGCGGTAGTACTTCGCGACCTCAGGCGGTGAAATCGCGGCCAGCTTGCGGAAGTACGTGCCGGTCGTCTCGTTGAACCGCACATCGGGCCGCCACTCGCCGATTCGCGAGACGGCGCCGGCGAGGTGCACGATCGCGTTCGACTTCAGCGGCACCGATCCGTGTCCGGAGATGCCGTGCGCGACGAGCTCGATGCCGCGCGGAATCTTCTCCAGCGTCTGGACCGTGGCGTACTTGGTCTCGCCGTTGATGCGCGTCACGCCGGCGCCTTCCGCGTAGCAGTACTCGGCCTCGATTTCCGGGAAGTGCTGGCTGACCATGAACTGGATCCCGAAGTTCGAGTTGCCTTCCTCGCCGGCCTCCGACAGGAAGATGACGTCGCGATCCAGCGGCACATTCAACCGCTTGAGCATGAGGATCGTCATCAGCGCAGCCGTCAGGTTGTCCTTGTCGTCGACGGTGCCGCGCCCGTAGACGTACCCGCCTTCACGCGTCGCGCTGAACGGCGGATGCTTCCACTTCGCCGCGTCCACGGTGACGACGTCGCTGTGGCCCATGATGAGGAACGGCCGCTTGCTGCCGTTGCCCTTCAGCCGCGCGACGACGTTGGCGCGCTTCGGATCGAGGGCGAGGATCTTCGCCGGGATGCCTTCCTTGTCGAAGACCTGCTTGAGGTACTCGGCGACCTGCGTCTCGTTGCCCGGCGGGTTGCTCGTGTCGAAGCGCAGCACCGCCTGGTAGTGGCGCATCGTTTCTTCTTCGATCGCCTTCCAATCGGGCTGCGACCCCGACTGGATCAGTCTCCACGCCGCGATTGGCGCGGCGCCGCCCGCCGCGATTGACGCGGCGGACATCGCGGTCGCGAGCAGAATGGAAAATGATTTCGTGACGGTCATCAACGTCTCCTCACGATGGCACTCTGGACGCGAGATAGCTTTTGCGCGCGCGCACCGTCATGCCGGCCGGCGTCGTGACGCGCACCTGGAGCGCGTGCATCTTGCCGTCGAGCATCGCGGGCGTGAAGCCGAGCGCGTACTGAT
>DASYQZ010000063.1:0-12475 GCA_036004865.1 Vicinamibacterales bacterium
GTGATTTCGCGACTGTACGACAGGTCGCGATCGAAATCCTCGGTCAGCCTCGCGCTGACGCCGGCGTCGCGAAACGCCACGTTCACCTCGTCGTTGTGCTCGAACGAGCGGTTGTCGAGATTGGTCGTGCCGATCACCGCCCAGAGATCGTCGACGATCAGCGACTTGACGTGCGTCATCCCGCGTTCGTACTCGAAGATCCGCATGCCCGCCTCGAGCATCTGTCCGTACATGCGGCGGCTCGCCAGCCGGACCCACCGCTGATCGGTGTGGCTGCCCGGTACGATGACGACCATGTCGACGCCGCGGCCGACCGTGCGCTGGATGCCCCGGCGGAAGGCCTTGTCCGGCAGAAAGTACGGCGTCGAGACGCGCACCTTGGCGTTCGAACCCTCGATGAGCGTCTGGAACAGCACGCGCGAGACGGTCGCGCGATCGGCGGGCGAGCTCTTGATCGCGAACGCCGCGACGCTGCCGACCGTGCGGCGCGGCTTGTAGGTGTCGGCGCCGGTCAGGATTTCGCCGAAGCATTCCACCCAGTTCTCGGCGAGCACACCCGCGATGTCGGCGACGACCGGGCCTTCGATGCGCGCCATCATGTCGCGCCACAGCGGCTTGCCGCGCGTCGGCTTCGCCCACCAGTCGGCGACGCCGGCGCCGCCGACGAACGCGACCGAGCCGTCGACGACCATCAGCTCGCGGTGCGTGCGGTTGTTCAGCCGGCTGAGGCGATACCACGTGAAGCGCTGGTAGGCCGCCACGCGGCAGCCCGCGGCGCGCAGCGGCTTCGCCGCCTTGCGAAACGCGCCGAAGCTGCCGATCGCGTCCATCACGAGCGTGACGCGCACGCCCGCCTTCGCGCGGTCGCACAACGCCTCGATGAACGCGTCGCCGATTGCGCCCTTCTTAAAGATGTAGCACTCCATGTTGATGGTCTCGCGCGCGCCGCGAATCGCCTCGAGCATCGTGGGGTAGAAGACGTCGCCATCGGTGAGAATCTCGACGTGATTGCCGGGCTCGAGGTGCGTCTGACACGTCGACTCGAGGACGCGCAGAAAGTGCTCGCTGCAGGCATCGACGTCCGCCTCGATGTGATACGGGATGTGCGGCGTGAAGAGCGCGGCGATGATCAGCCACGCGATGAACGCGCCGCCGATGATCGTCAGGTAGAGCATCGCTAGCCGGGTGGGGCGGGCGGGGCAGGTGGGCCGGATAGGTCGGCTGGGTCGCGGCGGTCGCTCCGGTTCGCGGGCACGAGGAGCGCGACGGGGAAGCGCTCGAAGAGTGCGGCGACAGAAAGAGTTCGCGCTTCGTCGGGCTCGACGATCGTGCCGGTGAACACGTCCTTGTAGACCGCCGGAATGACGGGCGCCAGCTCGATCCGGGTGTCGCCCCACACGGATCCAATCGGAGGTCCGGACGCGTCGGGAATCAGTGACGCGACCAGCCGCGGCACACACGTAATCGCGACGGCGTCGCCGTGGCGGCGCGCGAACGCAAACACGTGGTCGCCACGGCTGCCGCTCGTCTGAAGCGGCACGTAATCGCCCTGCTCGTAGACGTCACGCCACGCGGCGCGAGCCGACAGCGTCCGCGCCGTGACGAACAGCTTCACGCGTCCGTCGGTGCGATGCTCGAGGAGCTCGGCGGCGCAGTCCGTCGACGATGTCGCGCAGCGGTTCATCGCGGCGAGCGCTTCTCTGCGCTTCTCGTAGTCGACCGGCCGGCGATTGTCGGGATCGACGAGATTCAAATCCCAGAGCTCCGTGCCCTGGTAGAAGTCCGGCACCCCAGGCGCGGTGATTTTGATCACCAGTTGCGCGAGGCTGTTGTACATGCCGAGCTCGGCCACGCGCGCCTGGAACGGGATGAACGAGTTGAAGAAGAGCGGCGATCGGCGGCGATCGAGGATGGCCTCGATGAATCGCGTCACCGCGCGCTCGTACGTTTCATCCGGACTCAACCAGCTCGTGTGGACTTTCGCTTCCCGCAGCGCCTTCGTCATGTACGCGGTGAGGCGATCCCGGAATCTCGCGAGCTCCTCGTGGCCGTCCGCGTCGAACGGCCACGCGCCGACGAGCGTCTGGTAGAGGAAGTACTCTTCGTTGCCGCCTG
This sequence comes from Vicinamibacterales bacterium, assembly GCA_036004865.1. Taxonomy (GTDB): domain Bacteria; phylum Acidobacteriota; class Vicinamibacteria; order Vicinamibacterales; family CAVVIG01; genus QHWF01. Next base: position 2,116 of record DASYQZ010000063.1, read on the forward strand.
GCGCGAGCGTGCCGTTCACGTCGATCTTCAGCCGCCGGTTGAGCGCGCGCCATTTCGTGGCGGCGGCCTTCCAGGCGCCGGGAATTTCCGACAGCACGTTCAGCCGCGCCCGCACGTCCTCGCCGCGCTTCGTGTCGTGCGTCGCGGTCGCCGACAAGGCGAGCGGCCAGCGCCGCTGGCGGTCGCCGAGCCACTCGTGGACGGCCGACGGCTCGAGGCCGAACTCGGTCGGATCGCTGCCGACGTCGTTCAGCGACAGCAGCCGGTTGTAAATGTAGAGCGCCGTGTCCTCGATGCCTTTCGCCGCGACGGGACTCGTGATCTGCTGGAACTTGCCGGTGAACTCCGCGCGCTCCTCGCACTGATCGGGCGAATCGACCGGCGTCTGCTGAAGCAGCAGCCGCTGCACGAAATCGAAGACGAGCGAGGTGACGCCGGGATTGCGGCGCTTCGCGCTCGACACCGCATCGACGATGTAGCGGTAGTCGTGGTCGGTGATCGCGTGCCCCGGGACCACGTACGTGCGGTAGACCGGGAAGCACGCGATCACTTCTTTCAGCGTCGAGATGAGGCTGTACAGCGTGAAGTCGCGAAAGTGGCGATGCCGCTCCGAGAAGCGATTGAGCTGATGGCCGAGCGAGTTGATGTCGCCCGACATCGTCTCGTGCAGCACCTGTTTCTTGCTGCGATAGGCGAGCTCGCCGAACGAGAACGGCTCGCGCCGCTCGCGCACGAACCGCGCGTAGATTTCGTCGAACGCACGTGCGTTCCGGCTGTCGACGAACAGGTCGTTCACCACCGCGGCGAACTCGTATCCGGTCGTCCCCGCCACCGGCCAGTCGCTCGGCAGTTGCTCGCCGCGGCTCAGGATTTTCTCGACGACGATGTAGAACGGGTTCGCATCGGTGTCGCCGTTCTCGAGGTTCGCCTGCAGGCGGCGCAGATAATCGCCGGGCGCGTACAGACCGTCCACGTGATCGATGCGGAGGCCGGTCGGCCCGCCCCGCCGCACGAGCTCGAACGCGAAGCGATGCACGTCGTCGAACACGGTGGGATCTTCCATGCGCAGCGCGGCGAGCTGATTGACGTCGAAGAACCGCCGGTAATTGATTTCCTCCGACGCCACGCGCCAGTGCGCGAGCCGGTACGACTGCTCGTTCAGCAGTCGATCGAGCAGATCGAAGCTGCGCGGCCGGCCTGCGACGCCGTTGAAGCGCGCGACGCAGTCGTCGATGAGCGCGCGCACCTCGGCGCTCGACGCCGTCAGCGCCGCCAGCCGCCGCTTGACAACCTCCTTTTCACGCGCGCGCAGCGCGATCTGATCCGCCTCGTGTGTGCTGCGCGGCGGCAGGTTGTCGGCCGCCCTCAGGATGATCTCCAGCTCGTCCGCCGCGTCGCCGGCGTGCTCTTCGACCCATCGGTCGAGCGCGCCCGCCAGAATCCGGGAATACGTGTCGGGCGCGATCGGCAGCACTTCGTCGTAGTAGGCGACGACGAACGCGCCGTCGCGATAGGCGAGCTGCAGCTCCTGCCGTTCCAGAACCGCCCCATACTGGTCGCCGAGAATCGGAATCAGTACTTTGTCGGCGAGCTCGTCCTTCACCGGATGCCATTCGATGTCGAAGCAACCGGCGAAGCGCGAGCTCGGGCCGTTTTCGAGGACGTCGAGCCACCATGGATTCGCCGATTTCGCGATCCCCATGTGGTTCGGCACCACGTCGAGTAGATGACCCAGGCCGCGGGCGCGCAGCGCGCCGACCCAGGCCCAGTAGTCTTCTTCGCTGCCGATGTCAGGATTGAGACGCGTCGGATCGGCGACGTCGTAACCGTGCGGACTGCCGGGAACCGCCTTCAGATAGGAAGACGCGTAGGCGTCGCTGATGCCGAGCGCGTGGAGATAGTCGACGATGGCGCGCGCGTCGCGAAACGTGAAGCGCGGGTTGAATTGCAGTCGATACGTTGACAGTGGAATGCGCGCGCCGGTCACCAGCACGCGATTAGCAAGCCCAACGCCAGCGCTAGCTCAGGCAGTAAGGTAGGTCAGCCCCGACCTCATCTGGCAGCGGACTTGCTGACTGAGCGGACGTGCAGCGCACACATCGCATCGACCGTGCGTGGCGTTCCATCGTGCTTCTGATTGTCTGCGTCGCGATCATCGCTCCACCGCTCATCGCGCAAACGCAGCCGGCGGCGGTGCCGGAGCAAGTCGAGAGAGCCACGCGCACCGATACCGCGACGGACACGCCGCCTCGCGACACGCAGCTCGCAGAGCTGCGCCATGCCGTCCTCCGGCTGCCGGTTGCCGCCCTGCTCGCGTGCGCGCTCGCCTTTCGTCCGCGCCGCCGCGGCACGCCGAGCCGGCGGGCGCCCGTCATCCAGACGCAAATCATCCTCGCCGTCGTCGGCGCGATCGTGATGTTAGTGGTCGGGTCCAGCCTCGCGCGCGCATTCGGCATCGTCGGCGCCGCGGGGCTCGTCCGGTATCGCGCGAAGATCGACGATCCGAAAGATGCCGGCGTGATGCTGGCGACGCTCTCGATTGGGCTCTCGTGCGGCGTCGGCCTGTGGATTCTCGCCGCCTTCGGGACGGCCTTCTTCTTGATGCTGCTGTGGGTGGTCGAATCGTTCGAGCCGAAGGCGACGCAACTGTTCGTGCTGAAGGTGAAGGCGAAGGATCCCGTGGAGCTGAAGCCGAGAATCGAAAGGCTGCTCACGCGCAACCGGCTCGAACACGAGCTGCGCGCCGCATCGAAGGAGGAGCTGGACTACGACATCCACTTCCCGATGAACCGGAAGACCGACGGCCTGTCCGAGCTGATTCTCGAGATGGATCCGGAAGCGTCGGTGCAGTGGGAGGAGAAAAAGGAAAAGAAGTGAGAACTTAGAACTTAGAACTTAGAACTCAGAACTTGGAACTCAGAACTTAGAACTATCGGTAATTGCCGAATTGCAGCGCGACGCCGAAGTCGTGATCGCGCAGCGCGTGCATCGCTTCCTGCAGCTCGTCCTTCGATGGCGAACTGATGCGCACCTGATCGGCCTGGATCGCCGCCTGCACTTTTTTCAGCTTCTTCTCCTTGATGAACTTCACGATCTCGCGCGCGGCCTCGATCGGGATTCCCTGTTGAATTGTGACCACGCGGCGGAGCGTGCCGCCGGCGGCCGGCTCGCTTTCGGGCGCCTTGAAGTTCTTGATCGGCACGCCGCGCCGCACGAGCCGCGTCTGGATGATTTCCCAGAGCGCGTTCATCTTCATCTCGTCGGCGGTGACGAGCGTCAGCGTCTTGTCCTTCTCGCTGAGCGTGACGTCGGCCTTCGCGCCCTTGAAGTCGTAGCGCTGCGCGACTTCCTTGCGCGCCTGGTTCAGGGCGTTGTCGACTTCCTGGAAGTCAATGGTGGATGTGATGTCGAATGACGAAGCGGCGGGCATGCACAATTCTACGATTAGTGGCGCGTGGACACGCCACTAGCTGGCGCGGCGGCGCTTCCCGTGCTTGGCGGAGTGGCGCTCGCGCGCTTCTTCGATCGAGTGCGAGTCGGTGACGTGAATGGCGTTCTTCGACAGCTTGGCCAGCTCGGAGTAGTACGTCTCGAGCGTGTGCAGCTCTTTCTCGGACAACTCCTCGGCGTCGACGAGGCGGTTGCTCGCGCCCTCCATGGCCGCGACGATTTCGTTCAGCTTGAGGTGGATAGCGAGCGAATCCTTGTTCTGAGTGCGCTGGATGAGAAACACCATCAGGAAGGTGACGATCGTGGTGCCGGTGTTGATGACGAGCTGCCAGGTATTGGAGAAGTGAAAGATCGGTCCGCTGATCGCCCAGATCAGCACGACGCCCAGCGCGCAGGCGAACGCGCCGGTGCTGCCCGCCCATCGCGTGACGCGCTCGGACAATCGCTCCATTCGCCGGCCGAATGAACCTGTGGCCTTGCGGCTCGACATCGCCATCTCGCTGATGCAACGGGAATACCAGACGGACCAGTCACGGGTAAGATGACGTTCTGGGAATAAAGAATGTCTGACATGGTGAGGTCGTTCGACGTCGTTCGCGTGCGCGGCCCTCGCCGCGGAGCCGAGCAGGATCGTGCCGCTACGGAAGAGCCGCTCGAAATCCGCCTCCACGGCCGCCCCTTCGCCGTCGTCATGCGAACGCCGGGCGCCGATCGCGAGCTCACGGCCGGGTTTCTGCTCGCGGAGCAGGTGATTCGCAGCGCCGACGATCTCGGCACGATTGAGTACTGCACCGACAAGCCATCCCAGAACGCGCCCGGCACGCAAGGCCATGGATTCTCGGCGATCGCTGCGGTTGGTTCCTCAAATGTCGTGAACGTGACGCTCATGGATCGGAATCGGGTCGACCGTGCGCTCGCCGATCGCCGACAGGTGACGACCAACGCGTCGTGCGGGATGTGCGGCCGGCTGACGATCGAGTCGCTGATGACGCACCTGCCGCCGATCGACGCCGCCTGGACGATGGACGCGGCGGTGCTCGTGTCGCTGCCGCCGCGGCTTCGCGCCGCGCAGGCGGCGTTCGACGAAACGGGCGGGCTGCATGCCGCCGGTCTCTTTGCTCCCGACGGGCGGCTGGTCGACACGGCCGAAGACGTCGGCCGGCACAACGCGGTCGACAAAGTGATCGGCCGCATGCTGCTCCGCGAGCAGTTGCCGCTGTCGACGCACGCGCTCTGCGTGAGCGGGCGCACGTCGTTCGAGATCGTCCAGAAAGCCGCGATCGCCGGCATCCCGCTGGTCGCGGCGGTGTCGGCGCCGTCGAGCCTCGCGATCGATCTCGCGCGCGAATCAGGCGTGACGCTCGTCGGTTTCGTGCGCGACGAGGGGTTCAACATCTATGCTCACCCGCACCGCATCGTCGGCTAATCGGTTTTCTATCCGCTGTATCGGCGCTGAATCAACACAAAGGACACGAAGGACACCAAGATAAAACCGGTTGGATCAGCGTTGCTATCAGACACGCCGCGCGCGAGGACGGGCGCTAGCCGGGCCCCCGGTTCTGCACGAATTGCCAGCCGAAGCGTCCCTTGATACAGAGATGGCCGCGCGTGACGTCGTGATCGAGCGGTGAAGTCACGCGCACGATCGCGTTGTCCTGCACGTGCAGCTCCAGCGTGCAGCCGACGCCGCAGTAGGGACAGATGGTGTCGGTGACCGTCTGTTTCGACTCGTCCCATGTGCCGGCCTGCCGCATGTCGTATTCCGATTTGAACATCAGCGCGCCGGTCGGGCACACGCCGATGCAGTTGCCGCAGTAGACGCACGCCGAGTCGGGCAGCGGGCGGTCGGATTCGGTCGAGATACGCGCATCGAATCCGCGGCCGGCGACCGCGATCGCGAAGGTGTTCTGCGCGTCGGCGCCGCACGCCTCGACGCATTTGTAGCAGAGCACGCAGCGCGAGTAGTCGCGCACGTACAACTCGTTGTCGATCTTGACCGGCTGCGCGACCGTCTTCGCGGCGGCGCCGAACCGGGCCGGCTGCGCGCCGTACTCGCGCATGTACCGCGCGACATCGTCTGACGCCAGCGAGAGGTCGACGCTCGAGCCGAGCAGCTCCAGCACCAGCTTCCGGCTGTGCCGCACGCGTTCGGTGTCGGTGCGGACGACCATGTCCGGCTCGACCGGACGCGAGCAGGCCGGCACGAGCACGCGCGATCCTTCGACCTCGACGACGCAGACGCGGCAGACGTTGACGGGCGTCAGCGTTTCCAGATAGCAGACCGTCGGCGTGTCGATGCCGATCCCGCGGCACGCCTGAAGGATCGTCGTGCCCTCGGGCACCGTGACGGCACGGCCGTCAATCGTGAGTGAAATCGGGCGTGCAGGCGTAGCTACTGTCATCTTGAAATCGCTTGTCATGTTGAAATCGCCTGCCTAAACGCAACCACGAAACCACGAAACCACGAAACTACTTTTCATCCTGAAATCGCTCGTCATCCTGAAATCGCTTCCCTCAAACGCAACAACGAAAACAGAGAGAACCAGGTTGGTTTCGTGTTTTCGTGTTTTCGTGGTTGCATTGTGACGCGTGAAGTCATCGCGCGGTCTCGACGTCGAATATCCGCAGCTTTTTGATCGCCGAGAGCACAGCGCTCGACGCCGTCTGCCCCAACCCGCAGATCGACGCGTCGCGCATCACCTGCGCCACCTCCTCGATGAGCGGGAGCTGACGGCGGTGCAGCAGCTCCTCCTGCCGGATCGTCCCGATCCGGCACGGCACGCACTGGCCACACGATTCGTCGCGGAAGAACGCGGCGATGCGCCTGGTGATGTCGCCGAGATCGACGCGGTCGTCGAACAGCATCACCACGCCCGATCCGAGCGTGGCGCCGGCGGCGCGCGCACCCTCGACCGTCAGCGGCATGTCGAGCTCCTGCGGCGTGACGAAGACGCCGGCGGCGCCTCCGAGCAGCACCGCCTGCAGCGCGCGGCCGTCGCGGACGCCGCCGGCCTGCGCGATGAGCCCGGCGAGCGTGACGCCTTGCGGCACTTCGTACACGCCGGGGCGCGTGACCGAGCCGGAGAGACAGAAGAGCCGCGTGCCGGTCGATTGGCCGGTGCCGATGCGTGCGTACGCCGCGCCTCCGTCGAGCACGATCGGCAGGACGTTGACGAGCGTTTCGACGTTGTTGACGACCGTCGGCTGGCCGAAGAGTCCAACGTCCACCGGGAACGGCGGCTTGTTGCGCGGCTCGCCGCGCCGTCCCTCGATCGAGTTGAACAGCGCTGTTTCTTCGCCGCAGATGTACGCGCCGGCGCCGCGCCGCAGCTCCACGTCGAAGCGGACGCCCGCACCCAGAATGTCGTCGCCGAGCAGGCCGCGCGCGCGCGCCGCCTCGATAGCGCCTCGCAGCCGCGCGGTCGCCAGCGGATACTCGCCGCGGATGTAGAGGAATCCCTGCTCGCATCCGGTCGCGCACCCCGCAATCGTCATCGCTTCGATGACGGCAAACGGATCCGCTTCCATGAGCACGCGATCCTTGAACGTGCCAGGCTCTGATTCGTCGGCGTTGCAGACCAGATAGTGAGGGCGCGACGAGTGGCGCGCGACGGCGTCCCATTTGCGGCCGGTGGGGAACAGCGCGCCGCCGCGGCCGACGAGCCGCGCCTCGGTCACCTCGCGGATGACCGCGTCCGCTCCGATCACCAGCGCGCGCTCCAGCGCGTCGTACCCGCCGTGGGCCCGGTAGTCCCGGTAATCAACGACGCTCTCGGGATTGGCAAGGCAGACTCGCCGCAGGAGCCGCGGTTCGTCCGCGTACACCGCGGTGGCCCCGACGGTCGTCGTCGAGTCCGCCGCGCCGGCGACAATCGCGTTCACCGTCGCGTTCGTCAGCGTCGCATCCTCTGCGCCTTCGCCGGCGACTTGAAAGAAGGCAGCAGGAGCGCGATCGCACTGACCGAGGCAGGGACTCCGTACCCAGGTCGCGCGCCCGCCAACGTCCAATCCGGGGGCGCCTGCCCCCCGGTCCGCCGGCTCGCCCGGTTTGCCGAGACGCTGTTCGAGCTCGCGGCACAACGCCTCGGCGCCGTTCGCGCGGCAGGCGATGTCGTCGCACACGTGGACCACCAGCGGCGGCCGCGGCGAGAGCGAGAACATCGCGTAGAACGACGCGACGCCGTACGCGTCGGCCGGTGCGATCGACAACCGCTCGCAGATGTGATTCAGCGCGCCTTCGCTGATCCAGCCGACTCGTCGCTGGACGGCATGCAAGGCGGGCAATAAGAGGTGCCTGTTGCCTGGTGCTTGGTGCTTGGTGCTCGGTGCCGGGTGCTGGGTGCTGGGTGCGATCGCGCCGTCAATGGCATCGCGCTCGACAGGCGTCGCCACGGCGCCGGGGATCAGATGAATGTCCATGGGAAACGTGGGCTATGCCGCGCCGACGGGCTCCTCGAGTTTTTCGATCCGAATCGCCGTGGCTTTGAATTCGGCGGTCCCCGACTTCGGATCGGTGGCGTCGATCGTGAGGATGTTCGTCTCGACCTCGTCGGGGAAATGCAGTGTCATGAATGCCAGTCCTGGGCGCAGACCCGGGTCGACGCGGACCGGCGCGACCACGGCGCCTCGGCGAGAGACGATGCGGACGCGTTCGCCTTCGGCGAGGCCGAGCGCCGCCGCGTCTTCAGGCGCGAGGTCGATCGTCTCGCCGCGCCGCAGCGGCGACGAGTAACCGCCAGTTTGCACGCCGGTGTTGAACGAGTCCAGGCGCCGGCCTGTCGTGAGGCGGATTGGAAAGTCGCGTGTGAGCTCGTCGACCGGCGGCTCGAACTCGACCGGCATGAACGGCGCGCGTGGACCGCCAACCGGGTCCGCCCAGAGGCGATCGTGCAGCAGCGGGCTGCCGGGATGATCCTCGGTCGGACACGGCCACTGCAATCCGTTGAGCGCTTCGAGGCGCGCGTAGCTCATCCCGCGGTGCCACGGCGACAGCCTGCGCACTTCATTCCACACGTCCTCGGCCGACGGCGATCCCGCCTCCGCTCGCGTGCGAAGCGAGCGAGCTTCGGCGAGGCTCGCCGAAGCGCCTTCGGCGCGAAGGCGGCCCCAATCGTGACCGAGCCGCCGCGCCAGCTCGCACAGAATCGCGATGTCGTCGCGCGCGGCGCCTGGCGGCTCGAGCGCCTTGCGCACGCGCTGCACGCGCCGTTCGCTGCTCGTCACCGTGCCTTCGGACTCACACCACGACGCCGCTGCAGGCAGCACGACGTGCGCGAGCTCGGCCGTCCTCGTGAGAAAGATGTCCTGCACGACCAGGTGCTCGAGCCCTTCGAGCAAACCGACGGCGCGTGTCGCGTCCGCTTCCGACTGCGCCGGATTCTCACCGAGCACGTAGACCGCGCGCAGCTTGCCGTGCTCCATCGCCTCGAACATCTGACTCAGGTGCCAGCCGCGCGTCGCCGGAATCTGCGATCCGTATTCGCGTTCGAACATCGCGCGGTGCTCGCCGTTCTCGACGTCCTGGCCGCCGACGAACTTGTTCGGGATGGCGCCCATGTCGCCGCCGCCCTGGACGTTGTTCTGGCCGCGCAGCGGGACGAGGCCCGACCCGTACCGGCCGACATGGCCCGTCAGGAGCGCCAGGTTGATGATCGCGAACACGTTGTCGACGGCGTTGTGATGCTCCGTGATGCCCAGCGTCCAGCAGACCTGCGCCCGCTTCGCGCGTGCGTAGGCATGCGCCAGCTCGCGAATCGTCTCGGCGGGCACGCCGGTGATGCGCTCGGCATGGTCGAGCGTGTAGCGCTCGACCGACTGGCGATACGCGTCGAAACCGCTGGTCGCGCGCTCGATGAACGCGCAGTTGGCGAGGCCGGCGGCGATGATTTCGCGGCCCATGGCATTGGCCAGCGCGATGTCGGATCCGACGTCGAGGCCGAGCCACACGTCGGCCCACGCGGCCGAGGTCGTCCGCCGCGGATCGATCGTGTACAGCCGCGCGCCGTTCCTCACGCCTTTCAGCAGGTGATGAAAGAAGATCGGATGCGTCTCGCGCGCGTTCGATCCCCAGAGGACGATCAGATCGGCGTCCTCGATCTCGCGGTACGAGCTCGTCCCGCCACCCGCTCCGAAGACCGTCGTCAGACCGACGACGCTCGGGGCGTGTCAGGTGCGGTTGCAGCTGTCGACGTTGTTGCTGCCGATGACGCCGCGCGTGAACTTCTGCGCAAGATAGTTCACTTCGTTCGTCGCCTTCGAGCAACTGAACATGCCGAAGCTCCACGGACCGTCCCGCTCGACGACCGCGCGGAAGCCGGCGGCCGCGCGATCGAGCGCCTCGTCCCAGCTCGCCGCGCGCAGCACGCCGTTGTCGCGGACCAGCGGCTCCGTGAGCCTCGCGTATGACCGTGCCATGGCCGAAGCTTACACTAGAGAACGATGATTTCGTTTTCGCGAGTCAGCAAGCAGTACGGCAAACAGATCCTGTTCGTCGACGCGTCCTTTCAGCTCAACCCTGGTGAAAAGGTCGGCCTCGTCGGACCGAATGGATCCGGCAAGACGACGCTCTTCCGCATGATCGTCGGCGAGGAATCGGCCGACGAGGGGACGATCGCCGTGCCGAGGAAGATGTCCATCGGCTACTTCCGCCAGGATGTGGAGGAGATGTCCGGCCGCTCCGTCCTCGATGAATCGATCGCCGGCAGCGGCCGCCTCGGCGATCTCCATCACGAGCTGATCGCGCTCGAGTCGAGGCTCGACGATCCGGACGCGCTCGACCGCTACGGACACGTCCAGGAGGAGTACCAGCACCTCGGCGGATACGAGGTCGAGGCTCGGGCGCGCGAAGTCCTCCACGGACTGGGACTCGAGGACGCGCAGATCGACGGCGACGTCGGCGCGCTTTCCGGCG